>JAKEIB010000373.1 GCA_022614705.1 Planctomycetota bacterium | reverse complement strand
GGCGATATTTATTCCACCACTTCGAGCGCGGCCATTTCTCATTGGAACAACGAAGCCGAGCTAAAGATTCACTGAAGTGTGCAATTGGAACATGAGAGCTACTATGTGGTCCGCAAGAATGAAGCGGGGGGCTCGAGGTGTGCGAGGAACAAGTATACAGGCGGGATTCCGAAGATGGTTCTCGTGGTCGAATCGGACCAATTCAGCCGTTCGTCGATGCCCCCGAAGCACAGCGAAAGGCTCGAATTTCGCACACGGTAGCGTTACGACGTGCTCGTTGCACCGATACCGAGCGATGGGGCGACGCTGCCTCGCACAACGAATCGTGGCAAGAGCGCGGAAAGCTGCTTGCCGGTTTTGTGCGCCCCGGTGAGCGGGTCTTTGAGTTTGGAGCCGGAAATTCAGTCGTAGCCGAGGCGCTCCCCGCGGATTGCAGCTACGTAGGCAGTGATGCAGTTCCGTTAAAGGCCGAAATCATGAAGCGTGATCTCAATGTACCCACGCTTCCTCAACTGTTCGGTCATGATGTCGGTTTGTTTTGCGGCATCTTGGAATACGTGCACGATCTAGGAAGACTGGCTGCTTTTCTGGCGCAGAATTTCCGGAGTGTCGTATGTTCCTATGCCGTGTCCGTTGGCTCCTCGTGTGAAGAGATTGCGCGACGCAGATATTCAGGTTGGTTCAATGCTTTAAGCGAAGTGGAATTCTCCGACCCCTTTCGCAGCGTGGGATTTCGTCTTACTCAAGACGGTGAGTGGGCGGGCCAAATGTTATCGCGCTGGGACCGCATGTGATTTTCAATGGCCTTTGGCTGTAAACAACATGCAAAAGAAATCGATGGCACGGAGGACCGATTTCACTTTGGACCAGGTCTCCCGACACTGGTTGCGGGACAGCCCGATGACTTTGGACGTTACGCGGCTTTCTTCCACCTTTCTTACAGATTCCGGTAGGACCGCATTACCCTCCCGATATGCGTGTCGTAGATGCTACTCAATTCGGCCGTTAAGGACTCGATCTGGACTGACTGGCGATCCAACTCCTGCTGCTGTTCAGCGATCTGGGTCGACCGACGACATAACTCCTGTTCCTGTTCAGCATTGAGGCGTTGATATTGCTGTGCTAGCAGCCAGAGGTCGTCGACTTTGTGCTGAGACGCTTTTGCGCTCTCGTTGAACCGGACGAGCATCCTTTCAGTGAGCTCCGGGGCGAGCGTCGATAACAGCATTTGCAGCAGACTGTATTTAACCGGCAAGCTGATCGGTTCGGCAAGGTTCTCGTTGAAGTGAACCAGCGGCGACAACGGCTGCGACGCGGTCGAATCGACTTGGATCTCATCGCTCGGCAAGTCGGCTTGTCGATTGAGTTGTTCATACAACTCAAGCAATTGCGGACAAATGCTCGCGAGCAGGATATCTAATTCGGAGGAGAAGGGCGTTTGCTGCAGCTCAGTACTGTGATAAATCTGCGCGAACGCTTGCGGACTCAGGCTGGAATTGATTTGTAGTTTTTTCCGAAGCAGCTGGGAGAACTTCGTCGCGTGTTTGACCACTCCGGCGATATGAACAAGGAGGCAGCGGTCTCGGTGCTGGTCGCAAAACGCTTGTATGTTCGAGTTATATACGAGCCAGGCGTGCAATCCCGCCATCGGCGATGGGTGACTATCGAATTCGCCTCGCCGTAGCAGCGATAATAGGACTTCGATCGGGTGCCGATAAACAAGCAGAAAACGAGCGTCTGGCAACAATTGTTGCCAGAAAAAGAGAAACAGCGAAGTTCGCGGATCCTTCCAACCCCAAAGGGGCCGGTGAGACCTTTCGGCAATCAATTGGCGGGCGCGCCCCGCCTCTGCGGCACTCGGTTCGAACGCGATATGATTATCTACGTACAGATAGGTCTGCCCGCGCTCGTGTAAAAGATGTTCCTGGAACTCGTAAAAGTCGACGTCTTCGAAGTAGCCTCGCGGATTGGCAGAATTGCCAGCCAGAAGTTTCTCACCAACGTGGATACCCGCACGTTGCAGCAGGCTGCTGATCAGGGATGTCCCAGATCGATGCATGCCGGTGATAATAATTGCCCGTGACATACGCTGCTACTTGCCGGCTCTTTGGGAAACGAGGCAACCCATTTTGGTTTGGAACGCAGCGAACAAGCGTCATTGTCGGGGCAACAGCTTAGTTCATTGCTGCTGGTTTAGGCCGCTTGCTTGTTGCTCGAGCCAGGCTGCGACTTCGACCGTCGCCAACGCTTGAGTCCGCCTTTAAGCAGCCGTTTCACCAACCGCTGATTGAGCTCGTCGAATTCGAGCCTTTGCCGCTCGATCAACTGCCGCTGAACCAAAAGCGGATGCGTCGGCGAAAAGATGCCATACCGCTTTTGGTAGTCCACGTTCTCGTCGACCGCGACCACCTCATCGAGAATCCGGGCAAACTTCCGGGCATATAAATCCATCGAATACACCTGAACGGTGCGATACGCGGCCCGGCCTGCATCCGCCAACAACGATTGGTCGCCCGCTAGCTGAGCTATCACCTTGGCCATGGCGGCCATGTCGCCAATTGGCACCACAAAGCCGTTGTCCCCAGGATCAATCACGCCGGCGATGCCGCTGCTGGCCGCCGTGACGACCGGTACGACCCCGTGGGCCATCGCCTCGAGCATGCTGACGCTGGTGCCTTCGAAATCGGAAACCTGCAAGAAGATGTCGTGCTCCAGCCATTTGGCGGCCATTGCGGCATGCGGAACGCGCGGATGGAAAAACACATCCGCGGCCGGAACACGGGCCCGCAGCACCTGTTGCAGGGGAGCGAATTCGTCGCCCTCGCCGACGATGTCGAACATGAACGGCACCTTCGCCCGCAGGAGGAGCTCCACGAGCGGCACAAAATCCCAAACCCGCTTCTGAGGCTGCGTTACCCGACCCGCGTAGATCAATCGCAGTGGTTCGGTTTGGTAGGTACGATTGAGCGAGCTAGGTATGCAAACGCCGTAGGGAAGGGTGACGATATCTTGCGCCCGGAATGAAACGTATTTCGCGAGGCGTTCATCGCATTCCTTGCTGACGGCAATGAATTTCGCGATCGCCGGTTCGTACCAACTTAAAGGCCGATAATACTGCTCGTCGCTGTCTGCGTGGCACATACCCACGCAACGCACGCCGGGCTCGAAACCGGTGAGATACAGCGACCACACGTAGTTCGGGACGACGACGACCGGCGCCATATCGCGCACGGTCTCGTGCGCCTCTTGGAGCGTCTGTACGGCGATATCTGCGTTGGTAGCCGCTTCGGGTCCGACGTACAGTGTCCGCACGTCGTAGCGCGGGTGGTCGGCCATGGCCGACCGGAGTTGAACGGCCCAACTGTTGACGCCACTCAGACAATTCGTACCGGCGATGATGACGGGTAGTTTGCGGTTCATGCGGCCTTCGCCTTTCGTACGGGGCGTTGATACTTGAGCAACCGCAACCCAGCCCAGGTGACGTTTTGACCGTTTTCGTAAAGCACCGTCGGCTCGACCGACATCAAGCCGCAGTCGGTGAGTTGGCTGCAGGACGCGACGGATTCGTCAATCGCCCGCCTTACATCTGGGTAGTTCGCGTCGTGAAACAGCAGATACGCTTGATCTGCCAGATAGGGAAGCACACCGGCAATATCGCGGCGCACGGCGTCGTAGGTGTGATTGGCATCGATGAGCGCGAAATCAAATGGTTCGTTTACCTGCTTGGCGACGTCGGTCAGGATGTCTGGCGAAGGCCCTTCGAACAGGCGGCAGCGGTTGCTTAACTGCGACCACAGCTGGGGTTCGATCTTGGGGATCGGGTCGACACAGGCGAGTTGGCCGTAGCCGGTGTCGTTCATCGCCCCGCAAATGATGGCGGAGGAGCCGCCGCGAAACGTGCCGATTTCCAAGCAATTTCGTGGCTGCATGCCGAAGATCAAACTGTAGAGCGCGACCCGCTCGGGCATTCGCATTTCGGCGGGCGAGGTGTACACCGAATTGAAGCCGTCGAGAGGCCGGATATTGTTGAGCTTGGCCTGGTCTTGAGTCTGCCCGCACGACGCGAGCACCTCGCCGGTCGAAAACGCGACGGCGTTATTGGCCGCAAGCGTTTGATTCACCACACTTGGAACAAACGGCACCGCGACCGGTGCGCGCGATGGGGAGGCATGGCCTTCCGTCTCGCGATACAGAGCCTCGACAAGATCCACCGTCGCCGAGTTCACGTTGAACTGCCGACAGAAGGCGGAGCGGACCGCCTTATACACGAACTTTTTGAGGACCCCCAACGAGCCGGTCACTGGCCGTGTTCGCAGGTCGGTTTGCATTTGGCGAATGAACGCGATTCGCCCGGTGATCGAATTGTCGGCAGCGCTGGCTACAAACGCGTGCTTGGATTGAGTTGCCATGGAATACGCCCTGGGGTCGTTACCTAAGTCCTCAACTAGGTGGGCACTGCCGGCAAGCAATGCCTGCCACCGAAACCAATTGCTCCGGTTCGCGGGAGCAGATGCACCACCAATGAATGGGCACACTGTATATTTCTGTCGCCAAATTGGGAATGCCGATTGCGTCATCAACGCTGCGATGGGTGCATTCCTCACTTTGTAAATTGGCACACCAATTCGGCGGTGAATTACTCCAACTTTGCCCACTCGCGGTTAATCCAGGTAATTCAAGAAAACCAAGTAGCTCTTTTTCACTGTTAGCAGGCGATATGACAGCTTTGCTTGGTCGGAATAGACGTGTTATCCAGCATCGAAAGCATCGCTAAACCCTTATTCTTTGGCACGGCGCGCAAAGTGGGGAATGCACCCCGCTGCGATCCATTCGCAGGCCAACCGAAAAAAAACTCACGGCGCCATCTTGAAACCGCGCGTTCTGGCATGGCCCGAATCGGGCTAAAAATGCGGCGGTATTTGGCAAGAACGAAGGGAAACGTGGAAACGTGTAGCCCGGCTTTTCCTATTGCCATTTCCGCAGATTTTCCACTACTCTCCCGGCCCCAATTGATCCCTGCTGCGATTTCGCGAGAAGCTCCTCGTTGGTGCGCGGCGCAATGGCTGGTAGTGCGTGCAGGTTATGCCATTAAAGCTTGAATTGTCTGTTGTTCTCACGACCTATCAGCGCCCCGCGCATTTGGAGCGCTCCCTGCGCTCCCTGGCGCTGCAGCGGGGTGTGGCCGGGAAATTCGAGGTCATCGTCGCGGACGACGGCTCGATGGATCAAACGCCGACAATCGTGCGTAACTTCGCCCACACGGCTGACTTCCCGGTCAAATGGATTACGCACCCGCACCGTGGCTTTCGCGTCGCGCTCTGCCGCAATGATGGCGCACGAGCAAGCAGCGCGCCTTACCTTCTCTTTACCGATAGCGACTGCATATTTCCAGCTGACCATCTGCAGAAACACTTGATTGCCCGCAGACCAGGAATTGTGCGCGCCGGAGATTGTTTTCGCCTCGATCAAGAGTCCACTGAGCGGATCGACGCGGCCGCGATTACCTCGGGCGCATATTGCGCCTGGGTACCGCGCGAAGAGCGGCAACGACTCTTCCAAAAAAGGATCAAGGATCACTACTGTCCGGCTAACGCCGGAGTGACTTCGGTTAACTCTTAGGATTTCAACAAGTTGCGTTCGACAATGCGTGTACACGATCTGAACTCGCCAG
>JAKEIB010000372.1 GCA_022614705.1 Planctomycetota bacterium | reverse complement strand
CCGGATCAGCCCGATATCCCGCCGACCAATCTCTCGTCGTTCATCTATTGGAGTATTCCGGACACCGGACAGCCTTTCGAGTGGCGGCTCAATCTGGCGTCGAACATTCGCGTGGTCATTGAGGCCCACGTGCTGATTCCGGGCGACTACAATAACGACGGCAACGTCGATAGCGAAGACTATCAGGTGTGGCGGGCCGGTTTCGGGTCGACGACCAATTTCGCGGCTGACGGCAACGGGGATCACGCGGTCGACGCGGCCGACTACGTGGTGTGGCGGGCCAACGTCGGGGCGGGCGCTGGGGGCACATCAGCGAGGTCTTCGGTGCCTGAGCCGGCAGCCTGGATGCTGATGGCGGTTGCCGCTATTCTACAAGTCGCAGCGAGATTCCGTCGCCGTGCCTGTCCTGCCAAGGTTTTCACCGCTTCATGAATTTCTTCGATCCGCAGGCCTACGGCCCGGTATTCGCGCCGCTATTAGCGACCGATCGGCGCCGGCCGCTCGACGCGGGCATGCCGGGTAGCGGCGCGCGGGCAGCGCTTGAATCGCTTTCTACCAAAACCGCATTCGCGCACGCGAAAATCGTCGATCGCGACATGGCGGGGTGCTGCATCTCGGGCGTGTGGCTGTTGCACGATTTTCTCGACGAGTCACACGCAATCAGCCAGAGCATCGAGACGCCGTCCGGCAGTTTCTGGCACGCGATCATGCATCGCCGGGAAGGAGACTTTTCGAACGCGAAGTATTGGCTGCGCCGCGTGGGCCGGCATCCGGTGTTAGACGCAATCGGTGATCACGTGGCCGCGTCCGCCGCGGCGGACGCGGATTCGAGTCTTCGCCACGGCGAATCTGCGATCGGAGAGACTCGCCCACTTGAAAGCGGTCACTGGGATCCATTCGCGTTCGTCGATCTGTGCGAGGCGGCCGTCGAGGATAATCGTGGCAATCGCGAATTGTGCCTCGACATCCAGCAGGCCGAGTGCGAACTGCTGTTCGATCACTGCTATCGCGCGGCGGTCGGCGCGTAACAGCCGCGCACGTTAGAGCACATCGGACGCCCCGGCACCGCTTGGCGTTTCGCGCCAACCCCTTGCAGTCAGCCGACAAAAGTCGATACTAGGGAAATAATTGGCGATCCAGCCGCGTCGCTTGCCATCATCTTCTTTGTCTAGAAACCGAACTACGAAAGGTCTTTATCGATGTCACGTTCCGGAGTCATTACATTCAAGGGCGCGCCGCTAACGCTTGCCGGCAGCGAAGTGAAGCAGGGGCAAACGGCGCCAGATTTCAAAGTTCATTATTTTGAAGGCGGCATGAAGACGATTTCGCTCGCCGACCTCAAGGGCAAGCCGACGATTCTTAGCGTCGTCCCGTCGCTCGATACGGCCGTGTGCGCGATGCAGACCAAGAAGTTCAACGAGCAGCTCGCCAACCTGGGCGACAAGGTGAACGCGGTGACTATCAGCATGGACCTGCCGTTCGCGATGAATCGCTTCTGCGGCGTCGAAGAGATCAAGAACATGCGCGTTGGCAGCGACTACCAGGATCGCAACTTTGGCACGAATTGGGGCACGCTCATCGAGGAGCTGAAGATTGAATGCCGCGCCGTATTCGTGCTCGATGCAAACGGAAAGATCGTGCACGCGGAATATGTCGACGAAGTAACGAGCGAGCCGGACTACGACGCGGCGCTCGAAACGCTGCGCGGCGAGCTGTAATGAGCAGGGAGTGGAATGCTCGTACTCCAAGCTCCCCGCTCCATGCTCCTCGCTCCATGCTCCTCGCTCACTGGAAGGTAACCAACGATGTACACGGCGAAGCAGCTTTTGGCGGAAGCGATTGGCACGTTCTTCCTTTGTTTCGCCGGCATCGCCGCCATCGTGTCGACTGCGGAGCCGATCAACAGCGGCGCGGGATTACTCGGCATCGCGCTCGCACACGGCTTGGCGCTCTCTGTCGCCGTGAGCATCTTCGCTGGTGTGAGCGGCGCGCATTTCAATCCGGCCGTGACGATTGGATTCCTTTCGACGGGCCGCATCGCACCGCCGCTGGCGCTGCTCTACATCGTTGCTCAACTGGTAGGGGCCACGCTCGCGGCCGCGGCATGTAAAGCCATTTTCCCGGCCGACGCGGTGGACGCCGCACAGCTCGGCATTCCGCTGCCCAACGTTTGGGTGACCGTGCCCATCCTGTTGCTGACGGAGTTCATTCTCACGTTCCTGCTGATGACCGCGATCTTCGGCACCGCGGTCGACAATCGCGCCGTCTCGATGAAGCTCGGCGGCTTCGGCATCGGGCTCACCGTCGCGTTCGACATCCTGGCGGGCGGGGCCGTTACAGGGGCGTCGATGAATCCGGCCCGCTCATTCGGCCCCGCGCTGGTGCACGGAAACTTCGACTATCACGGCTATTATTGGCTAGCCCCGATCGCGGGCGCCGTCGCGGCGGCACTGCTCTACCATTTCGTGCTGTTGGAGAAAGAAAGCACAACGTAGGCACGGGCGGCTCGGTCGCCGCGGCGACCGAGCCGCCTGCCGCTACGGTTCCGCGTCTTCGACATGCGTACCGATCACGCGAGCGTTGATAATTTCGTCGCGCCGCGGCGGCGCACCGCCGCCGACGTTCGACCAGCAAGCCGCGCCCGCGCGGCCCACGCGAACCTCGATGTTCCGCTTGATCCACGCCGCGGCGACGCGTTTCACGCCCGCGCGCACCGGCGGAATCAATAGCGCGACGCCCATCACATCCGTCAGCACGCCAGGCGTCACCAGTAAGATACCGGCGAGAAGTATCAAAAAGCCGTCGATCAAGGCATCGGCCGGTACACGCCCCGCCGCCGCATCTTCGCGAATCCGCCGCAGCACTTGCCATCCCTGCCACCGCGCAAGCGTCGCGCCAAGGATGCCGGTGCCGATCACCATAAGTATTGGCACCCACCATTCTGTTCGCCCGCCGATCCAAACAAGAATCGACAGCTCGACGAGCGGCACAATGGTGAACAGCAGGAACAGGTAGATCAGCATGCGCGAATCTTAGCGCCGTCCAATATCCAGGTCAAATGGCGGCCTTGTTAGCTCGGCCAGAGTCGTCATACTGGTTTTCAGCGAAAGCTTGTGTTAGGCTTCAAGTATGAGCCTGCAAATCGATGCCATTTATGATAACGGGGTGCTCAAGCCTCTTGTGCCGCTGCCGCTTCCCGATAAAGCGCGCGTGAAGGTGACGGTCGAAACTCAGCTTTCGTCAGAGACCAAGATCTCGCAGCTAGCAGTTGTCGAAGCGCTAGCGCCGGTGCGTGCGGCCTTCGCGTCATTGGAGCTCAGCGAGGATGAAGCGGTCGAAATATTCGAAGCGGAAAAGCACATGCTTCGCCGCGAACGCCGCGAGTAGCGCTGATGAACGCGATCGAGCGGGTTGTATTCGATTGCAACGTGTACTTTCAAGCTGCGATCTCTCTTCATGGGCCGGCCGCCAAATGTTTCGCTGCCGCACAGGAAGGTAAACTGCTACTCTTCGTTTCTCAGCAAGTTATCGACGAATTTCGGGATGTTTGCCTTCGTCCCACGCTTGCCCGTCGCTTTGCGCTAACCGAAGAACGCGTCGACGCGTGGATTAGCGCGATCAAGACAGTGGCCGTTTGCTGGGAAAGTGTGCCCCATGTCTTCGACTTGCAACGAGATCCCGAGGATGCGCACTACATCGACCTTGCAGCGGCATGCCACGCCAAGTTAATCGTGAGTCGCGATCGCGACCTGCTCGCGTTGAATGATCCGCTTAATCCAGAAGCCGTCGCGTTTCGCAAGCGGTTTCCCGAAATCTCGATTCTTAGAGTCTGTCCGAATACATGCATTGAGTTTTCAGGGAGATTTTGAACGCACGCATCGCTCGATTTCGTCAGACCCTACAAAATCAAGAGCCCGCGT
>JAKEIB010000056.1 GCA_022614705.1 Planctomycetota bacterium | reverse complement strand
GGCGGCGACTTTTGAGCCGACTGGGCCGGAGGCGGACGGCGTCATTTCTGGTCGGGTCGCGTTGTACGTCGACGGGCAACGCGTGGCCGAAGGTACCCACCATGGTTGGCTTACTGAACTTGACTGGCCCGCCCGAATTGGTGCTGCGGAATACGTGCCGCATTCCCTGACGTCGTGGTTGTTTCGCGGATTCTTAAGCGATATTGCGCTCTATAATTATCCGTTGTCTGAGGAGGCAATTCAGCGTCACTTTCAAGTCGGCTTGGCTTCCACTACAGCGGCGCATATCGAGAGCACGAACACTCCGCTTGTTATGTATGAACCGGATTCGTTTCAATCGAGGCAATTACGCACGGCAGTAGACTCGGAAGGGCGACGAACAGGCGACCATTCGTTGCGCATCACCGACCACGAGGAAACGGTGAACGTGGAAATCGACAGTCACGGTTCGGCAGTCGCGATGGGTGACATCGTGATGGAGGAAGAGACGCAGTTGAGATTTTAGCCTGTCCGCATCAGCATCGCATTGCGCGAACCAGCTTCCCATGCAGTTTTGACGATAAGGATCACGCCGCTATCGGACAACTAACACAGCGCGGCGCATTGGCGCCCCGAATCATCGGAAGGCGTTGGCGACGCGCTCGAACCTGCTCTGTACCCAACCCGAGGGCCAAGGAAATGACATCTGTTAAGTGCCTGCCGCGTCGGAATGCGTTTACGTTGGTTGAGTTACTGGTCGTGATTGCGATCATTGGCATCCTCATCGCGCTCTTGCTGCCGGCAGTGCAGGCAGCCCGCGAGGCGGCGCGGCGGACGCAGTGTGCGAACAATCTCAAGCAGCTTGCGCTGGGGGCGATGAACCATCACGACGTCACTACTATCTTTCCGACCGGCGGCTGGGGTTTCTGGTGGGTCGGCGACGCGGATCGCGGCTCCAAGAAGGATCAACCCGGCGGCTGGGTGTTTAATGTGATGCCTTACATCGAAGAGCAGTCGCTGCACGAGCAGGCCGGCGACGGTGATCGCGAAAATATCAGCCAGGCGCAGCTCGACGGAGCGCTGCGGGTGATAAGAACGCCGCTCGACATGCTCTGGTGTCCGTCGCGGCGAAGTCACAACGTCCGTCCGAAGCCGTGGGACGGAAATTTTTATGCATTCAACTGCGCTGTCGGCACGGGCGACATCGTCGCCGGCCGGAGCGACTACGCCATCAACTCGGGCGATCGTAATATCACACCACGGTTAGAGACTATGCCCGGAGGATCCAGCGCAGGCGGGGCTCAGCAGGATTACATGGTGGCGACTAACTACAATTGGTGGTGGAGTCCACTGGGCAAAGTGCTAGTTGGGAATAGGCTCAACGTGCTTACTGGCGTTAGCTTCCAGCGCAGCGAAGTGGGAATCAAACACATTACGGATGGTACGACGCACACTTACCTCATCGGCGAACGGTATCTCAATCCCGTCGACTACGAAACCGGCCTGGACGGGGGCGACAATGAAACCTGGTGCACAGGATTCAACAACGATAACTTTCGGAACGCCTTTGATTTGCCGGAGCCCGACCGTGCAGGAGTGTTTTACTCCGATCGCTTCGGCAGCGCTCATCCCGGGGGATGGTTCGTCTCCTGGTGCGACGGCCACGTGGAAATGATGAGCTACGACATTGAACTGTTGGTGCATCGCGGCAACGCCAACCGCGCCGACGACGGGCGACCTGTCGGCTCACCATGACCTGCTTGCGCGGATTGGCCTCTATGACAGATGGCAGTCAATCGCCGGGACGTGTTGCGCGGGCCTGTCTCTGCTGCTTAGTATTCCTTGCTGGCTGTGCTCAACGGCCGCGCGGCGTCGATCTACCTTCAGTTGATCCGAGCGAGGCGGCTGAGTTTGCCATCGAGCACTATGACGTCAACCACAGCGGCGCCATCGACGCCGCCGAAATGGCGAGTTGCCCACCGCTGGTCGTCGCGCGTGCCAGCTACGACGCCGACAGCAACGGCCAGCTTTCGGCCGATGAGATCGAACGCCGCTTGACTCGCCTTTATGGACCGGGCGCCGCGATGACGGGAGTGGACTGCGCGGTTGCCGTTGGTGGCCGGCCGCTCCACGGCGCGACGGTTAAGTTTCGTCCAGTCGAGATGCTTGGAGAGTCCGTCAAGCCCGCCCAAGGCCTGACCGACGAGTCCGGGCTCGCGCGGATAGCTTTGGAGGAGGAAGCTTTGCCGGACGACCTCAAAGGCGCGGCGCTCGTGCAGCCTGGACTGTACCATGTGGAAATCACGCATCCCAAAGTCGCTCTTCCCGCCCGCTACAACACGGCCACCGAGCTCGGCTTCGACGTGGATCCCTCGCGGCGCGACGGCACGTCAGCCCGGTTCGATCTTAAGTCGAGATGAGATCGCCAACTGCTTCCTCCCGCCCCCCTGATGCCCGTTGGAGATCTTCATGGCCAGGTCGGCTATAGGGAATCACGGCCGGATTCGATCGAGACGTGGGATGAAAGTCGGCTTCGCCGGTAAGATCGCAGTTGCGAGAATCACAATGCGCCGCTTTGCTTCTCCGAAGACCTGGCGCCAATTCGTTCTCATGATCCTCTCCAGCCTTTCTCAGCTGAAATGCGGAAACTGAGCCGTTCGATAAGAGCCACGATGGCCGACGTGTGTGCTGCTGCAACGCGGCGATAATCGCTTGAGTGTAGACGCTCGCGGATGCTTAGCCGCCCTCGCCCGCACACCGCGCAGAAGGTGCGAAGTTGCTAAAAGGCGCGCGAACCTTTTGTAACGATGACGCGGCGCGTGGCGTCGCGGTTCAATAGGATATTCCGAATGACCGTATGCAATAATTAAATTGCACGCATCCTGACGCGAGTATACAAGATAGCGACGAGGCTCGAGCGCTGTACGCAGCGCCTTCCGCACGGATTCGCGGAGGGCGCCGTTTCGTCGGAGACCAGAGCACGGATTGCCGCGGAACAAGCGGCAGGCAAGTGAGCGAGAAAGAACAGCAGCGGCGACGAGGAGAGGTGTCTTTCCCCGGGAGTCTTACCCCGGATTTTCCAACCCCTTTTTCTCAGGAGGTCCCACATGAAGTTCCTCACCTTGGTCCGCGCTTGGCGCCAACGCCGGACCGGCTCCGGGTTCAGTCCCGAGGGCCCAACAGTTGGCACAGCCATGAAGCGTCTCTATCGTGTGACCGCCGCATTGATGGTCGTGCTCGCGTCCTGCCTGATGTTCACGGGCACCTCTGCGGCCGCCACCCGGGTCTTCTATGACGGGTTCGAAAGCGGGAACACCAATCTGTGGGACGCCGGAGCCTACCCTCGCGCCCAGGTCGTCACAACGTCAACTGATGGGGTTCTCGGCCCCTACGCAGGAACATACATGGCTCGTTGCAACTGGAACGGCTCGGTGGTTCCCTTCGTTGATGAAACACTTGTTGTGACGGCTAGTTACACGAATGAAGTGTTCTACCGAGTAAGATTGCGCGTTGATCAGAACGTGGACAGGACAGTGTCATCTCCGGCAAAGATTCTGCGGATCTTCGTACAGGCCGGGGCCCCGACTTATAACGTCATAAACGACATGTATAGTGTGATCCCCACTTGGGATGCTCTAAGAAATGAGGGCACCGCTGGAGGCGTTCAGTTCGCGACGTATTGGGGGGATGCTCCTGGCGATACTACTGCCTCAACGGCTAGCTGGCACGAGGTCGAGTGGTACTTCAATCATACTACGGGCAAGATCAAGGTCTGGCATGATGGCATACTTGTTCGGGATCTCGACGCCGCTCCTGGATTTGGCGGCGGCGGATGGACTCCGTTCGCATTGGTCTCGAATTGGGGCGATCCGCACGATGCGGTAAACCACGCCTATTTTGATGATGTAGAGATCTTCTCCGACTCCGCCACCGGCGAGGCCGCCACGGGCTCGATGGCCAACGGCGACATCCAAGTAGGCGGCGGAGGGACGGCGCCCGAAATCAACGTCACCGGTAAGGGCCTGACGATTATGGATGGCGACACGTCGCCGAGCACGTCCGACAACACGGACTTCGGCAGCCAGAGCGTCGCCAGCGGCGCGAAGACCAAGACCTACACCGTCCAGAACACCGGCACCGCGGCTCTGACGGTGGGGAGTGTGACCTTGTCCGGGGCCCATGCGGCGGATTTCACCGTGACGTTGCAGCCGGCCACCAGCGTGGCGGCCGGAGGGAGCACGACATTCAAGGTGAAGTTCAATCCCAGCGCCACGGGCCTGCGCTCGGCCAGCGTCAGCTTCACCAACAATGACGCCGATGAGAACCCCTACAACTTCTCCATCCAGGGCACGGGCATCTGACAGGCGGCGGACGGCCGGATGAATGGCAACAGCACTTTAGCGCCCTCCGCACGGATACGCGGAGGGCGCCGTTTCGTATGGGCTCATCGGCTAACTGGCACCAGACCGAGTCTTACTTCAACGCGGCCACCGGCAGGATCAAGGCATGGCCTATAACCACCGATAATAGCCGGACGGCCACGCCGTCCGGACCGGCGAGCGTGGCTCGCCGGCTATTGGCTTCAACATTGGATAAACCGCTCTAGGGGCCAGCTCCGACCATTTCATGGCACCGCGCCCGAAGCAAATTGCAATCGCCCGCCTGCGCCTCAGTGGCATCATCTTCATGCCGTGGCACTTAAGCTTCTTGCGGCGATCTGGCGAACGCCGGTCACCAGTCGGGCGACTTCGTCGGCCGTAGTGTAGCACGCGCAGCCGGCGCGGACGAGACCCTCGGGCGCCAGCCCGAGGCGATCCACAATTGTCATCGCGTAGAAGTCGCCGCTGGTGACGAAGACGCCGTGCTGGGCGAGCTGGCCGACGACGGCCGACGAGGCGACGCGCGGGACAGTGAAGGCGATCGTCGAGGTGCGGGCGGCGTCGGGCTGGGGGCCGTAGAGCGTCACGCCGTCAATATCGGCCAATCCACTCCACATTTGTCGGACTAGTGGCCGGCTGCGCTGGTGCATCTCCTCAAGCGCGGCGGTGAGTGATTGCCGCCGCGAGTCACTTGGCGCGAGCGATGCGAGGAAGTTGATGGCTGCGGCAGCGCCGGCCATGCCTTCGTGGTTCAGCGTGCCGGTTTCGGCGCGCTCCGGCGCGGCATTCGATGCGGGGGCCAGCTTGGCGAACGGCAGCGACTCGAGCAGCTCGCGGCGGCAATACAGGGCGCCGATGTGCGGGCCATAGAATTTGTAGGCTGAGCACATCAGCAAGTCGCAGTCCCATGCCCGCACGTCGACCAGCTGGTGCGGGGCATAGTGCACGGCGTCGACAAAGGTATAAGCTCCAGCCGCGTGGGCCAGCTTCACTGCACGCGGCACGTCGTTGATCGTGCCGAGGGCGTTGGATGCGGCACCGACGGCGATGAGCTTGGTTTCGTTGGTTACTTTGCGCTCGAAGTCGCTCCAATCGAGTTCGCCGGTCTTGAGATCCATCCGCACGACTTGCAGGACGCAGCCCCGTTCGTGCTCGAGCGCCTGCCAGGGGCCTATGTTGGCGTGGTGGTCGAGCTCAGTGACGACGATCTCATCACCCGGCCGGAACGTACGGCCGAGGGCGCGCGAGGCATGAAACGCCAACGTGGTGGCGTTGGCGCCGTAAACGATCTCGGCGGGCGATGCGCCGAGAAAGTCGGCCATCGCTTGGCGGGAGCGATCGATCATTTCGTCGGTCTCGGCGCTGGTCGGGTAATCCCAGTGAGTATTTGCGTTGTGGCAATAAAGGTAGTCCGATAAGGCCTCGACGACGACCCGTGGCACCTGCGTGCCGCCGGGGCCGTCGAGGTAGGCGACCGGCTGGCCGTTGTGGAGGCGGTCGAGAGCGGGGAAGTGCGAGCGGATTTCTTCGACCGGCGCAATGGTCGCCGCGGCGACTTCGTCGGAGGGGAGTCGAGCGGCCTTCGGGGTGGGTTGGGTGATTGTCATGAGAGCATGATTCCTGGTGCGGCTTCTTCTTCAATTGCTGCCTGATCGGGACATGAGTCGGCATTCCTGAGCGGTATGATCGATGTATGGCGGCAAGGCAGTGGCATCGATGTGAAAACCTTGCTCGGTGACGGATCCTGGAAACCTGCGGCAGCAAGCCGGCGTTGCTGGCGGCGCGATGCGCTATCAAATGATAATTC
>JAKEIB010000371.1 GCA_022614705.1 Planctomycetota bacterium | reverse complement strand
TGCACGGTCGGCGGCGGGCCGTATTTCAAGTACGGCTACCACGTGGTGAAGGGCGTCGACCTGGTGGTGCCGGTGGACGTGTACGTGCCCGGCTGCCCGCCTCGGCCCGAGTCGCTGCTGGAAGGCTTGATGCGGATTCAGGACAAGATCAAGGGACACAAAATCGCCCGACAAAGCGGGGCAGCAATTGGCATCAAGGTCGACGACGAGCTTCCCGTGCCGCATCACAGCGGATACGTCGATGCCCCTGCGGACGTCGAACCGTTGTTCGATCATCAGAAGATTTCGGTGTAGGGCGATCTGAAGTATCAATGTGAGTACTGAGTACTGCGTACGGATAGCTGAATTCATAGAAGATGACTGAAACATTGAAAATCAAGAATTTGCACGTTGCCGTCGGCGGCAAACCGATCCTCACCGGCGTCACCATGACGATCCGCCGCGGCGAAGTACACGCGCTGATGGGACCGAACGGCTCGGGCAAGAGCACGCTCGCGGGCGTCATCATGGGACACCCGAATTACGAGGTGACAGAGGGCACAATCGAGCTCAACGGCAAGGACATTTTGGAATGGGACGCGACCGAGCGGGCGCGGGCCGGCATCTTCATGGCATTCCAGCGACCGATGGCGATTCCCGGCGTGAAGATGGCCGACTTCCTGCGACATGCGACGACAAACGTCCGCAAACCGGACCGCAAGGAAGGCGAGCAACTGATTCCGATGCGCGAGTTCCGCAAGGAGCTTCGCGACAAGATGACGCAACTACGGATGGACGAAGAGTTTGCCCGGCGGTACGTGAACGACGGATTTTCCGGCGGCGAGATGAAGCGGGCCGAGATTTTGCAGATGGCGATGTTGCGGCCGAAGTTCGCGATCCTCGACGAAACGGACAGCGGCCTGGACGTGGATGCCGTGAAGCTGGCGAGCCAGAGCATCGCCGAGATCGGCGGGGCCGACATGGGCATCCTGATCATCACGCACCACGATCGACTTTTGGAACACAACACGCCCGACTTCACGCACGTGATGCTCGGAGGGCGGATCGTTGAGACGGGCGGCGTGGATTTGGCACGCGAATTGTACACCGAAGGTTACGACAAAGTGCGGCAGCGACACCCCGAGGACGCCGCGGTCGAAAAGGAAATGGCGGCGGAGAAAAAATTCGTCAGCGGCGTGGCGTAGCGATATACCTCGTTCCCGCGCTCTGCGTGGGAACGCACGGCCGCGACGCTCCGCGTCGACTTTAGAAAAATCAGACTAGCACAAAACAACAATCGCCGCAGAGCGGCGGAGAATTGTGTTCCCACGAGAGAGCCCGCCACGGCGGATCTTCGACGTGGGAACAAGAATAGGGCATAATCATGGCTACCGATCTACAAACCATGCCGCTCGATGGGCAGGACGTGTTGGGCGAAATCCAGAAGTACGATTTCGTGACCGAGACGCACGGCGTGTTCAAGGCCCGCAAAGGGCTCAACGAGCAAATTGTCTGCGAAATTTCGGAGATGAAGCGCGAGCCGCGCTGGATGCGCGACTTCCGGCTCAAGTCGCTGAAGGTGTTTGAATCGAAGCCCATGCCGCGCTGGGGCGGAAATATCGGCATCGACTTTCAGGACATCTACTACTACCTGAAGCCGACGGAGCACCAGGGCAAGACGTGGGACGATGTGCCGCCGGAAATCAAAGAAACGTTCGACAAACTCGGCATTCCCGAGGCAGAGAAGAAGTTTCTTGCCGGCGTGAAGGCCCAGTTCGAGAGTGAAGTCGTTTACGGCTCGCTCAAGGAGGATCTGGCGCAGAAGGGCGTTATTTTCACCGATACCGACACTGCGGTGCGCGAGCACGGCGACTTGGTCCGCGAATACATCGGCACAATCATCCCGCCGGAGGACAACAAGTTCGCCGCGCTGAACTCGGCCGTGTGGTCGGGCGGCTCGTTCATTTACGTGCCCAAGGGGGTGAAGATCGAGTTTCCGCTGCAGGCCTATTTTCGCATCAACGCCGAGCGAATGGGTCAGTTCGAGCGGACGATGATCCTTGTCGATGAAGGGGCCGAGGTGCATTACGTGGAAGGCTGCACCGCGCCCATGTATTCCAGCGAGAGCCTACATTCGGCCGTGGTGGAGATCATCGTCCGTCGCGGCGCTCGCTGCCGGTACACGACGATCCAGAACTGGGCCAACAACATTTACAATCTGGTCACCAAGCGGGCGGTCGCGTACGGCGACGCGCTCATGGAGTGGATCGACGGCAACTTGGGCAGCCGGCTGACGATGAAGTACCCGGCCGTTTACATGATGGAGCCGGGCGCTCGCGGCGAAATTCTCTCGATCGCGTTCGCCTCCAAGGGCCAGCACCAGGATGCAGGTGCGAAGGTCGTTCACTGTGCCCCGCACACCAAGAGCCGCATCATTTCCAAGAGCATCAGCAAGAACGGCGGCCGCTCCAGCTACCGCGGCCTGTGCAAGGTGCAGGACGGCGCGGTCGGCTCGAAGAGCAACGTCGTGTGCGACGCGCTGATCCTCGACCCCAAGAGCCGCAGCGATACGTATCCGTACATCGAAGTCGAGGAACAGGACGTGCAGGTCGAGCACGAAGCGAGCGTCTCGCGCATCGGCGAAGAGCAGCTTTTCTACCTGCAGAGCCGCGGCCTCACCGAGGCGGAAGCCAGCTCAATGATCGTCAGTGGCTTCATCGAGCCGCTGGTGAAAGAGCTGCCGATGGAGTACGCCGTGGAAATGAACCGGCTCATCGAGCTGCAGATGGAAGGCAGCGTGGGGTAAAAAAGTCATGAGCGCTGAAGAACTGTATGAAATGTTGCACGAACGGCCATTTATCCCTATTCGATTGCATATCTCCAACGGCAAGACGTACGATATTCGCCATCCGGAAACGGCTATTGTTGCCCAGTCGATCGTGACCGTGGGCTTGCCCGGAGATAACGGCAGCGGCATCGCCAGGGCTGTCATCCATTGTTCGCTTTCACATATTGTGCAAGCCGAACCCCTCGCGGTCGGGGCGTGAATAAGAGCTTCTTAAGTAATGGGCGCGCCAGTAATGAGTATCGCTTCCGATCCAGACACTGACCGGTTGGTCGCCGAGCTATATAGGATCGACGGTAAAGCGGAGATCGTCGATGGGAGAATTGTGATTCTACCACTAAGCGGCGGATCACCGAGCAGGGCTGCGGGTGCCATCCTCTACAGTTTGACGAACCATGAAAACGATTGCGGTGGTCGGGCCTACACGAGCACCGTCGCCTATCTGATCAACTTGCCGCACCGCAAGTCAATCAGTCCCGATGCTTCGTTCTATGTCGGCCCGCGGTGGGGAATGAAATTTCCAGAAGGTGCGCCAATGTTCGCTGTCGAAGTTCGTGGGCAAGACGAGTACGGCGCCGACGTTGAACGGGCCATCGCTGCGAAGCGAGCCGATTACTTCGCCGCAGGAACAAAAGTCGTTTGGGATGTGGATTTGCTCAGTGATGAGGTCGTTCGCGTCTATCGCGCCGATTCTCCCGAACGGCCGACGATTTATCACCGTGGCGAAACCGCCGAAGCGGAGCCGGCGGTGCCGGGGTGGACTTTTCCGGTCGATGAGTTGATTGATTAGGCACTATTGTTAGGAGATTATGTCTACCGCGATCGCATCGACAGGATTTTCTCAAGAGGCGTTTGACGTCTTTCTGGCCGCGCGCGATGAACCGGCGTGGCTCGTGGACATGCGCCGCGCGGCCTGGCGGCGGTTTCAAGAGTTGCCGATGCCCTCCGTCCGCGACGAGGAGTGGATGCGGACCGACATTCGGTTGTTCAAGTTTGACCGGTTCGGTTTGCCCGATCTGTCGAGCCCCGCGTCGTCGCACTACGTCGGCTCGCCGCTTTTGTCGGCTGGAGTCAATCTGGGCGGTCACGCAGTGACGCTGGATGGCCAGACCATCGCCGCTGAACTGTCCACAAAATGGACCGAGCAAGGCGTGGTGTACGGCAGTCTGGATGCGTTGGTCAAGGAATATGGCGAACGATTGCGGCCTTATTTCGAGCGGCGGGTCGTTGATCCCTTCAAGGACAAGTTTTCCGCCCTGCACGCCGCTACATGGTGCGGCGGCACGCTGCTGTACGTGCCCAAGAAGGTGCGCGTCGACGAACCGCTGCACGCGCTTTCCGCGCTTTCGAGCAGCGGCGTCGATTTGGGCAAGACGCTGGTGATTCTCGATGAAGGCGCCGAGGCGACGATGCTCTCGGAAACGGCCAGCACGTCGGCCGATGGCGGCGGGCTGCACTGCGGCTCGATCGAGTTGATTGTGGAGCAAGGGGCCCGGCTGCGCTATGTGAATTTGCAGAATTGGGGTCACGAAGTGTGGCACTTCGCGCACCAGAAAGCGCATGTCGGCCGCGAGGGTCGTCTGCAGTGGACGATTGGCGCCCTGGGGAGCCGGCTGGCCAAGGTCAATCAGCATGTGGCGCTGACCGGGCCGGACGCCGAAGTGCAAGTCAACGGCGTGATGTTCACCGAGGGCAGGCAACATCTGTCGTACAACACGCACCAGCACCACGAGGCCCCTTACTGCAAGAGCGATTTGCTTTACAAAGCGGCGTTGCAGGACCGCTCGCGCACCGTTTGGCGCGGCATGATCAAGGTAGATAGGGACGCGCAGCGCACAGACGCCTATCAGCGAAACGACAATCTCATGCTCTCGCGCGATGCCCGCGCCGACTCGATTCCGGGACTGGAAATCGAAGCCGATGACGTGCGCTGCACGCACGGCAGCACATCGGGCCGCGTCGACGATCAGCAGTTGTTTTACGCAATGACTCGTGGCTACACGCGACGCGAGGCGGTGCGAATGATCGTGGCCGGTTTCTTCCAGCAGGTGTTCGACCGCATCACGATTGAAAGCGTTCGCGACGCACTGGGCGAAGCGATTGGCCGGCGAGTGAGCGATATCAAGGAATTCGCGACGCCGTGACGCTGCTTGAAATTCTCGGCAACGTGGCACGATTCGCGGGCCTTTTGGTCACGCTCGTCGGGCTGTGGTTTTCGGCTGGCGGGTTGCGGGTCGTCGTCTCCGGCCGCATTGACGAACGGCGCCGGTCCGCGATGTCGCTGAAGAAGGCATTCGTGCTGTTAGCAGTCGGCCTGTTGCTATTGTTCGTCGGTACGTGGCTCGTAAATTCGTTCGGGCAAGGTGCAAACTTGTAACACACAAAAGCAGCCGCGACGCTACTCGTCGCGGTCCCGATTGCGCAGCCACTTGGCCTGTTGGAAGATTAAAGATGTCCGATTTCGTTCTTGTCGCAAAAACGTCCGAGATTCCCGACCCGGGCCAATTGCTTGTGGAAGTCGGGGAACGGCTCGTCGTATTGATTCACGCGGCCGGGCATTGGTACGCGCTCGACGACATCTGCACGCACGACGGCGGCCCGCTCAGCGAAGGCCCGCTCGATGCGCAATCGGGCACCATCGTGTGCCCGCGGCATGGAGCGAAGTTCGACATTCGAACCGGCGCAGCCCTGACGATGCCAGCCACGAAGCCGACGATGGCCCATGAGGTAAAAATCGATGGCGACCAGATCTTCGTCCGACTCCGCGATGGCTAGCCGTCTACCTAATTCGGCGAATAGAATTAACCACAGAGGACACGGAGGACACAGAGAATAATGTGTGCAGCGTTCAGTCGTCTCCGTGATCTCTGTGTCCTCTGTGGTGAAAAACGAATTGGAACAAAGTCATGCCAGTTGCCGAAGACAAAATTCGTGAAGCGCTCAAAGGGGTTGTCGATCCCGAGCTATTTGTCAATATCATCGACCTCGGCTTGATCTACGACATCAAGATCGACGAGCAGCCGGACGGCAAGTCAAACGTCGCCGTGGAGATGACAATGACCAGCCCCGCATGTCCGGCCGGTCCGCAGCTGTTGAGTCAATCGCAGGATGCGGTGCGTCGGCTGGATGGCGTCGGCGACGTGGATGTGAGGCTCGTCATGGAACCGCCGTGGACGCCCGATCGGATGACCGAAGAGGCCCGCGATCAGTTGGGGATTTTCTAGCCGCCGATCGATGTCAGCTCAGGTCGATTGCGGATTGCGGATTGGGAAACAGTAATCCGCAATTCGGGTAATGTCTTATTAGCGTGTTGTTCTTCCGTTACTCAAACGACTTGCCACAATAAGGCACGAAAAGACACGAAGATTTTTGTGCCTCTTTGTGCTTTTTCGTGGCAAATCATTGCGGCAACACATTGTTAAGACATTACCGCAATCCGCAACCCGAAATTCTGTCATGCACATCTTCGTCTACGAATGGGCCACGGGCGGCGGGTTGGTCGAGGAGCCGGGCGCGCTGCCGGCATCGCTGGTGCGGGAAGGCGCGGCGATGATCGGCGCACTCGCTGCCGACCTCATCCGAATCGATGGCTGCCGCGTGACGACACTTCGCGATCCGCGCGTGCTGCAGCTTACATTGCCGGGATGCGAAGTCGTTGACGCACTCAGCGCGTACTCGCACAACGAGGAGTTTGAGCGCCTCGCATCTAAAGCGGACGCGACGATTCTTATCGCCCCGGAGTTCGACGGCATCCTGTTGAAGGCGGCAAATCGAGTGGTGACCAGCGGTGGCCGGCTCGCGTCGCCGTCGCCAGAATTTATTCGCCTGACCGCGAATAAGCAGCGAACGTGCGACGCACTGGCCCAAGCCGGCGTTCCGACGACGCACGGTGTGATGCTAGAACCCGACGCACCGCTGCCGTCGGACTTTCCGTATCCGGCCGTTTTGAAACCGATCGATGGGGCGGGTTCCCAAGACACGTACGTCGTCAGCGGACCGCACGACGCCCCGCCGGCCTACGCCTGGTCGCGGCGGCTTGAGCGTTACATGCCGGGACTGGCGGCGAGCGTTGCGCTGCTTTGCGGCCCAGCTGGGCGTGTCGCACTGGCGCCCTGCAAGCAGCGTATTTCTGACGACGGACGGCTGCGGTACCTGGGCGGGGAGTTGCCGCTTTCGGCCGGATTGGCGGAGCGCGCCACTCAATTGGCGAAACGTGCGCTTGCAACGCTTCCTTCCACGGTCGGATATGTTGGCATCGATATGGTGCTTGGCCGCGATCCGCATGGCGGCGAAGATGCGGTGATCGAGGTCAACCCGCGTCTCACCACGTCCTACGTCGGATTGCGGGCGGCCGCACAATCGAACCTGGCTGAGGCAATGTGGCGGACGGCGCAAGGCGAAGCGGTCGATTTGTCGTTTACTAACCGCGCCACTGAATTCGACGCCGCTGGCAATGTGAGCTTCATGCGATGAACTGGCTTGGCCTCGATATTGGCGGAGCAAATCTAAAAGCGGCCGACGGTCGCGGATGGGCCCGCAGCGTGCCATTCCCGCTATGGCGCGAACCGGAGCGATTATCGGCCGCGCTGGCTGCGCTCATCGACTCGGCGCCGGCGGCCGATCGCGTGGCGATCACGATGACGGGCGAGTTGTGCGATTCGTTTCGCACGAAGGTCGAGGGCGTGCGGCACATCCTGGCTGCAATGCAACAAGCTGCCGCGGGACGGCAGGTTCTGGTTTATCTCGTCGATGGGCGGCTCGTCACCGTCGAACGAGCGCACGAGGCGCCGCTTCTGGCCGCGGCGAGCAACTGGCACGCGCTGGCGCGGTTTTCGTGCCGGTTTATAGAATGCAATGCAGGACTGCTGATCGACATCGGCTCGACGACGACCGATATTGTGCCGCTAATCGACGGCCAGCCTCGGCCGCAAGGATTCCACGACACCGATCGCCTGCTTGCCGGGGAGCTCGTTTACACCGGCGTCGGTCGCACGCCAATTTGCGCAATCACCAACTGGCTGCCTTGGCGGGGAGCGCGATGCCCCGTCGCCGCCGAACTGTTTGCAACCGCCGCCGATGCGTATGTTCTTCTTGGCGAACTGGCAGAGCAACCGGCCACGAAATCGATCGCCGATGGCCGACCATTGGTACGGGAATTCGCACGCGAACGGCTGGCGCGGATGATCTGCGCCGATGCTACCATGTTCAGCCTTGAAGACGGCCAGCGGGCGGCAGCCGCGGTTCAGGACGCCCAGACCTCCCAAATCCGCAGCGCGATTCGCCAGGTGACCGCGAGCATGGCCTGCCAGCCCGAGTGCGTGGTTCTTAGCGGTATGGGTGAGTTCCTGGCGAAGAACCTCGTCCGGGAGGAATTGCCGAGAATCAGGCCCGTTTCGCTGGGCGAGCGGCTGGGGCCAAAAATCAGCCAATCCGCCCCAGCCCACGGCCTCGCCGTGCTGGCGCTGGAGGCGTCCTAGCCTGCTAATCATAAAGAAATTCGTGGAAATGCTTGACAAAGGGCGAGGAGTTGAACAAGATACCTGGGTAACAGAGCTTAACCCATTCCTGGGACGCTAATCGACAAAGCGACGATTGAAGTCTTCCCGCGCAAGCCATGTGAGTGGCTGCGCCAGAGGATTTCGATCGTCGCTTTTTTTGGTGGGTTGACATTGGAATTAACCGGCTGCCGAAAAGGCGGCGCTGGCATCTCGGGGTTGTCACGGCAGCTCACGAGCACATTGGAGAGCGCTAATTAGTCAAACGGCGATTGGATTTATTCACCGCGGTGCGAACGAGTGGCACCGTTGGCGAGCAAATCCGATCGCCGTTTTTCGTTTGAGCGGCTTCGTTAGAAGTCAAAACGGAAATCGCATTTGACGATTAGCCAGGTGAGGGTTCGAAACGACTGACTTACGGATCGGAGAGTAGAACTAATGTATCGCTATATAAGGATGGTCATCTTTGGGATCGCCACGTGCGCGCTTATGAGCGCAATGGGCCATTTGGCAAGTGCCGGCACGATTATCAAGCTGAGTCTGGGCGGAGACAGCACAGCGGATGTCGAGTTTTCGGGCGGCGCGGGGGGAATACTTAGTACGGTGGACGATGGCAACGCCGCCACAACGGGCGACCAGAATACGGCGGCGGAATTTCTTGATTTTCTCGAAGGGGTTGCCCCGGACATCATCGCGTCGACCGCTTCGTTCACGATGGATGGGCTGGTAGCGGACGGTACGGCCACCGTCTTCGGCGGGGCGTTTGTGGTGCAAGGATTTACGGGTGGAACGCTGGATTTGTACGACGCGGGCAACACGCTGCTGTTATCGGGAGATCTGGACACGAGCGCATTGGCCGGCCCGTTGGGTCCTCCGGCCACGGGAGGCCTGTTCACGACCTCGTTCAGCACCGTAACCGGTGGAACGCTGGCACCGTATATTGTCGCCGACTCATTGACCCTTTCGATGAGCCTTATCGACATTAATGGCGGCGCCGGTTTGACGGTGACGCCTCCCCCGCCCGTCGTACCGCCGATCCTGCACAGCGGCGGATTGAATCCATTTACGGCCGACGCGACGCTCAGCATCGACGGCGAGGTTCCCGAGCCGGCATTCTTAGCGCTTGTGACCATGGGCAGCGCGTTGGTCGCGGCAATTGTGCGTCGCCGACGTTTCCGAGGTTAGTCGCAAGCACATCGCTGGGCCAATATGGAGCAACAAATGCAACGCACGTTGAGAAGTCTCGTCGCGCTCTCCACGATGTGCGTTGTCGTCGGCGTAGCTCCGTCGATGCACGCCGCGACGATCATGAGGTTGAATCTTGGCGGCGAAGCCGAAAACTTCCAGTTTGACTCCGGAATTCTTTCGACCATCGATGACGGCGACTCGAGTACGTCCGGCGATCAGAACGCTATGATTGCATTCATGGGCATGGGTGAAGCGAAGGCAGCCAGCTTTGCTCCACCGCCAAGTGGGTCATTCACGTTGTCGGGAATGATCGCATCAAGCCCCGCGACGACATTTAGCGGCTCGCTCATGGTTCAGAGTTTTAACTCAGGAAACCTGGCTATTTACGGCGCGGATAACACGCTGCTGTTGTCGGCCGATGTTTCGCTGAGTGCGATAACTGGACCGCTGGGTCCTCCAAATTCGCAAGGTCTGTTCTTGGCATTCGGCGATCTGACCGGCGGTTCCATGGCGCCATATCTCGACCCTGATTCGCTGCGCGTGAAGATAAAGCTGCCGATGGTGACCGGCGGCTTTTCGGTATCGCCGATGCCCGGCGCTCCGCCTCCGCCGACCCATCTCGCGACGTTGGAGCCGTTCACGGCAACTGCGCCGAGTGTCGAGATTTTGGCGGAGCCGATTCCCGAACCGGCAAGCGCCGCATTGCTAGGCATCGGCGCTGCGATGATCGGCATGGCGTCGCGACGCCGAAGACCGCTCTAGTGGTCTGACAGCGTTGCACTGATGGTACCTGAATTCGCAAGAAACGGGTATCCACTTCGGTCAAGTGACCGCTATAGGTCGTAATTTTACTGAACGGAATGACGCTACAAAGGATTATGCAAACGCTGGCATATTGTCTCGGTCCCGTTAGGGACCAGTTGAGAATAGCCCAGCACTTTCAGCTGGGGTAACGGCGCCAAATGCACTGTCACGTCCCGTAGGGACGGTTGAATACATTGCCATGCTGCATACGTTCGGCCGTCCCTAACGGGACTTGAACTCGTGATCCCGACACTTTACCCAGCAATGGAATTGCTGGGCTATTGTCACGTGTCCCTCCGGGACACCAGCGCGCTTGATAACCCGGATACCACACACAGCACCTGCTAACGTTTGCACAATCCGGTACAGGTTGGGGTGACTTGAGTGAAGTGGATACCCATTTCGCAAGAATTCAGATTGCCCAGAGTCGCTGAACTCTTGCGAGTCCAGCTACGCCGTTCCATCAGCTCTGACAGACCGCTAGAGTCGGTCGAGGGTGTCGATCCATCGGGCCAGCTCGTCGCGCTGGGCGTCCGTCAATTTGCCGGATTTTTCAGTGGCGGAGATCGTAGTCACCGGATAGCCGGAATCGGAAAGTTCGTTCAAACCGCGAGCGATTTGGGCCGCTGACTCCTTGGCGGCGGGCATTGCCGCAAGAATCGCCAAACGCTGCGATGGTTCGTTGAGCGGCACTTTGGCTTGCCGTGGCAGCGGGGCCGCCAACGCTGCAATTCCGCGAAATACGTCTCGGCTTGCCAGGCCCAGGAGCCAGGCCATCGCGCCGCCCCCATCCTGACCGCAAATGACGACCCGATGAGGGTCGACCGCGTATTCGGCGACGACCCGCTCCGTAAGCCGGCGCAGGTATTCAAGCTCGGTGCGCTCCCAGCGGTTCTCGTCGGCCGCTTTCGGAACGACGAGCAGCACGCCGTCGCGATCGCAAACGTTCTGCCACTGGCGAATGACATCGTCGGCATTCAATTCACCGGGCGGGTGCAGCCACAAAAGTGCTGCGTGCGGACGCGTGGAGTCATGCGACGGAGGAACATACACCTTGCATTGATGTGGGAACTCGGCCAGTTTCAATTCGCGGGTCTCACCTGTTTTCGCGACGGCCGTTTCGTCAACCGCGCCTTTGTCGTCGGCTGTCTCATCCGTGGCCTTCGCAAACGCCGGTGGCAGTTCCGCGGGAACGCTGGTCGGCATGCGAGCTGCTTTGAGCAAAACCTCAACGGACTCTCCGTTGCGATCGAGTTTGATGTTTACGTCGCTGCCCGGCGCTAAGTTGTTAAGGGCGGAGTGGGCGTCATTGACTGATTTTATTTCGCTGTCGTTGATTCGCGTGAGGCGATCGCCTGGTTTGATTCCAGCCTCTTCGGCCGGGCTGCCAGCGTAGACCATGCGCACCGTCACGCCCGCTTCCGCGGCGTTTTCATCGTCATTTTTTTCGACATCCGCTTTGTCCTCCGCCGCAACTACTTCGGGACGGATCGGCAAAATTCCCAGAAACGCGTGCCGGAACGGCGGAAGTTCGCCGATGAGCGTGATCGTGCGATCCAGTTGTTCATCGCCGCGTTTGATGCTTACTTGCACGCTTTCGCCGGCGTAACGCGGACCGAGCGCGAATCGCAGGTCGGTTTGCGTGCGGATTGGTTTGCCGTCAATCTCGGTAATGCGATCGCCTTTTTTCAGGCCAGCCTGACCAGCCGGCGAATCGGGCCGCACCGCGGCAAGCTCCGCCAATGAAGAATGCGGATTTTTTCCCGCCATGCCAATTCCCAAGAGGCCCGGCCGCTGGTCTTGGCCCTTCTTCATTTGCTCGATGCGCTCGGCCAGCGGCGACAGCGGCACGGCGAAGCCGATGCCCGAATCGTACCACTCAGCGCCGGCGACTTCGCTCGCGGCCTGCGGGGCCATGGGGACAATGAGACCAAGCACCCGGCCGCGAATGTCGATGAGCGGCCCGCCATAGCAGGCGGTCGAGACGTCGGCATCGGTTTGAATCGCCTTGCCGAACATTCGTCCCACCGCGCTGACGATGCCGACGGAAACGTTGACGCGGTCGGCGCGAAACGTGCGCCCCACGGCAATCGCCCATTGGCCAGGACGCACATCGTCGATCGGCGCCATCGTGGGAACCGGCAGGTCGGCGACGCCGCTGACCTTCAGGAGCACGATCATGCGGCTGTGGTCGGTGGCCACGAGTTCCGCGGGCGCTTGCTTCCCGGAGGGAAACGTGACCAGAATCGACGCCGGCTGCTGCACGAAGTTGAACGCGCTGGAAACGATGTAACCGTCGGCCGAAATCACCAGGCCGGTCGTCGGCCCATCGGCGAGCAGCGTGCCGTCGACCGTGTCGAGGCCGCCGATCGTGCGAATCTGAACAACCGATTCGGCAACGGCCTCGGCAGCGGCGCGGAGGGCGGCTTCCTCGCGAGTGAGCAAAGAGTCGCTTGATGCGTTTTGAGCGTGTGTCGGACCAGAAATTGCAAATTGCAAAATGAAACATGCAAATTGCAAAATGCAGAGGATCGATAATTTGCAATTTGCAATTTGCAATTTGCATTTTGCAATCGCGATGTAGCCAACCGAAGCCACTTATTCGTCCTCCTGTTCTGCCACGACGGTCGTGTCGGTCCTCGCGTCGGGCGGTGCCTCGGTCGTCAACGTGAACTCCAGGAAATCGTCATTGCGCAGCACGGCAATGTGTACTTCGGCGTCGCTTTCGAGGCGCTCGACTAACTTAACGGCATCGCGGCAGGAGGCGGCGACTTGGGCGTTGATCGTTATCAGCAGGTCGTCCGTCCGCAGGCCCGCGCGTGCGGCAGGAGAATCAGGGATCACGCGGTCGATATACGGCGGCGTGCGGGTGACGACGTCCGGAACGAGTACGATGCCCAGCGCGGCGAACGATAGTGGATTGTTGGGCCGGTCAAGCTCGGTCAGTTCGGGCGGCGTGAATCGGCCGGCCAGCATGTCGTCGACCGTGGGCGCGAACGCGGCGACGGGCAGCGCGTAGTTCAACCATGTGCCGGTCACGCCGCTGCGAAGCTCTTTGCCGAGCATACCGAGGAGGCGACCTTGCGAATCGGTCAGTGCACCGCCCGCCGCACCGGGATTATTGGCGGCCGCGTCCACAACATACACCTCGCCGCGAAAATTGGTAGCGAACGCGCCTCGGCGGGCATCGAGCGGGGCAAGCGCCGACACGACGCCGTGCAGCATGCTCACCGATTCGTCGCCGGCTGCAATGCCGAACAAATTGCTGAATGCCAGCACGCGGGCGCCAGGCTCCGCGGAGGCTGCCGCCGACAGATCGAAGTAGGGCACGTCCTCGTCGCCTGGATCGAACTTCAGCACCGCAATTTCACTGAGCGGATCGGCTGCGACGTGCTTCGCGGTGAAACGCCGGCCGTCGTCGAGCACGACGGTCACGTCGTCGGCGTCGAGCACGTAGCTCCAAACCGTGAGAACGTGCCCCTTGGACGAAATCAAGAGGCCGCTTTGATAGGATTCCAGGCCGCGGAATCCGCCCGTGCCATATAGCTTGACGACCTTCGGCTGAACGCGGCGGGCGACCGTGGCGAAAGACGCCGCGCCGTCGCTGGCCCATGCATCGCCGGCCAAAGCTAGGAGGCAAGCGACGGCTAGCGCGACGACGCGGCTTGTGGATTTCGGATTTCGGATTTCGGATTTCGGGTTATTTCCCCAAATCCGCAATCCGCAATCCGCAATCCGCAATCGAATCTGTGTATAACGCATTTCGCTATTTGCTAACCTCAGCCGGGACAGCACTCGCCAGCTCATAGGACTTTATCTTCAATTCTGCGAACACTTCGTCGCCGTGGCGGATTGTCCATTGGTGAGGCAGGTGGCGGCCGTCGACTTCGCGGATGTCACTGAAAAGAATCTCGCAAGGGTCCTCGCCGTCGGCGGACTGCATTTCGATGCCGACCAGGTCGCCCGTATTTGGATTAAAATGGAATCGCGATTCGACTCCGCCGTGAATCGCCACGATGCAATCGGCCATCGCGTCGTCACTTCCCCATGGAAGGGTGCCAAGGTAATAGACGTCGCCAAATCGCCGCGGCCCAAACAACAGCATCCGCTGCCACAAGTGTAATGCGGCGAGCAGGCCGCCGGAGCGCGGCGGGCTCTGCTCCTCCACCAGCGACAGGCCGAACTGGGCGCCCGACTTGCCGTCGGGCATGGTAATTTCGCCGGTCTTCTCGTTGAGCTTGATCAGCACGTCGGCGCCGGCCGCGGTTTGTGCCTTGATGTTCCAGTTCCAACCCGTCTCCGCGAAATCGCCGCGCGCAAGGTACGCATTCCACACGCGCTGTTGGTGATAGCGGTTGAACCAGTAGTTTGCGTAGCCGGGTGCTTCCTCGTAATGCTTTCGCACGGCGCGAGGCAATTTCTTCGTGCGAGAAGGGCGGGCCGGTCGTCCGTCGTCGCGCGGCTTGGGTGGATCGCCGGGTTTCGGTGTGCGATCTTGCGGCTCGCCGGGCGGACGTTTGTCGTCGGGCCGCGGCCGATCAGGGACAGGCGGCTCTTGCTCCGCACCGAGCAGCGCTTCGAGCTCGCCCTCGCGATGCACGCCAGTCAGCCGCACGCGACGCTCGAACTCGCGGCCGTCGCGACGAAACGTAATCGGCACGCGCCAGCCAGCTGGAAACGTGCCCAGCACGTTCTTGAATGCATTGGCGGTTCCGATCTCACGGCCGCCAAATCGCACGAGCTCGTCGCCGTATCGCAAGCCGCGGCGGAACGCGTCGCTGTCGTCCAAAATGTCGTCGACGATCACGCGGCCGTCGGGGTCGGTCGTCATGGTCGCGCCGAGCGACGCGTGATCGACAATGCGTCCGCTCTTTAGAAGTCCCACGAATCGTTTGATTTGATTGATCGAGATCGCGTAGCCGACGCCCACGTTCACGCGGCCGCGTTTCTCAAACGAACCCCGGCCGTTGATGCCAATTAGCCGACCGGCGGCGTCGAACAGCGGACCGCCCGAATTCCCCGGATTGATCGCGGCGTCGGTCTGCAGGCAATCGGCGTATTCGAGCAGCGTGCCGGCCGGATATTGGTAGCGTTGCACGCCCGAGATGATGCCGTACGTGACCGTTGGCTTAAAATCATCGGCCAGCAAAAACGGATTGCCGACGACATACGCCCAATCGCCGACGCGGACCGAATCGCTGTCGCCAAGCTCGGCCGCCGGGAAGTCGTCGTGGCCGAGCAACTTGATTAATGCGATGTCGCCGCCCGGATCGAGTCCCACGAGCACAGCATCGACGAGCCGGCCGTCGGAAAGTCCGCACTTCATGGCCGGACCGGTGGCCGCTGTGACGTGGAAATTCGATAGCGCGTAACCGTCCGGCGAAATGATCACGCCGGAGCCGCCGCCTTGGCCGTTGGCGTCGAAGATGGCCAGCGTCGGCCGCGAAATTCGTTCGACAGTCGCAACACGCTCCGCCTCGGCGGCGAGCACGGCGGGGTCGGGCTCAGCGGCAGGGGACGGTGTGGCGAGGAACGCGACGAGAAGTAGTAAGAGATTGCGCAGGGGCAATTGCGGATTTCGGATTGCGGATTGCGGATTGTGTTTGTCAATCCGCAATCCGCAATCCGCAATCCGAAATCGAATCTCTGTTCTGCTGCCGTTCACTTCACAATTCTCAAATCGCACAAATTCAACCAATCGCCCGTATCCAGATTCTTGCCAAAATCCACGATGATCTTCAATCGCTTGACGCCCGCGATGTCGAGATCGATCGTGTGCGGCGCATCGTTGCCGGCGACTTCGGTCTCCAGCAGCGGCCGGTCATCGCCGAGTATCTCGAGGCGCACGTTGCCGCTAGATCGGGCGGACGGGTCGATTCCGGCGACGGCGTTCAGGCGCCGGTAACCGGCCGGCAAACGATAAACAAGTTCCGTGCGGCTGCGGATCGCGAGGCCCTTGTTATATGTCCGCATTCGCCCATCTGCGCTCAATAAATCGTCGGGTGACGCGAGCGTGAGCGGACCGCCATGGGCGGAGCGATTGCGGCGCACTTTGCCGTATTCGGCCGCCAGCGCGGCATTGGCCGGCAACCCAACGAGCGGCGTCCAGTTTTCGGACGCCGGTTCGAGATCGCTCAAGCAAACGAGCTTGCCGGCCGAGAAATCGGCGAGATAAACGTCATCAAGCGGCCATTGAAACTCGACCCCGCTGGTGGTCGTCAAGCGCACCGTGTCGTCGGCCAGGTGCGCGTGTGCGACGTTCGCCTGCAATCCGCCGCGACTGTGGACCACAAAACGCGGCTCCGGTTGCGAGCTCTCTTCGCGGCGGAAGTAAATGAAACCGGCAACCCTCTCGCGATCGATTCGCACGGCATCGCCGTCGAGTTCGAACTCGATTTTTTTGGGCGTTACATTGCCGAGAACACCCTCGACGTAATCCAGGCTTTTTCCGTCTTTCTTGAGCAGCACCAGAACGTCGGCGGCCGGTTTAAGCTCGCGAATCTCGCGCCATTGCTCGGTGAGCGTGGGGTCCAACGGTTGCAAATGCACTGCGGCAAGCTGCTTTCTCGCGATTATGAGTGATTGCTCACGCGTTGCTGCGGGCACTACCAGCGTGACGTTCGCCCTCGCGTCCTTGCTTTGAAAGTCGCTCACGGGCAGCCGGGAACCGTCGGTCAGCTCAACCTGACTTGGCGTTGTGGCTGGATCCCCCATATCGGGCGCTTCAGGCAGCCACCGCAACGAGAGCAACTCGTCGTCGTCGATTTGCTGCTCGCCGTCGGACGTGCGAATGACCGCCTGCTTGTCGTCCCAAACCTGCAATTCGCCCGCGACAGTGCTGCCGTCGAGCCGCGTGGCCGAGACTTCGGCGGCGATCGACGCGTTCACTAGCAGCAAAGCAAACAGGATTGGAAGGATCGCACGCACGGCATCTGGTCCATGATAAGTATATTTGAAGTCCCGCCGACAGGAGCCAATGCGCTGGCAATAGTCATCCTGAGGGAGGCTCGGCGACCGAAGGATCTATGCTGACCCCGCCAGATTCCTCGCTGCGCTGCGCTTCGCTCGGAATGACATATGTGGTGAGCTTCGCATGAACCTGCTGGGCGCCAATGGTCAGTTTTGGCTAGGTGGGCGTACGATCGCCGCGACTAGGGTTTGTCGGCCGACTCCTCGGCCGCCAACCGGCGGAAGTATTCTTCAATGACTTCGCGATAGTGGGATGGGAACTCGCGGCCGATGTCTTGCAATGCCTTTTCGCGATCCTTGTCGGGCAGGTTGCCCCAGCCCGTCCCGCGGCCGATGTCGCGCGGCTCCACTTTGCCGGGTCCCTTGAGCTCGGCGATCTGGCTGTCCTCCATGGGCGTGCCGCTCTGTTGACCGCCGGCGGATGAGGCGGACTGCGACTGCTGCATTTGCTCCTCGGCCTTTTTGATCAGCTTGTCGAGCGACTCGATGACGCCGTTCTCGATTTTCTGAACGTGCTCGCCCGATCGGCCTTGGGCAAGCCGGCGGCGAATGTCTTCCATGCGACGCGCGATGTGATCGAGCGAGTCGTCTTCGAGACCAGCCAGGTCCTGCCGCATGAGGCCGGCCAACTTTTGGTAACGCGTGGGCAGGTCGTCTTCGCGCTCGAGGAGCTGCGTGAGCGCCGCGTCGGCCTGGTTGGGTTGGACTAGCCGATGGTACGCGATGGCGCGGTAGAACAACAGCGCGTCGGGCGCGACCACGTCGTCCGTCGTCAAACCTTCGGTCCATGAGATGGCTTCGTCGTAATAGCCTTGTTGCACCAGCCAGCGCGCAAGATACAACCGCATGTTGTTGCGCACCAACAGCGGCGTATCGCTGTCGGCCAGCCAGGCGAACTCGGGAAGCGCGCCCGGTTTACTGACGCCCGAACAATACTCGATCAACTCGTGGGCGCGATCGTCGGCTTTGGCAATGCTCGTGGCGAGCCGGTCGAGCAGGCCGCCATCGGCTGCGTCTTCATTCGATTGCCAAGCTTTCCGCGCCGCGGACTGACGATCGGCTTCGATTTCGGCCGTGCTTAGGTAGTCGTCGAGGCTGTCGAAAACAGCCTCTTGTTTCACCGGCTGCCAGGTTGGCTCGGCAACGAAGTCGCTGGCGGCACGAGTGCCGACGACGGCTAGAGTGAATGCGAAAATGGTGAATCCGATGAGTCGGCGGGTTTGTCGGTGGATCATGTGGGACTCTCTAGGTGATCGGCGGCTGGCGCGCCGTCCCCGCCCGGCTTGTCATATACTATTATT
>JAKEIB010000370.1 GCA_022614705.1 Planctomycetota bacterium | reverse complement strand
GGCCCGGTCGCTGCCCGAAGACCCGGCCGGCTATCATTACGTGCAGTTGATGGGAACCTCAGCGAGCACGCCGCTATCGGTGGCCGCGAAGCATGTGTTGCAGCAAATCGTGCATGGGGCCGCCGCAAACCGGGCGCTCCCTGTGGCGCCCGATCGTGGGCTGGGCGGCATTTCGCGGCACACGGGCGATGCGCTCGCGGAGTTCTATGTTCGCGAAGCGGCTCGGGCTGCCGATGCGCTGCCCGACGATGTCGCGCCGCGCGCATTTCTGCTCGCGCTGGCAATAGGAATGGACGATTCGCGGACGCTAACGTCGGTGCCGGGGGTGGCCGACGCCGTGGCGGCGGTCGAAGCGCCGAGCGAACGGATGGTCCGGCTCACGCTGCTCGGCGAGCCGACGCTGCGCGGCCGGCGCGACCTGGCTCAGCACTTCTTTATATCCGCCTACCTGGCCGCGGCGATCGGCCATGAGGCGGCCCAAGCCGCCGGCATCGCCAAAGAGTTGCTCGATTCGCAAGGCACCAGTGGTTTCAGCTTCGCCGACATCGCCGCCGATCGCGCCGGCACACGCTTCGCCAACGGCGTGCTCAAGAATCGTTTTCCGCTCGGCGCGCTGGCGAAATCATTTGACGTCAAAACATTCGTCCCCGAGATCGAAGGTCTGCCGGAAGGGCTAACCGCCGCACAATTCAAATCGCAGTATGGCACCAAAACTGGCCCAAAGGTTCTCGAACAGCTCAAAGACATCGATCGACGCATTGAGGCATTGCCGCCATACCGGCCGTCGACGCTGCGACTGGGCCCGTAGTGTAGTCCTCACGCTCCGCGTGAGAATACTTCTCGCGGAGCGAGAAGACCACATTCCGCGCACTCGACCAAGTCGGCAGCCGCCAGTAAAATGCGGCACATGTTGGACATCACGCCGCAGCACGATTTTCTCGTTGGCATCGATTCGGACGGCTGCGTCTTTGATTCGATGGAGCTGAAGCACAAGGAATGCTTCATACCGAATTTCGTCAATCACTACGGCCTGCAGGGCGTGAGCAAAATGGCTCGCGAGGCGGCCGAGTTCGTCAACCTGTATTCCAAAAGCCGCGGTGCGAACCGATTTCCGGCACTGGTCGAGCAGCTCGACTGGCTGCGACGGCGGCCGGACGTGAAGGCCCGCGGAGTCAATGTGCCGCGGCCGCAGGGGCTGATCGACTGGATGGCCCGCGAATCGAAGCTCGGCAATCCGGCCCTGGAAAAAGCAGTGGCCGAAACGGGCGACACCGATCTGAAACGGGCTTACGCCTGGTCGCTGGCCGTCAACAAGTCGATCGCCGAAATGGTTCGCGACGTGCCGCCGTTTCCATCGGTACGGCCGTGCCTGGAGCGGTTCGCGGGCCGCGCCGACATGCTCGTCTGCTCGCAGACGCCTAATGCAGCGCTGGAAGCTGAGTGGGCGGAGCACGACATCGCTCGCTTCGTGTTGGCGATCTGCGGCCAGGAAGTCGGCAGCAAAACGCAATCGCTCGCGATGGCGAAGAAGTATGCACCCAATCACACGCTTATGATTGGCGACGCGCTGGGCGACTACCAAGCGGCCGTCGCGAACAACTGCCTGTTCTTCCCGATCAACCCCGGCTTCGAGGAAGCAAGCTGGCGACACCTTTACGAGCATGGCATCCCACGTTTCTTCGAAGGCACGTTCGCCGGCCCGTATCAACAACAACTGCTCGACGAGTTCGACACGTTCCTGCCCGAGCGACCGCCTTGGAAAGTAGATGATTGAACAACGAACAGCAAATGCGAATGTCATTCTGAAGGAGCTTCCAGCGACTGAAGAATCTCGGTGCGCGTGGCGCTAGATCCTTCGGTCGCCGAGCCTCCCTCAGCAGGTGTCATTCTGAGCGAAGCGGAGCGTAGCGAAGAATCTCATGGGGGCGGCAGAGATCCTTCGGTCGCCGAGCCTCCCTCAGGATGGCATTTTACGGTACTTACGATGATCATGAACAAATCCTGTGACCTCGGCCTCATCGGCCTCGCCGTGATGGGCGAAAACTTGGCGCTCAACATCGAGAGCCGCGGCTATTCGGTGGCCGTGTACAACCGCACGACCAGCAAGGTCGACGAGCTTCTCGCCGGCCGTGCGAAGGGTAAGAAATTCGCCGGGTGCCACTCGATTGAAGAGCTGGTCAAGAATCTTGCCCGGCCGCGAAAGGTGATGATGATGGTCAAGGCTGGCCCGGCGGTCGACGACCTCATCGAGTCGCTCATCCCGCTGCTGGACAATGGCGACGTGCTCATCGACGGCGGCAACACGTACTTTGCCGATACCGAACGCCGCACCAAATACGTCGAAGAGAAAGGCCTGCTCTACGTCGGCACCGGCGTCTCCGGCGGCGAAGAGGGCGCGCTCAAAGGCCCCAGCATGATGCCCGGCGGCAGCCACGCCGCCTGGCCCATCGTCAAACCGATCTTCCAGGCAATCTCCGCCAAAGTTGGCCCGAAGGGCGACATCCCGTGCTGCGAGTGGGTCGGCCCGCGCGGCACCGGCCACTACGTGAAAATGGTTCACAACGGCATCGAGTACGGCGACATGCAGCTCATCTGCGAGGCGTACTTCGTGATGCGCGAGGCGCTTGGCCTGTCCGACGACGAGCTGTACCACGTGTTCGCCGAGTGGAACCGCGGCGAGCTCGATAGCTACCTCATCGAGATCACGCGCGACATTTTCAGCGTGAAGGATCCGGAAGGCAGCGGCTATCTCGTCGACAAGATCATGGACAAAGCTGGCGCCAAAGGCACCGGCAAATGGATGAGCCAACTTGCGCTCGACCACGGTGTGCCCAGTACGCTCGTGACCGAAGCCGTGTATGCCCGCTGCCTCTCGGCAATGAAGGATGCCCGCGTGCGAGCCAGCAAAGTCCTTAAAGGCCCGACTGGCAAAAAATATGACGGCGACCGCAAAGCGTTCATCGAGCAAATCCGCCAGGCGCTGTACGCCTCGAAAATTTGCAGCTACGCACAGGGTTACGTGCAGATGCAGGCTGCCGCCGCGGAGTACGATTGGCCGCTGCACTACGGCAACATCGCGCTCCTGTGGCGCGGCGGTTGCATCATCCGCGCCGTATTTCTCGACCGCATCAAGGAGGCGTTTGACGCCGATCCGAAGTTAGAGAATTTGCTGCTGGCGCCGTACTTCACCGATGCCTGCGCGAAAACGCAAGTCGCCTGGCGAAACGTCATCGCGACCGCGGCCCAATTCGGAATCCCCATCCCGGCATTCGCCACGGCCCTAGCCTATTACGACGGTTACCGCCGCGACCGCCTGCCGGCCAACTTGCTACAGGCGCAACGCGATTACTTCGGCGCCCATACGTACGAACGCGTCGATAAACCGGGCACGTTTCACACCGATTGGATTCGGCTGCGGCGAAAACCATGATTGTAGCTGGCCTCTACGAGGCCGGCCTCGTCGCCACTTGAAAACGAAAACTAATTGAAAAAGGCCGGCGTCACAAACGCCAGCTACAGAATGTCCAACTACCTGCAAAACCTCTTCGGTCTCAATGATCGCGTCGCCGTCGTGATCGGCGGCACCGGCGTGCTCGGCGGCGAGCTTTGCAATGGACTTGCGCAAGCCGGCGCGAAGGTCGTCGTCGCTGGCCGCAGCGCCGAACGCGGGCAAGAGCGGGTCGCCACGATCGAGAAGCTGGGTGGCACGGCGACGTTTGCAGAAGTCGACGCGAGCAGCCGGGAGTCCATGCAGGCATTACTGAATGACGTCGTCAAGCAGCATGGTCGCGTCGACGCACTCGTGAACTGCGCCGGCGTCAACTCGCCGACGCCCTACTTCGACATCAGCGACGAGGAATTCGAGCGGATCATCAACACGAATCTGTTCGCTACGCACCTCGGCTGCCAAATCTTCGGCCGGCACATGGTCGAAGCGGGCGGCGGTTCGATTCTCAATATCGGCAGCGTCACCAGCTACCGGCCCTTGTCGCGCGTGTTCGTTTACTCGGCCTCCAAAGCGGCCGTTTTAAACCTCACGCAGAACGTCGCTCGCGAACTGGCCCCCAAGGGCGTGCGCGTAAACTGCCTGTGCCCCGGCTTCTTCCCGGCCGAGCAGAACCGCAAAATCCTCGACAAAGCCCGCGTTGAATCGATTCTCCGACACACACCCATGGGCCGCCTGGGCGACGCGCCAGAACTCATCGGCGCCATGCTCCTGCTGCTCTCCCCCGTCGCCGGCAGCTTTATCACCGGCGAAGCGATCTACGTCGACGGCGGCTTCACCGCCATGACCATCTGATCCCCCTCTCCCCTTGGGAGAGGGCTGGGGTGAGGGAGCACTACCCAAAACCTTAGCTCCCTCACGCTGAGTCATTGCCGCGTAATATCACTACTGTCCGGCTAACGCCGGAGTGACTTCGGTTAACTCTTAGGATTTCAACAAGTTGCGTTCGACAATGCGTGTACACGATCTGAACTCGCCAG
>JAKEIB010000369.1 GCA_022614705.1 Planctomycetota bacterium | reverse complement strand
TCCCATCAGCACCATCAGCGACGCGATCGCCACTTACCTCACCACCGGACAACTACCTCCATTACCAACCTAAACCGCTACAGACGGCTAAACTGTTACTCTTTGTTTAATTCCTCAAGTCGGTTGCGCGCCGGTTCGACTATCTCATGCGCCCAGTCGTTCGATTGATATAATTCGATGATCGCCCGATACATCGCGCTCGCCTGTTGCGGATTCGTTTTTGACAATTTCTCAGCCACGTCAAGCCGCTCGCGGAGCGCGGCCAGTTGTCGCTCGTGCGACTTCGTCAGGTCGGCGCGCAATGACGCCAGTCGCTGCTTTGCCAATTCAACAATAGCCGAAACGTCGTTATCCGCTTTGCCCGGCGCGGTGGGACCATACAGGTCGACGAGCGCCTGAAACATCGTCACGGCCTCGTCCGGCGAGCTGTTCGCCAAGTCGGCGGCCCGCAAATAAAGTTGTTCGGCGGGCAACAACGACGGATCGGCGCTGCCGCTGTCGCGCGCTTGCCGGCGCAATTGGCGTTCCAGCTTGTCGAGCTCGATTTGCTGTTTGTAACGGTGCAGTTTGTCGGCCCTAGGGTCGTCCGGGTAGAGTGCGAGGAACTTATTGATCTCTCGCTCGACGCTGCCGAGAGACGCTCCGTCGTCGCCATCGCCGCGGTCGGACACGATTGTATAGAGTTCGTCGGCCGACGGCGGCCGCGACAAGTACACCGCGAACGCGCCCATTCCGCCCAGAACGGCTGCGAGCGCGGCGAGCTGACCCACGATCAACAGCCACGATCGCTGATGCTGAGCCTGTAGTCGCGCTTCCTCTTCTTCGATGGTTGTGAAGCGTGTCGGCCGTTCAAGAACCTGCGTCGCCGCGCCGTCGGCCGCTGCCGCCAAAGCCGGCGCCTTGCCGCCCGTTTGGCGGCTAACGCCGGCATCCTCCGCGGCCAGCGTGGCGGCGTCTTGTGTCGCCATGCCAGGCGGCAGGCCGCTGCGAGCGTCAGCTGGTGCAACCGACTTCGATCGCGCGGGGCCTTCGACCTGTGCGGCCTCGATCGCGTGTAACTTCGCGATGCCCGAATCGAGATGCGGATCGGGCGAATGTTCGCCCGCCAACGCGAAATCGTCGGCCGCCGGTCGCGATAGCGCAATCACCATCGCCTGCAGATGCCGCGCGAGCACCTGTGTATTGGGAAAGCGGTCGGCGGGATCCTTCGCCAGCAGTTGCGAGATCACGCGCTCAAGTTGCTCCGGCGTATCGGGCGCGTAGCGACGCACCGGTTCGGGGTTGGCGAATCGCTGCAGCTGCAATATCTGCGGCAAGTTCTTGGCAAGAAACGGTGGCCGACCGGCCAGCAGCGCGTACATCACGCCGCCCAGGCTGTATTGGTCGCACCGCGCGGTCACCGGCCGGCCTTCCGCCTGTTCCGGCGACATGTAATCGGCCGTGCCCAACACGCCGCCGGCGGTCGTGAGCTGCGTGTTGCCGAAGAGCCGCGCGATGCCGAAGTCGGCCAGCTTCACGTGGTCATCACCGGCGAGCAGGATGTTGGCCGGCTTGATATCGCGGTGCACGATGCCATGGTCGTGCGCGTGCTTGAGTGCGAGCGCGAGTTGAATCGCGATGTTCGTGACTTCGCGCCAGCTAAACCGCCGGCCCGCTTTGAGCTCGTCTTCAAGGCTGATGCCGTCGACCAGCTCCATCGAATAGAACAGCACGCCGTCCTGTTCGCCGTATCCGTAAAGTCGCACGATACCTTCGTGACGCAGCGCCTTGAGCGATTCGATCTCGGCCTCAAAACGTTCGCGAAACCCCTCGGCCATGGCGAGGTGTGGCGTGAGCGCTTTGATCGCCACGCGCTGGCCCGATTGTGTGTCGGTCGCAGCGTACACCGAGCCCATGCCGCCTTTGCCAAGCGGCTTGTCGATTTCGTACGGGCCGAGGCGGGTTAACTGCATGGGCGTAGGTGAGTAGGTGAGTCAGCCATTGTAGCTGGCCTCTGTGAGGCCGGCTTGCCCGCGTAAGCCGGGGTCACAGACCCCAGCTACAGGTTGCCGCTAGCACACTCATTCATCGTATCAGCCGACGTTCACGCGAACTAGCAATCCGCCAGTGCCGCGAATGATCTTGAAGCTATCGAGCAATTTGGCTAGAAGCCGCAACTTGTTGCCTTTGTAACCTGGGGCAGATTCTCGCGGCGCGCCGCTTGGGGACCAATTGATGTGTCCTATTCATTTGAATCGTATTGGTTTGCTGCGTTTGGCCTTCGCTTGCCTTGTTACGGCTCTCATCGCGGAGCGCGCCTGCGCCGAAATTGAGCCGTACGAGGCGCGCGTCACGACGCCTCGGGCGCTCGTTCACAGTGGACCAGGCGAAAGGTTTTATCCGACCGCGACGCTCTCGCCCGACGACTCGGTCGAAGTCTATCGCGAGGAAGCAGACGGTTGGCTAGGCATTCGGCCGCCCGAGGACAGCTTCAGCTGGATCCCCGAAAAGCAGTTGAAGTTGAAAGGCGGCGGCCTGGCGGAGGTCCGCGAAGAAGACGTCGCCTCGCGGATCGGCAGCCAGCTCAGCGACAAGCGCAACGCCGTGCAAGTGCGGCTGAAGAAAGGCGAAGTCGTCGAGATTGTTGGCAAAGAAACTTTCGACGGCGAGACATGGTATAGGATCGCGCCGCCGGCAGGCGAGTTTCGTTGGATCCACGCGGCAAGCGTCGAGCGCCGAGGCTCGATTGGCGAGAACGAGTCGCCGGGCGAAGGTGAGTCGCATGTCGTGCCGGCATCGGCCACAAGCGAGAGCGCTCCGGAAAAGGTGGAAGTTAAACCGGAGGCCGTGAGTCCACCGGCGGCGGAAGCTCCGCGGACAACTGGCGAATCATGGCGGGCGTCGTCAGTGCCCGATAGCGCAGCAGCAGCGGAAGTCACGCCCCCTCCACTTACTCCACTTGTCACGTCCACACCGCCGAGCCCAACGTCCACGCCGGCGGCAGCCGCGCCGCCAGCGGCCGCGATCCCAAGTGCGGCGCCGTCGGCAACCGTGACGCCATCTGCAACGGCGGCACCGGCGCCAACGGAAATTGATTTACCGCGCCAACTGACCGACATCGAATTGCGGTTGTCTCGCATGGCTTCCGCCCCCCCTCAACTTTGGAACACCGAACGACTGCAGCGAGACACGGAACAACTTCTTGGCAAGGCACAGACGCAGGCCGAACGCGACATGGTCAAGGTGACGATGGCGAAGATCGACCACTTCACGGCGCTTGCGCGTCGTTATCAACAACCGGCAACCCGCACGGCTGTAGCTGGCCTCTCTGAGGCCGGTGTGCAACGTGCCGGGGTCACAGACCCCAGCTACAATACCGTCGACGCCGACCGGTTCGATGCGACCGGCATCCTTCGACCGGTCGTCTCGAAGCGGCCCGGCGCTCCGCAGTTCGCGCTCGTGGACGAGCGCGGCCAGGTGGTGACGTTCGTCACGCCGACGCCGGACGTGAATCTGCAGCCGTATCTGGGCCGCCGCGTCGGCATCGCCGGCAACCGCGGATTCATCCCCGAATTCAACCGCGCCCACGTCACGGCCGGCCGCGTCACGCCACTGTCGGAGCGGATGGTACGGTAAATTGTGGTGGGCGGAGGGACGATTGCGGATTTCGGATTGCGGATTCAGCTAAGCCGCAAGCGGTCGGATTCGCGTTTACATCGTACATGCTCCTTTCTCGTTCTGGCTAACAGCTAAAAACTAATAGCTAACAGCTTTCTAAAAAATGAAATGAAGGGCCCTTAGGGGCGGGGACCGGCGGCGGCTGCGCACGGCCGACCATGACAACCGCGCGCAGTCCCGTTCGATCCTGCTGTCCAACCGCGGGGCGCAATACTGAGATCCC
>JAKEIB010000055.1 GCA_022614705.1 Planctomycetota bacterium | reverse complement strand
ACGTCGAATAGGCGCCTACGCTCATGGCGCGCGCCTTGTCCCATGATATTATGTACTTGTCCAGGCCAATGTTGCAGATTTATTGCGATGGGCCATACCTTAAGCAGCGGTTGGAGCAACCGCCCGGCCACTACCGCGAGTACACCTATTACTACGAGGCGCAGGCGCTGTTTCAAGGCGACATCGAGGCCTGGGAGAAGTGGAACAAGCTGCTCGTGCGGCAATTGAAGGAGTTGCAACAGCCCGATGGCAGCTTTAAGGGCGACATGGGCAATGAAGTGGCGACGTCGCTGTCGCTGTTGGCGCTCGCGCTTAACTACCGATTTCTGCCGATCTACGAGAGATAGTCATGGCCAAGCGACGTTACTGCCGAATCTCATTGCTCATGCTGGTCGCGCTGGCTGTTGGTGGGCCGACCGCGCGCGGCGCCGAAGCGCCCAAGCCGCCCGTATCGGCCATGCTGTATCTCACGGATGGCGATTTCTTCTCCGGCACGATCGAGGACTCGAACGGGCCGGATGTCATCAGTTGGCAGAGCGGCGGCGCAGTGCAGCCGTTTCAATTTCCGATGGCCGCGATACGGGCGGCGTTTTTCCCATCGCCCGAACATCCGAAGCCGGCGGAAGCCGACTATTGCTTCGAACTGTCAGATGGCGACCTCTTGTTCGGTTCGCTGATTGGCCTGACGCCGGACGTCGTCGAGATCGAATCCCAGCGATTCGGCCAGCTTCACGTCCAGCGGTCACACATCCGCCGCATTGTGCCGTGGCAAGGCGCCGCGGCGTGGAACTACTCCGGTCCCAACAACCTGGCCGAGTGGCGACATCTGCCCGAAAAAGACGGCTGGCTGGAAGAAGCCGGGCACTTGCTCACTCAGACGCCGAGCGCCTCGCTGTGCAAGCAAATCAACCTTCCTCCGCAAGCTGCGATCAAGTTGGCGATCTCGTGGAACATGAAGCTGGACTTTCTTTTCGTCATCGCCGCCGGGGAGGGGAAGAAGCACGAGAACGAAGGCGTCCACCTCGAAGTCTGGGACCAAACGCTCGTACTGGTGCGCGAATCGCGGGACGATGCCGACCTCGCGACAATCATCGACCTCAAGAAGGTGAAAAACCGATTGCATTTGCAGTTCCTGGTGGATCAAAAGAAGGGAAAGGTCGCCGTTCATTCGCTGGATGGGACGAAGCTGGGCGAGATCGAAGTCGATATCGGCGCCGGCCAGCCGCTCAATTGGATTTTTCTGCGGAACCATCGCGGCGACGTACGTTTCGAACAGCTTGTTGTCAGCAAGTGGAGCGGTCAGTCGCCGCCGAAAATCGACGTCAATCGCCAGCACATTCAACAAACCGATGGCTCAATCGTCTACGGCGACGTGTTGCGATACGAAGCCGACAAGCGGCAGTTCATCGTCGAGGACGGGACGGCGGAAAAGGCCGTCGCCGCCCAAGACGTGGCCAGCGTTGTTCTCTCGACGGAAATCAAACCGACGGACGGATCGGTCCGCGTCGGATGCCACGACGGCAACCGTCTGAGCGGGCAACTCACGAAAGTCCAAGCCGGTCAACTGCACATTACTCGACCCGGCATCGAGGAAACGATGATCGTTCCGGTTGCCGAGGTGCGGTGTTTGATCGGTGCGTCGAACCAATCGAATGAGTCGCCGAATCAGCCGTCCGTCGGCCGGCTGGAGCTTGAGGGAGTGCGTTCGCACGGCATGCTGGTCGATGGCAAGTCCGACGAGGCATCGAGTTGCCTGGTGTGGAAGCCGCGATTGAGCGAGACCGGGAGCCCGCTGTTCCACGATGTATCCGGCCGAATCGTTTACCGCGATCCACCGCCGCCCGTGAAGACTACGCCGCAGCCGCAAGTGCAGAATCGGCGAGCTCTACAACGCCCGGGCATTTGGGGCGCCGTCGTGCAGGCGTTCTCCGGTCCGCCGCAAAACGTACCGGCTGCCCCGCGGCTATCCGGATATCCTCATGCGATCTTTCTGCTCGCCGGGGATCGGATTCCCTGCATCATTTCCCGGATCGATGACCGCGGCGTGTACTTCTCATCGTCCGTCGTCGAATCGGACATGATCCCTCATGAACAGATCAAAGCCGTCGAGCTCGTGCCGCGGACCGCCGTAAGCACGCTCGCCGAGGAAAAGCAGATGCGGCTCCTCACGCTGCCGCGCATGCAGAAGAACAATCCGCCCACGCACTTGATTGCCTCGACCAGCGGCGATTACCTACGTGCCCGGATGCAATCGATGGATGCCCAAACTCTTGTCGCGGAAACGCGGCTAGAGTCCAAGCGGCTGCCCCGCGGCCGCGTGGCAACGATCATCTGGCTGCATCCGGTCACCGAGGAGAAACCACCCCCGGCAGAAGACGCGGCGCCCCTCGGGCCCGTGCGGGTTCAGGCTGTGCGGGCGGACGGCGTTCGACTTACGTTCGTACCCCATGAGTTCGCCAGCAACTCGCTGATTGGCCACAGCGAACTGCTCGGTGCGTGCAAAGTCGAAGTGAAGGCGGTCGACCGAATTCTCCTTGGCAATATGATCGAGGCCTCGAGCGACGAGACGCTTTACGACGCCTGGCGGCTGTCCGACGCGATCGAGCCCAAGTACGTCAGCGACGACGCGTCCAGCGCTCCGTCAACCCCCGCGCTGAATTCCGCCCTGATCGGCAAGCCGGCGCCCGAGGTAAAGCTCGATCTGCTGGACGGCGGCAAGTTTCGGCTGAGCGAGGAAAAGGGCCACATCGTCGTGCTCGACTTCTGGGCCACTTGGTGTGCCCCCTGCATGCAGGCCCTGCCGGAAATGGATCGCGTTATTCACGAGTTTCAGGATGAGAAGGTTAAATACGTGGCCGTCAACATGCAGGAGGACCGTGCGACGATTTCGGCCGCTCTGGAGCGGCTGAAGCTGGATCCCGCCGTCGCTCTCGATATCGATGGTGCCGCATCCGAACGGTACGAAGTCAGTGCGATTCCGCAAGTCGTCGTAATCGACGCAGCCGGCAATGTTGCGCGCATGTTCATCGGCGTCGACGTGAATTTCGCCGATCAATTGCGCGAGACGCTCAAGCAAATGGTCGCGCCACCGGAGCCGCTGCCGGCCGACGATACAGCCGGGCAGTAGTGGCGGGCGGAGTAATGTAGTCCTCTCGCTCCGCGAGAGGAGATTGCGTCTCGCGGAGCGAGACGCCCACACTAACCACTCTGCCCCCGCCGACTATGGCGTCCCGCCGAAATTGAGGCTATCATCCACGGGTGAATCGGTTAGTCCTGGGGAACTACGTTCATGTCCAGATTCTCGTTGGTTGGGGCGGTCGTCGCGGCACTCTTATTCTCGAGTGGCTGCAACAGCGGCAAGACGCCGTCGAAAGACAATTCCGCGGCGAATCTTGCTTTCATTACCAACGGCGTGGCCGATTTTTGGGAGCATGCCCAAGCCGGTGCGGAGACGGCTGGCAAGGAGCTCGACGTCGACGTTTCCGTAATCATGCCTAGCTCGATCACCGACCAGACGCGGAAGATCGAAGATCTGCTCGTTCGCGGCACGGATGGCATCGCCGTCAGCCCGATCGATCCGGCCAATCAAGTTGAAATCCTTAATAAGGCCGCCGCGCAGACGAATCTCATCACGCACGATTCCGACGCGCCGGACACCAACCGGCTGGTTTACATCGGGATGGACAATTTCGACGCCGGCCTGCTCTGCGGCCAAACGCTACGCGAGGCGATGCCCGACGGCGGCAAGGTGATGATCTTCGTCGGCCGGCTCGATCAGGACAACGCAAAGCGCCGCCGACAGGGCTTCATCGATGGTTTCTTGAATCGCAAGGCGGACCGCGAACGCTCCGACGCCGCCGGCGACGTGCTCACCAGTGAGGATCAAAAATACACGGTTCTCGGCACGATGACCGATCAATTCGACCGTGCCAGAGCCAAGGCTAACGGCGAAGATGCTTTAACACGGCATTCGGACCTCGCGGCGATGGTCGGCCTCTTTGAGTACAACCCGCCGCTCATTCTGGAAGCGCTTGACCGCGCCGGCAAACTCGGCCAGGTGAAGGTCATGGCATTCGACGAGAACGACGCGACCTTGCAAGGAATCAAGGACGGCAACGTCGTCGCCACGGTCGTGCAGAACCCGTACCAATACGGTTACAAATCGATACAGGTGCTCAACGCGCTGCATAAGGAAAACAAGTCCGTCGTTCCCGAGAACAAGTTCATCGACATCCCGGCACGGGTCATCAACAAATCGAACGTGGACGAATTCTGGCAAGAGATCAAAGATCGGCTCAACAAATAGAGGCCGGTTTAAGCCGGCGAAGCGGTCATCCTGAGGGAGGCTGGGCGACCGAAGGATCTACATTGCCCGATGAGATTCTTCGCTGCGCTGCGCTTCACTCAGAATGACAAACTCGCTTCCCTCAAAATGACGAGAATTACGTAGCGCCGACCGTCCATGTCCACCGATCCGAACATTCCTCTCCTCAAAGTGCGCCGAGTTAGCAAGCGTTTTGCCGGCGTGCGAGCTCTGAAGGACGTTTCGCTGACACTCCAGCGCGGCGAGGCGCTTGCCATCGTCGGCGAGAACGGCGCCGGCAAGAGCACGCTCATGCGGATCGTCGCCGGCGTCATCACGCCCGACGAAGGCGAAATACTCGTCGATGGTCAAGCCGTGCATTTGTCGTCGGTCGCTGGGGCCCTCAAGCTGGGCATCGCGCTCATCCACCAGGAGCTGAACCTGGCCGATAACCTCACGATTGGCGCCAATATCTTTCTCGGGCGCGAGCCGCGGCGCTTCGGGCTGATCGATCGCGCGACGATCGATCGTGAGTCGCACAAGTATCTCGACATGGTCGGCCTCGATGTCGCGCCGCAAACCGTCGTCAGCACGCTTTCAATCGGTAAGCAGCAGCTCGTTGAAATTGCCAAAGCGCTGAGCACCGACGCGCGGCTGATTATCATGGACGAGCCAACTTCGTCGCTTTCCGAGCACGAAGCGCAGCGGTTGTTTGAGGTAGTGGAAGATTTGAAGGCCCGCGGCGTGAGCATTCTCTACATTTCTCACCGCCTGGGCGAAGTCGAACGCTTGGCCGACCGCGTCGTCGTGCTCCGCGACGGCGAACGCACGGGCGAGTTGTCGCGCGAACAAAACCAGCGCAAGAACATGGTGCGGCTGATGATCGGCCGCGACGTGTCGCGGTTCTACCAGCGCACGCCGCACGCTCCCGGTAAAGAGATTCTCTCCGTCAGCGAGCTGCGTACGCCGGCAAATCCTCGGCACGCGCTCAGCTTCACGCTGCGGGCCGGCGAGATCGTGGGTCTGGCAGGGCTGGTCGGCGCCGGCCGTTCTGAACTTTTGACGACGCTTTTTGGCGTGACACCGGCCGTCGCGGGGCTGATGAACATGAAAGGCCTGCGGCGTCCGCCACGCACGTCGCGCGAGGCGATCGCCGCCGGGATCATGCTCGCGCCGGAAGACCGACGGCGGACCGGGCTCGTCCTGCCGATGAGCGTCAAGCGTAATCTGTCGCTGGCCAGTTTGCGGCGCGACCAGCGCCGCGGCCTGCTGCGCGGGTTCCTCAACCGATCCGCTGAGAACCAGGTGGCGGCTATGATGATTGAGCTAATGCGCATCAAGACGGCCAGCGATCGCCAGGTCGTGCGGTACCTGTCTGGCGGCAATCAGCAGAAAGTTGTGCTGGGCAAGTGGCTCTGCCTGGAGCCGAAACTGCTCCTGCTCGACGAGCCCACCCGCGGAATCGACGTGGGCGCGAAGGAGGAAATCTACAAGCTCATGGACCAACTCGCAGGACGCGGTGTTGCGATTTTGTTCGTTTCGAGCGAGCTGGAAGAGATCATCAGCATGTCCGACCGCGCGATGGTGATGCACGAGGGCCGAATTTCGGGTCAGTTATCGCGCAGCGAGTTGAGCGAAGAGGCTGTCATGCGACTTGCCACGGGCGACGTCGAGCCGTCGCCGGAAAGGGTGCCGGCGTAATGGGCGACAAAACTCCCGCACCCGCGGACCCGTCGAAATCGACCGGATCGCCCGGCCGATTCAGCGCGCAAGGCGCCAAAATCTGGGGCATCTTCGGCCTGCTCGTGGCAATTTGCATCTACACCGCGCTATCCAGCGATCGGTTCCTGCGCGTTGATAACGTCGAGAATCTCGTTCACCGAACGGCACTATTCGGCATCCTGAGCATCGGCGCGGCATTTGTGATCATCACCAGCGGCATCGATCTTTCGATCGGTTCGCTAGTTTGTCTCGTGGGCGTGCTGCTGCCGTTTTTGTTGACGCGCTACGACTGGCCGGCTGCCGCGGGCGTCGCGGCCGTCATAGGTTTATCGGTGGCAATCGGTATCACGCACGGCCTGCTGATCACCCGCATGCGCCTGCAGCCATTCGTCGTCACACTCTGCGGCCTGCTGCTCTATCGCGGCATTGCCCGCGGCATTACGGACGATCGGTCGCAGGGTTTCGGGATCGAATTCAAAGACCTGCGATCGATCGCGACCAGTCAATTGCCCATTTTCGGCTCGGGCGATGACGTATTTCACCTGCCGGCCACGACGCTGATACTGATTATCGTGGCGGTGGCCGCGGCCGTATTTCTCAACAAAACCATCTACGGACGCTATCTACTCGCGCTGGGCAACAATCCGGATGCCGCCCGTTACAGCGGCATCAACGTGAACCACATGACGCTGCTGGCATACGTGATCTGTTCCACGCTAGCTGGCTTGGGCGGCATGCTGTTCGTGCTCGATATCAATGCCGCCCAGCCGAGCGACTTCGGCAACTTCTACGAGTTATACGCGATCGCGGCCGCCGTGCTCGGCGGCTGCTCGCTCCGTGGTGGCGAAGGCAGCATTGCCGGCGTGTTGATCGGTTCCGCCGTCATGGTTGTGCTCAGCAACGCGATCAATCTGGTGCATCCCGATTACCAGAACATCGAGTTCGCCATCATCGGCGGCGTGATCCTCATCGGTGTGATCGTCGACGAACTCGCGAGGCGATTCGTCGCGTCGCGGCGCGAGGCGGCGCGACATGCGGGGCAATGAGTCGGCGATATGCGTGTCATTCTAAGCGAAGCGGAGCGCAGCGAAGAATCTCTTGACGACATAGATCCTTCGGTCGCCGAGCCTCCCTCAGGATGAGTGTTTGGGCTATCCCGCCGGAATCATTTATGCGATGATCTCCGCAATCGGCTCCACCGGCTCCACCCCCCACCAGCTTCTGATCGAGCCCGCGGTAAAAATATGACAAGCGATTCGGATCGAGCCCGAGCTGCTGAAGCACCGTGGCGTGCAGCCGCTTAACGTGAAACGGCTTGTCCACGGCCGCCGCGCCAAGCTCGTCGGTCGCGCCGACGCTGACGCCGCCCTTCAGTCCGCCGCCGGCCATCCACATGGTAAAGCCGTAAGAATTGTGGTCGCGGCCCGTGCCCACGCCGTACTCGGCCGTCGGCTGCCGGCCAAACTCGCCGCCCCAAATCACAAGCGTCTCGTCGAGCAGGCCGCGTTGCTTCAGGTCTTTGAGCAGCGCGGCAATCGGCTGGTCCGAGGCCCCGGCCAATTTCGAGTGGTTCATCACCAAATCACCATGCGCGTCCCACGTGTCGTCGTTGTGCCCGCCGCCCGAATAAACTTGCACGAACCGCACGCCGCGTTCGACCAGGCGCCGGGCTAACAAGCATCGCGTGCCGAAGTCGCGAGTCTGGTCGCGATCCAGACCATAGAGGTCGCGAGTTGCCGGCGTCTCCTGGCTCAAATCGACCGCCTCGGGCGCGTGGGCTTGCATCTTGTAGGCCAGCTCGTAGGTCGAGATTCGCGCGGCCAGATCGAGCTGATCGCCGCGTGCCGCCCGATGCCGTTCGTTCATTCGACCCAGCGTATCGAGCAGATCGCGCTCCATCGGTCGCGTCATATTGGCCGGCAGCGAAAGATCATTGATCGGCGAACCCTCGACGCGAAAGATCGTGCCGGCATGGCTGGCCGGCATGAAGCCGCTAGCCCAATTCTTCGCCCCGCTAATCGGCCCGCCCTCGCGGGCAAGCATCACGACGAAACCCGGCATGTTTTGATTCACCGAGCCGAGTCCGTATGTAACCCACGACCCAAGCGCGGGGCTGCCGCTTTGCAGCCGGCCGGAGTTCATCATGAGCAGCGCGGAGCCGTGAATCGGCGACTCGGCCGTCATCGAGTGCAGGAACGCAATGTCGTCTACGCAATCGCCGAGGTGCGGATACAGGTCGCTTACCCACTTGCCGCATTGGCCGCGCTGGCGGAATTTCCACCGCGGCTCCACGATTCGGCCTTCGCTGCGGTGGCCGCCGCGGCCGAACGTTTTTACGTTCACAGTTTTGCCGTCCATGCCGACCATGTCCGGCTTGTAGTCGAACGTGTCGATGTGACTGGGGCCGCCGTACATGAAAAGGAAGATCACGCTCTTCGCTTTGGCCGGCAATGTGGGCGATTTCAGCGCAAGCGACGCGGCGGGAAGCGACGATGCTTGGGCCTGCTGCGTAAAAAAGCCGTCGCCAGTGAGCAACGAGGTCAACGCAGCGGCGCCGAATCCGCAACCGGTTTCCCAGAGAAACTCGCGCCGCGTACGCCCGCAAAAGTCACGTCGTTTGTTAGTCGAAGACATCGTCCCACTCTCAATCTAAATAGCTGAACTCGTTCAAGTTGAGCACCGCGAGGCACCAGAGTCGAAGGGCGTCGTCCGGTTTCTGCTCCCGCTCGTTTGTGAGCCGGCTCAGCAACTCCAGGCCATCATCAATTTCCTCATCGTTCGCGGGCCGCTGCAAGGCCAGGCGTAGCGCGTGGGCAACTTGGACCCGCGGATCGGCGCCCGCCTCATCGATCACGCGCTCGGCCAACTTGCCAGCTTGTTCGTTGGCGAACTCGCCATGCAACATCGCCAGCGCCTGCCCCGGCTGCGTGGTCACGAAGCGCGCCTCGCAGCTTGAATCGACATCCGGAAAGTCGAATGCCGTCAATAGCGGCGTGAGCAGGGACCGCTTTACGTGAATGTAAACGCTCCTCCGCGATTGCTCCTCGGGAGTCGATTGCCCCCAGCCGTCGCCCGGCCGCGATTGCGTGGCCAGAACCTCTTGCGACAACTTTGGATAGAACCCAGGTCCGAACATGGCCGGATTGAATTGGCCGGACGTAATGAGCGTCGCATCGCGGATTTCCTCGCCGCTCAACCGCCGCACGTCGAACCGCCACAAAAGGTCGTTGGACGGATCGATCGCCAACGCTTTCTCATTTGGGGCCGATGACATTTGATACGTGTTCGACGTCATGATGAGCCGGTGCAACGGCTTGAGCTGCCAATCGTGATCGACGAGCCACAACGCCAGGAAATCGAGCAACTCGGGGTGCGTCGGCGGCGTGCCGAGCCCGCCAAAATTGCTGGCCGAACGCACCAATCCGCGGCCGAAGTGGTGCTGCCACACGCGATTTGCCATCACCCGTGCCGTGAGCATGTTGCGCGGCGAGGCGATCCACTCCGCCAGCACACGCCGCCGCCCAGCCGACCGAGCGCCCTCGGCCGGCGGCGGAATCACCGGCGTCTTGTCGCCGAACAGCGCCGGAAAGTGCGGTTCGACCGCGTCGCCAGGCACGTGCGGATTCCCGCGGACCATGACGTGCGTGTCGGCCGGCTTCGGTTCGCACTTGGCCAATGCAAGGGCCGAATTCGGTGCCGGCAGATTCTTGATTTCATGCTGCACGGCCTGCAGCCGCTTCGTCGTTTCCTGGTAAAGTTTCCACTCCGACACATTGAGATGTTGCTCGAGCTTGTCTTGAACGAGCCGCTGCCGATCGGGCGTGCGGGCAATCTCCTGATCGCCGGCCGACATCCGCCCAATGCCCACGTCTTCGATGCTCGCCGCTTCCTTTCGAATGAGCTCCAGCTTATCGCGGAGCTCCTCACGCCGCGCTCGCTCGTCCGGCGTCGACATGTCCCACAGGCTGTAGCGAGCCGGATCGCGTTCGCGGATGTCGGCGTACGGCATGACATCCGCGAAAAAGGCCAACAGCCCGTAATAGTCGGTCTGCGGGATTGGGTCGATCTTGTGGTCATGGCACCGCGCGCAACCCACCGTGAGACCCAGCATCGCCTGGCTGGTTGTGGAGATGATGTCGTCGAACTCGTCGTATCGCGCTTGCAGCGGGTCGGCAGGTTCATCGTCCCAGATGCCGAGCCGGTAGTATCCGGTGGCGATCATCGTTTCATCGGTCACTTCGTCGAGCTCGTCGCCGGCAAGCTGTTCGCGGAGAAATTGATCGTAGGGCTTGTCGGCGTTAAACGATCGGATGACGTAGTCGCGGTATTTCCAGGCGTTGGGTTTGAGGCCGTCTCGCTCGAAGCTGTTGGTCTCCGCGAACCGCACAAGGTCGAGCCAATGCCGCGCCCAATGTTCGCCGTAATGGGGCGACGCCAATAGCCAGTCGACGAGCCGTGCCCACGAGTCTGGCTGCGAATCGTTCAGAAAAGAGTCAAGTTGTTCATTCGATGGCGGCAGGCCGGTGACGCCAAAGTGGGCGCGACGGGCAAGCGTTCGCCTGTCCGCTGGTGGCGCTGGGGAGAGGCCGGACTTTTCTAATCCAGCGAAGACGAACGCATCGATCGGATTTTGTACCCAACTCGCGTCACGTACTGACGGGGGCGCGTGGCGTTGCGGTGGGACGAACGCCCAGTGCTTCTCCCACTTGGCGCCCGCGGCAATCCACTTTTTGAGTGTTTCGACCCCTTGGGTCGTTAGCGGCTTGCCTTCGGGCGGCATCCGCTCGGCTTCATCGGCCGCCGTTACCCGGGCCACGAGCGCGCTGTCGTCGACGTTGCCCGGCACGATCGCATGCAGGCCGGAATCGAGCTCGGCGAGCGCGGCGTCAGGATCGTCCAGCCGCAGGCCGCCCTCGCTACCGGTCGGGCCATGGCAGCTGAAGCAGCGGCGGGCCAAAAGCGGTTTCACATCCTGCAGAAAGCTGACCGCCGCGTCGTCGGCACGCGCATCGGGGACCGCCGCCACAACGGCGAGCCACATGCACAACGCGGGCACGCGCCGCAATGCCATCACGTACCTCAACTGAGATCGGCAGTTCGGATGCCGCAGGAAAACCGGTCCGCCCCATCCAGTTTAGCCGTTCCGATAGCTGGCGTCATTCGATGCGCAATTGCAGGCAACTATGCACATAATCGCTTGGAAACACGTACTCTCGGCCCGCACAAACGCCGGACTAGGCCTCGAGTTTCGCGTCCATCGTGATCTTCGTGTTGAGCAGTCGCGAAATCGGGCAGCCGGCCTTGGCATTGTTCGCGGCGGTGTCGAATGCCTGCTGATTAGCGCCGGGAATCTTTGCCTTCACGTCCAAATGCACCGACGTGACCGTGAAACCGGCGTCAGTTTTTTCGAGCGTTACGGTCGCGGTCGTGTTGATTCGTTCGGCCGTCATCCCGGCATTCCCGAGCTGCCCGGAAAGTGCCATCGAAAAACAACCGGCGTGCGCGGCCGCGATCAGTTCCTCCGGGTTCGTGCCCTTGCCCTCCTCGAACCGCGTGCCGAACGAATACAGCGTGTTGGCCAAAACGCCACTATCCGTGGCGATCGTACCTTTGCCGTCCTTCAATCCGCCTTTCCACTCAGCCGAGGCCTTGCGTTTCATAGAATCCCTTTCTGGGCTTATCAATTGTTAGGCAACGGAGTTCGTTTCGAGGTTTACACTTACAGCCGTCGCCCCGAAAAGCAATGAACCCATTAAACGAAAAAAGCCCGCCAAGCGTAAGTGCTTGACAGGTTTGCAAGTGGAACCATCGGTTTATTGACGCCTGCATGGAGAATTGTCCTGGTGGAACTGCGGTGAACTCATCGTTCAGTGAATCGCGCTAAGGACGCGTATACCTATTGATCTCTGCGCAGCGAATGAGCCATTCCGGGAAAAGCATGGAGCACGGAGCTAGGAGCATGGAGCAAGAATTCCGACTCCATGCTCCCTGCTCCTTGCTATCACCCAACAGGTTCATTATCTGGGCAGGACTCAATAGTTGTGAATTTGGAACAGCTCGGCCAGATTCCTGACGGTAACTTCCGCCTCATTGCGAGTGACTTGTAGTTTTTCACTCGCGTCAAAGACCCCGTAAATAGCGGCCGTGTATCGTAAATGCCGGCGACAATCGTCAACGGACACCGCGCGACGCCGGCCGTCGATGGGATTGGTGACCAACAATGGTCGAGGCGCGACGTGGGCCAATAAATGGGGCATATCGGCAACCGTAAGGATGCGAGGAATCATGTAGGCCAGGCCGATATCGACAAATTCTTCTTCAAAGACCCACGAGGTGAGCGGCTCGTCGGCCATAACACAAACGAGCCGTTCGTCGAACGACGCTGCCAGGACGGCTGAGAGGGCGCCGCGGCCCCGGCCGACTATTGCAATTCGCTGAGCGTCAACTTCCTTGCGGTTCGTGAGAAAATCGGTCGCACAACGAATGTCAACGACTCGTGCACCGGCCAGCGGCCGACCAACGAACGAGCTGTAGTTCGTCAGATTGTATTCAGGCGTACCCGGGCCATATTCGATCGCCGGGACAGTGCCGGCGGTCTCGCCAGCGCCGCGATAGTCGATGGCAAGCACAATGAAACCTTTGCCGGCGAGCGCGTCGACCAATCCGCGTTCAAACGCCGCTTGTTTGCCGCCTTCGTCCACGACCAGCACCGCCGGTCGTTTTCCATCGGCCGCACCATCGTGGGGAAGGCACAATACAGCCGGCACGACGATGCCGGGCTCGGGCTCGAACGTCCAGTGCTCAAGCATGTGACCATTGTGCGTTAAATTCCGGTGCAACGTATGTTTGGATTGCCGAGTGTCTGGAAAACCCCCCAGAATTTCGTCGCGCAAACGCCTCTGTTGTTCCTGCTTGAGCTTTTGCCAATGGCCAACGTCCTGGGGTTGTGCGATCTGGCTGACTAGTTCGCCTGCACGACGAAACGTCAGCGACTGCATTGTTTCGGTGTTCGCCGGCAGTCCCACTTGGAGCGCCGACGTTGGTTCCACGGGTAAATCATCCGGTTCCGCCAAGTTGTCGTCCGGACGGCTGAGCAAATGCCTGGCGACATGCCGGTACAAGAGCTCACGCATCTCCGTGTTGTAATCATGGCCACTGTCGACAACGGCGGATGTGACAAGCTCGTCCTCGTCGTACAAGTTGTAGACGCCGCGCGTCTTTTCGAGAGTCGAGAGCATTGGCTCCGGCTGAAACACCGGCACATCCCGAGACGCGGCAATGCAGAACAGGGGCCGCGGCGCGTGCAGAGCAAGGATCTCCCATTGATTCGAATAACGCAGAATCCCGGCCGGCACTTCGCAGACGCATGCCGTGGCGCCCATGTGCGACTCATAGGAACTGATGTAACAGACGGGCACTGCACCGGCCAGTCGTTCGTCGAGAGCGGCGAAAAACATGCTTTGCATCCCGCCGCCCGACGCGCCGGTGCATATGATCCTGTCCGGGTCGACATCGTCGCGCGCACGCAGATAGTCCAAGGCACGGATGCACTCGAACATCACGTAGCCCTGGAGCGTGCGATCGACGATCCGAGGCGCCGCCCCGCGAAAGAAACCGTGATAGTTCTGCGGCGGGCTTCCTGCAAAAGCCTGGCGTTCGCCTGTGCCGATCACGTCCTGGCAAAATGCAATTACTCCCATTCGCGCCAATCCCATGCACCGGCGTTGAATGAGCTCGGTCGCCTTGGCGTCGGGCCAATGACCGTTCACACAAATCACCGCGGGCAGCCGACCCGGGACGTTTTTTGGTACGTATGCAAGGGCGGTCACGTACAATCCGGGCAGGCTTTCATACAGCACCTTCTCTACAACATGGTCGCCGTGATCGAGTCTGCCCGTAATGCGTGCATTGAGCGACGGCCGATTTTCCCAGGGAAAGTTGCCGAGAGTTTCGCGAAGCTGATTTTGCAGCTTGCCACGACGGCGGTCCCATTTCGCGCGCGTGGCGGGCACCTGCTGCCGGCTAGCCAGCTCGTTTGCCACGCGAACAAAATAGTTCAACATCAGGTTCTCTGGCTTTTTGTCGAGCACCTGGTGAACAGGCCGCATAGCGTGATCGGCTGCCGTGGTTCTCGTGCAGCAAGCCGGCACAATCAGCACCGCGAAAATGATTTTGACGACGGAGCGAGTGGCAGCAAAACGCTTCATGGACGCTCCCTTTCCCTAACGTCTCCTCCTGAGACGGAAGTTGTGGGCAAGGTAGGGATGCGAAAGAAGTAGACGCTTCCCGACGCGTCCTCATAGGATGTTTTCGGTTCGCCCACCACGACCGTGAACGTACCGACGATCGCACCGCTACGCGTCAGTTCGCGTGCCGCACCGATCGAGTAAACGCGTGCGGGAAACGCCTGATCGGACGTGGCATATTCATGCCACGTCTGCCCATTATCGTCGCTGGCCAAACATGCAAGCCGGCTCTGATCGTCAATGGTCGAGACAAAGTAGAGGCGCGATCCCGGCTCATTACGGTTGGCTACGAAAACACCACTGTTGTTTGGCCGCTGCGAAGGAGCCTGAGAAAAGATCTGTTCCATTTCAATTTCGCGCGTACCAGTAGCAATGTCGTAGCGAATGTACCATTGCCGCTGGGGCTCGGTCTTGGCCCAATACACAAAATGGAGCTTCCCATCCTTGGCCATGAAGGCCGAAAGCCAGGTGTTCACGTCAAACTCATCAACTCGAGAGATGAGCGTAGCTGGTCCTGTGTCGTCGGCCACGGCCGGCAATTCGATCGGTTTTCCATCGAGAGCTTGCCAGGTTTTACCGCCGTCGGGCGATTTCATGGCGTGAACGTCGTGGTAGATGCTCACGTTGTCCTCAACTACTTTGGATGTCGTCCAGGCCGCGAACAAAGTACCGGAGGAATCCAGCGTCAAGTGTGGGTACTGCAAATACGCGTGTGGACCAGCTTGCAAAAGGTCGAGTTTGGAGCGCACGGCGCCGTCCATTCCCACGGTGAAGAACGTGTTGTTGTGCGCGAACCAATAGAGCTGTTGCCGCGGTTCGTCCAGAAGAAGGCAATACTTTCCGGCTGATCCGCCCTTTAGTTCCGTCGTCGACGTGCGTACCTGATGGTCATGATTCACGAGGCGGACGAGATAAGCGTTCCCATCGAGAAAGTCTGGGTGCCCCAAGTAAATCGCTCCCTGCCGGTCCGTTTCGATTGCAGGAGCACTGGTGGCGTGCGTCGCTTCGTGGATGGTCGTGAACGATTTTCCGCCGTCCGTGCTTTTTGCCAGTCGCCATTGCTGAGCGGTATAGTCGTCATTCGACTTGTGGAGATAGGTGATGAAAATCCCCTCCGGATTGCTGACCACCTTTTGATTATGGCTCTGGAACGTAGCAAACGCGATCGCCCGTTCATCGACAAGCGTCAGCTCGACCGGGAGGGGCGCCATCTCCTTCGCACACATCGCAACCGGCCAGCAGAGCAGTCCCATAACGTGGCTGGCAACGCAAACTTTCCAACGCTTCATGGCAACGCTCCAATCGACCCTTCATGGCCGGATCAGTGCGACCTCGGCTGGCCGCGACGAGCCCGCAGTAGTTGCTACGAGTGACTACGGAAGTTATGGCTCATCCGAAAAAATCTGCAACACAACAACGGAAGAAGATGCCGCGAATTAGCGAAGGGTTATTGGACATACGTGTGAGCTTGCTTTGGGT
>JAKEIB010000368.1 GCA_022614705.1 Planctomycetota bacterium | reverse complement strand
TGCTGGCGAGTTCAGATCGTGTACACGCATTGTCGAACGCAACTTGTTGAAATCCTAAGAGTTAACCGAAGTCACTCCGGCGTTAGCCGGACAGTAGTGGCAGCAAATAGCGAAAACGTCGCTACGCATTGCATTGGTTGCGCCGAGCGATTTCCGGTACAATTGCGCGGTTTGTGCCAATTCGCCAGTCCCCTGCCCCCGCAATTCCATTGCATTCGACGCTTCCGATCATTGACTCGACCCCCTCGCGGCCGCGGCTGCCGAGCTGGTTGCGCGTGAATTTGCCGGCGGGCCGGCCGCTGGCGATTCTCAACGCGACGCAGGGAGCCATATCCGAGCACGGACTGCACACGGTTTGCGAGGAGGCCCGCTGTCCGAATCTCAATGATTGCTGGTCGCGCGGGACGGCGACGTTCATGGTCGCCGGCAAGGAATGCACGCGCGGTTGCCGATTCTGCAGCGTGGAAACGAGCCGCAAACCGGAACCGCCCGATCCGCGCGAGCCGCAGGAGCTGGCCGCGGCGGTGGAGCGGATGGGCCTCGCGCATGTGGTGATCACGGTCGTGAATCGCGATGACCTACCGGACGGCGGCGCCGATCATTACAAACGCTGTGTCGAGGCCGTCCACGAGCGGCTTCCACAAGTGACCATTGAGCTGTTGTCGAGCGATCTTGCGGGCGACGAAGCCGCGCTGTCTCACTTGTTAACGAACACTCCGCTTGCCGTCTTCGCTCACAATGTGGAATGTGTCCCGCGACTCGACAAGCTGGTGCGTGACCCGCGGGCATCATTCCGACAAAGCGCCCGCGTGCTACGGCGCGCGAAACAGTTGCGGCCCAACCTGTGGACCAAGAGCAGCATCATGGTGGGACTCAGTGAGAGCGACGATGAAGTCACGGATGCGATGCGTCGGCTGCGCGAGGCGAACGTCGACATGCTGACGCTCGGCCAATACTTGGCGCCCGGTCGGCCGGGTGAGCGTTACCTCCCGGTGGATCGTTTTGTAGCGCCGGATCAGTTTGCGGCCTGGGCCGATGAGGCGCGCGAGCTGGGTTTTCGCGCGGTCGCTTCGGGGCCGCTTGTGCGTAGTTCCTACCGGGCCGGATTGTTGCTGGCGGAAGCGCGGCGCAGGAGCCAATTGTAGCTGGCCTCTGTGAGGCCGGCTGACCACGGTTCGCCAAATTGTGATCTTTTGAGCTTGCGGTGTGAAACGACCGGGGTCGCAGACCCCGGCTATAGCAGAATCGAGTCATGGACGACTCCAAAATACTCATCGGAAAAGCGAATCCGTCGTCGCACACCAGCGCGGCAGCGGTGAAGGATCCGCTGCCGCTCGCGTTGCGGGTGCCGGCCGCGCCGTATCGGCCGGGCGATTTGCCGCGATTTAATCCGTTTCATCAGCAGCCCGGCGACTTCTCTCGGCCGGATACGCTGGCTCCGCACACGGAGCTGCGCGACCACGCGGCGGGCCTCATTCGCGTGCTCGGGGACGATGGTCTGGCCGCCGGTCCGTGGCAGCCGTCGATCGGTCCGCAGCAGCTGCGAAGTGGTCTGGAGATGATGATGCGTGCGCGGCACTTCGACGCCCGCATGATCGCTATGCAGCGACAAGGGCGGTTGTCATTTCATGTTTCCTGCAAGGGGGAGGAAGTAGCAGCGGTTGCCGGCGCGATGGCCTTCGCATCGCACGACGTGCTGTTTCCCAGCTATCGCCAGGCCGGCTTGATGCTCGTGCGCGGGATGCCGATGGTGGCGATGATCGGCCAATTGATCGGCAATCGGTGCGACAACGCCAAGGGCCGGCAGATGCCCGTTCACTACAGTTGGCGCGCCGGCAACGTGGTATCGATCTCCAGCCCGGTGGGCACGCAGTTTCCGCAAGCCGTGGGCGCGGCGATGGCGTTTGCGTACCGCGGCGAGCGGCGAGTTGTCGGCGCCTGGATCGGCGACGGCACGGCCGCCCAGGGCGACTTTCATCACGCGCTCAACTTCGCGTCGGTGTTTCGGCCGCCGTGCGTGTTGCACGTCGTCGATAATCAATGGGCCATTAGCACGCACCGAAATACTTCCACCGGCGGGGCGACGTTTGCCGCCAGGGCTGATGCGTATCATCTGCCCGGCCTGCGAGTGGACGGCAACGATTTTCTGGCCGTGTTCGCAGCGGAGGCCTGGGCAATTGAGCGTGCTCGTCGCGGCGGCGGGCCGACGCTCATCGAACTGCTGACGTATCGTCGCGACGCACATTCCACCAGCGACGATCCGACACAATACCGGGCCCCCGAGGAAGCCAATCACTGGCCCGGCGGCGACCCGATCGATCGACTGAGCCGCTACCTGATTCGCAATGGTCATTGGACGGAGAACGCGCACCGTGATTTGAACGAGGCGCTCGATCAGGAAGCCGCCGCCGCGTTCCAACACGCCGAATCTTTCGGTACTGCGGCGACCGGGCTTGGGCATCCGACCGAGTCGCTGTTTGAAGATGTTTACACGACCATGCCGCCGCAATTAACAGAACAAATGCGCGAGCTGCAAACCGAGTCGAGCCCACCATCCGCTGAAACGTCGATAATTCCATTTGAAGCTCAGAACAAACGCGCCGTGGGATGAAGGTGCTGCTGCTCAGCCAGATCTAGCTTTTGGCCACCAACCCTGCTAGGATCATAGTGAACATCTGTACCTATAACGATGCGGCGTTAGGCCCCGGCGCATGTCGGGCCAGCGCTCAGGCTGCGCTTGCCCGATCGGCTCCGCCGATCGGGCGTGTGCTGCGCAAAAGCGCGGACCTGCTTTGCGCAAAGGTGGTACACCAAAACAGTCCCCTAGTGTCCCCTTCCGACAAATAATCGCCTGCTTGGTGCGGGACGCCTACAAACGGGTGGTACGCCATGTCCACGATGAACATGATTCAAGCCGTGCGGTCTGGCCTCGAGGTGATGCTCGAGCGCGACCGGCAGGTGTGCGTGTTTGGCGAGGACGTGGGCTACTTCGGCGGCGTGTTTCGGGCGACGCAGGGTTTGCAGCAGCGGTTTGGCACGCACCGCGTGTTCGATACGCCGCTGGCCGAGGGCGGGATCGTTGGCGTGGCGATCGGCATGGGCATGAACGGCCTCCGGCCCGTGCCGGAGATTCAATTCTCCGACTACATGTACCCGGCGTTCGACCAGATCACCAACGAGCTTGCCAAGCTTCGCTACCGCAGCGGCGGCGAGTGGACGGCGCCGGTGACGATCCGCGCGCCCAGCGGCGGCGGCATTCGTGGTGGATTGTTTCACAGCCAGTCGCCCGAGGCGTATTTCACGCACACGGCCGGACTTTGCGTGGTGATGCCGTCTAACCCGCGCGACGCTAAGGGGCTGCTTGTCAGCAGCATCGAATGCGACGACCCGGTGATTTTCTTCGAGCCCAAGCGCCTGTACCGCGGCGCATTCGACGGTGATCCTGAGCACGTGCCGCCGTGGCGCGATCAGCCGGAAGCCGACGTGCCGGACGGATACTATCGCACGCCGCTGGGCCAGGCCGCGATCGTGCGGCCGGGCGAGGACGTCACCGTCGTCACGTGGGGCACGATGGTGCACGTGGCGTCGGCGGCGATTAACGAGTCGGAAGTCGACGCGGAACTGATCGACGTGCGAACGTTGGCTCCGCTCGATCTGCCCACAATCGTCCAATCGGTCGAAAAAACTGGCCGGTGTATCGTAGTGCACGAAGCGCCGCGCACGTGCGGCTTCGGCGCGGAGGTCGTCGCGCTAGTACAGCAACATTGTTTTTGGAATTTGGAAGCGCCGATTGTGCGCGTCACTGGTTGGGACACGCCGTTCCCGCACGCCCAGGAATGGCAGTACATGCCGAGCCGCGAGCGGATCGCCAGCGCGATGCGAAGCGCGCTGGCGGTGTAAGCAGGCAACGAGAAAATTGCCCCAACGATTTCAGAATAGTAATCTCTTGGTCAGTAACACCAAAATCTTGAACAGGAGGCAACAGAGTAAACAGAGAAGGGTAAGAAGAAATGCAATTACTCTGTTGCCTCTGTTGCCTCCTGTTCAAAGATCACTGAGATACGTCGAGCGTCATTATGCCATCCGTTGTATTCAAACTGCCAGATTTGGGTGAAGGCGTCGTCGAGGCGGAGATCATCGCGTGGCACGTGCGGCCGGGCGAGCAGGTCCGCGTCGATCAGCCGCTGGTGGACGTAATGACCGACAAGGCGACGGTGACGATTCCCAGTGGACTGGTCGGCCGCGTGACGTGTACGCACGGTAGCGTGGGCGAGACGGTTGCGGTTGGTGCCGAACTGGTGAGCTTCGAAACTTCGGCGGAAGACCGGGAGACAAGGAGACATGGAGAAAAGGAGCGATCAATGACGGAGTCACCCGCTTGTCTTCCGCTGTCGTCAGCTTGTAGCTCCGGACAACCACTGATTCAGCGTGCCGCGAGTCCAAGCGAAGTGTCGCCGGTCGCGGCGCCGCCGCAGGCCAGCCCGGCCGTGCGGCGACGGGCCCGCGAGTTGCAAGTCGATTTGCAGCATGTGCCGGGGAGCGGGCCGAATGGGCGGATCACACACGGCGACGTCGACGTCCATCTCCGCAACGAGATTGCGCCGGCGGCCGCTTCTCGCCGTAGCCATAGCTCGCACACGACCGAAATCCAGATGGTGGGCCTGCGGCGACGCATCGCGGAAAAGATGGTCGTCAGCAACACGCAGATTCCACACTTCTCCTACGTTGAGGAAATCGACATCACGGAGCTCGAGTCGCTGCGCGAACATCTCAACTCCAGCCGCACCGATGGTCGGTCGAAGCTCACTTACTTGCCGTTCATCATGCTTTCGGTGACGCGTGCGCTAGCGCGGTTCCCACAGCTCAACGCTCATTACGACGTGAAGCGGGAAGTCATCACGCGCTATGAGGCCGTGCATTTGGGGATCGCGACGCAAACCGACCGCGGTTTGTGCGTGCCCGTGCTGCGGCACGCCGAGGCGATGGACCTGTGGCAGGCGGCCAGCGAAATGCGTCGCATTACCGAAGCCGCCCGCAATAATTTGATCTCGCGCGACGAGCTGGCTGGCTCGACTTTCACCGTCACGAGCCTCGGCCGCATGGGCGGCCTGGCCGCGACGCCGATCATCAACCATCCCGAAGTCGGCATCCTTGGCGTGAATAAGGCGATCGACCGCCCGGTCGTGTACCAGGGCCAGATCGCCATCCGCCGCATTCTCAATCTGTCCGGCTCGTTCGACCACCGCGTCGTGGACGGTGCCGACGGCGCGACGTTCATCCAGTGCGTGAAAGACTATCTCGAGCACCCGGCGACGATCTTTATCTAGTGTTGGACCTGCACATGACCGACCTCTTGCTTGACACTCCATGGATTGGCATGGCTGCATGGACGTTTCTTTATGTTTCCGATCAGTAGTGTCCGGCTATAAGTCGAACAGTTTCAGTTGGTTAGGGTCGGAGGATTCTGGAAACGGTTGATGTTTGGCGGTGAGGGCCTCAAACAGCGG
>JAKEIB010000367.1 GCA_022614705.1 Planctomycetota bacterium | reverse complement strand
TGCTGGCGAGTTCAGATCGTGTACACGCATTGTCGAACGCAACTTGTTGAAATCCTAAGAGTTAACCGAAGTCACTCCGGCGTTAGCCGGACAGTAGTGTCATTCAATATCAATTACATGGCGAGCTTAACTTAGTGATACGTTAACGACTGTAGCGGCAATCTTACGTCCTCCTCCGCGTCCTCCGTGATCTCTGTGGTGAATCAAAATGCCCGAACTTCCCGAAGTCGAAACGATGCGGCGCGGGATTTTGGGCATCGTTGGTTCGCGCATTGAGGATGTTGAGCGGGTGGCCTGCCGGCGGCGGCCGATTGCGATTACGCCGCGCATCGATCGCTTTCGGCAACGCACCGTGGGCCGGGTTGTTCGCGACATCGGGCGTGTCGGTAAGCGCGTCATTGTCAATCTTGATTCGCAAGACGCGATCGTTCTCGAACCGCGCATGACGGGCCTGGTGCTCGTGGCCGATCCGCCCAGCCGCGAGCATCTGCGATTCCGCTGCACTTTGTCGGGCAACGGCATCGAAGAGCTTTTGTATTGGGACCGCCGCGGGCTGGGAAGTGTTCGCCTGATTTCGCCGAAAGAATTTCAATCGGCATTTGGCCCGGATAAACTCGGGCCCGACGCGCTGGCGGCGACGGGCGAGCTACTTCGCGAACGGCTGGGTAGCAGTAGACGGGCCGTGAAAGTCGGGCTGCTCGACCAGCGGGCCGTAGCCGGCATTGGCAACATGTACGTGTCGGAGATTTTGCACCTCGCGGGCGTTCATCCGGCCAAACGCTGTGACAAGGTCACGCGCGACCAATGGAAAGCCATCGCCGACGCGACGCTGAAAGTTCTCAACGCGGCGATCCGTTACGAAGGCTCGACGATTCGCCACGGCACGTATCGCAACGTGCTCAATCAGGCGGGCGGTTACCAGAATCAGCATCGCGTGTACGATCGGGCCGGAAAACCATGCCCGCGTTGCAGCGCGCCGATCATTCGCACTGTTCAAGCCCAGCGATCGACATTCTGCTGCCCAGCATGTCAGAAACGCTAGACTCGTCGACACCAGCTTCGAAACTACGAAGCGTGCAGTTTTTCAAGTACCCACGACCGGATAAGTTCAGCCTCGGCCAATCCTTTTGAATGTGCCATTTTTCGCACCGCAGCGGCGTCATTCGCCGGCAGACGCAAAGTGACAGTCATATCATGTGAAAAGACTGGTCCGGGCACCTCTTCTAGTTCATCCTCGAAGTCGGTGAGATCGTGCGTATCCCAGAATTGAGCCAACTCTTCGATTGAATCAGTCTTAGGCAGACGTTCTTTGCTCATTGTCGTTTCCACTGCCGGTATCGGCGTTTTTCTTTATCCGTCATCGGCCGCGCGGTCACTGGATAACCCACTCCGTTCGGAAACCGAATGACGACGCAAAATAGATATCGACCGACGTCAGTTTGCCCCATCACATAGTAAACCGGATTCTCACCGCGAGACTTCGCGCGCCGAACAAGTGCTCGTCCGCGGCAGGCCTCTTCCACTTCTTCCGGCGTCACGCCGTGGCAGGCGATATGCTCGATTCTATCATCCGGCCACAGGAAGAAGTCAATTTCCATTCGGACGATTTTACTCTCATGCCGCAAATCAACCAATGCAGGCGGAACTTTGCCTTCCGGCGACGGTTGTGCTCTAATGGAGCGTGCGCCGACGATGAATCAAACCCAGTTTCGGGTAAGGAGCTGTCATGGAAACGCGGGATAACGACCGACGTGCTACAGTATTTCACTCGCTACGGCCTGTCTGCGAATGTTGCCAAGAATCGGAGAATGCCCGTCGCATTCCGCGGCGTGAGTTCTTGACTGTCGGTGCAGGGGTGATTCTTGGGGCGAGTGCGATCGGCAGCATGTTGCCGGCGGGGCGCGTTTGGGCGCAGGCAAAGGCGGCAGCCGAGCCGGCCGCCACTACGTCGTCGCCCGAATCGCTCGTGAAAGTGCTGTACGACACGCTTTCACCTAAGCAGCGCGAGGCGATTTGTTTCGCGTGGGATTACACGGAGAAAGAGCGCGGACTGTTGCGCACGCGCGTCGCCAACAACTGGGACATCACCGACTACTACGTCAACGACGACGCGTTCTATACCAAAGATCAGCAGGCGATCATTCGCAAAGTGTTCGAAGGCATTGTCAGCCCGGAGTGGCACGCGCGGATCGACAAGCAGCTCGACGACGATGCGGGCGGCTACGGCGCGCAGAACAGCATCGCCATTTTCGGCGAGCCGGGCGGCGAGAAGTTTGAGTTCGTCATGACGGGCCGGCACATGACAATCCGCTGCGACGGCAACTCGGCCGACCACGTGGCGTTCGGCGGCCCGATCTTCTACGGCCACGCCGCTCAGGACTTCAACGAAGCGCCGGATCACCCGGGCAACGTCTTCTGGCCGCAGGCGCAGGCCGCGAACAAGCTCTACGAAATGCTCGACAGCAAGCAGCAGGCGCAAGCACTGCTGCGCAAGGGCTTGCCGCCGGAAGAGCGCGTCGGCTTCCGTGGCAAGGACGGCGATTTCCAAGGCCTGCCGGTCACTGAGCTATCGAGCGATCAGAAAGAGCATCTGCAAAAAGTCATGGTGCTGCTTGTCGAACCGTATCGACAAAGCGACCGCGATGAAGTAACCCAATGCCTCAAAGCCCAAGGCGGTCTCGACGCCTGCCGTCTCGCCTACTACTCCCAAAACGACATTGGCAAGGACGGCATCTGGGACATCTGGCGGCTAGAAGGCCCAAGCTTCGTGTGGCACTACCGCGGCGCCCCGCACGTGCACGTGTGGGTCAACGTGGCGGATAATCCGAGCGTGAAGTTGAATGCGTAGCAGCTTTACCGCGGAATCTCGTGCATAAGCCTCAGGCCGAGTGTTTCGAGCAGTCGGTCCAATGCCGCTGCGGGTAAATCTGCTTCGCCGGCTTGAAAATCCGAGAGAAGCCGAGGCTCGACGCCGATTGTAGTCGCTAAATCGCCAATCGACGGCCGCGAGAGCAGAATAGCCCGTCGGACGTCGCCAAAGAAGCCAGGTTGCTCGGCGGCGGCCTTGATCTTATGGCAGCGAGCGATGTTTGCCTCCTTGCCAGCCATTTCCTGCGCTACCGCTTCCCGGTACTCTTTCTTCTGCACCGGCGTCAACTGCATGTACACCCGCCGCTCGCCGCGCTCTTTAGCTTGACGTAACTGCTCTTTTTGCTCAGGTGTCAATTGCATTTCAGGCAACCATCTGGTTGAGCCACATTATAAAGTGCGCTTCGCCACTTCCTCAATTAGCCGCGGTGGCACGCCGATGTCGCAGACGTGGATCGTGCCGGTGTACGGTTTTGCTGCTGGCTGTGTGAAACCAGTCTTCATGGCGGCGAAAGTACACGTGTGATCGGCGCGGACGGTGGGCGCGGCGGGTTGTCCCGTGTCGCAGTCGAGGCCGCTGGGAACGTCGACGGCTAAGGCTAGCGTATTTGTCTGCCGCGCATTGATCCAGTCGATCGCGGTGTCGAATGGCGGGCGCGGGTCGCCTTGGGCGCCGGTGCCGAGGAGGGCGTCGAGGAGCCATCTGGCGTCCTGCATTTGACGCGGGGGCGGGGCGTTCGACAAGCTCAGCCGAGCGGACGCCCCGGCTCGCTGGGTGGCGACGTCGATGATGGGCACGCTTGTTTTTTTGAGGATCGCGAAATTGGTGGCGGCGTCGCCGCGAAGTTCTTCGGGGGGACTGAGAAGCAGCACGCGGCACTCGTGGCCGCGGATTTCGAGGTGTCGGGCGATGACGAAGCCATCGCCGGCGTTGTTGCCTTTGCCGCACAGGATGACGACCGGGCCATCGATGCCGAGCCGCTCCAGCACATCGACGCAGCCGCGGCCGGCGTTTTCCATCAATACGAGGCCGGAGATGCCGAAGTCATCGATCGCACGGCGATCGAGTTCACGGCATTGGGCGCGGGTGAGGGCAATCGGGGACATACGGCGAGCGTACTGCGGTTTAGCGCCGGCGGCAACGCCGGACCAAGTAGATTCGGCGTTGCCGCCGACGCTAACGGGCGCTTACCCTTTGCTCACCATTACCATTCGTAAGTTTCGCCGCCCAGGTTGATCACAACCGGTTCATCCAGCGCGAGATATTGAGCGACGTGCTTGCCGTGGCGCTCGATGAGATCGAAATACTCACGGCTGTAGCGATCGATTTTGCGGCACGATTTCTCCTGCTCTTCAGTGACGGTGGAATCGACCAGCCGGCCGCCGCGTTCGAAGAACGTCTTGCGTCCGATCTGGCGGCAGTTGAATGCCGCGACATCTTTGTCGCCGGCCGCGTCGTAGAACTGCACATTGCCGCCGAAGAAACCGCCGCCGGCGCGTCGTAGTGCTTCGCCTTCTTCCGCAGCCCCTCGAAATTCGCTAGCTCCATTCGTCGCCGCGGCTGGGGCCTGGCTTAGCGATTGCAGTTTGAGCTTTTCGCCGCGTTGCGAAAACGCGTACCGGCCCGAAGTTTCGTCGAGCGCCTCGACTTCGGTGAGCGTCCTTTCGAGATTTCCGGCCACGTCGCGGACGTTGCTGTTTTCGTCGGCCAGGAACGACGTGTACGGCGTGAGAATCCCGTGTTCGGTCGCGAGCGCGACCAGCTCGTTGACCAGTTCCTCATTGCGGCCCTTAAGATCTAGCTCGTCGATGATCTCCCCAACGCGCCGCGTGGCCCACAGCTTGGCGACGAATGCGTTGGTGTCGTCGTCGCTCTTTTCGACGAGCATGGCCGGAAAGTCAAACGATTTCTCGTCGTCGCCGATTGTGCCGCTCAGCTTTACCTTGGCATCGCCGCTTTTTCGGTAGCGGCCAACGAGCACGACCTGGTCGCCGGCGAATAGATCGAATTCGGCCTTCGGATAGACGCGATTGACGGGCGGGGAGAGACCGTTCAAATCCAATACTTCAACAGTCACTTTGACGTCAGTCATCACGGGTGCGCCGATTTTTTTGTAGAGCGCGCTTACGGATGCCTCGATGTCTTCGTTCGGCCGCACGTATTGGCTCAGCCCGAAGTTCTCGCGGGCCAGCCTATCGAGCAATCGGCTGTTGACGTCGTAGCCGACGCCGAAGGCGAAGATGCGAGCCCGCACGTCGTTCGCTTCCTGGCTGTTCTTCACGATCGCGGATTCACCCGTTTCGCCGGTGGTTGGGAGGCCATCTGTCAGAAACAACATGTAGGTGGGACGGTCGCCACTTGAGACCATGCCGAGGGCTCGTTTGAGAGCGCCATCGATATTTGTGCTGCCGCCGGCGTAGAGCGCATCGACGAAGGTCAGCGCCGCTTCGCGAGTTTTGTCGTTAAACTTCTCCAGCTCGGGCCGGAACGTTTCGATCTCGCTGTCGTAGGCGACGATGTTGAACAGATCGCCTTCACGGAGGTTGTTGAGCACGAATTTTGCGGCCCCCTTGGCCTGCTCCATCTTTTGGCCGCTCATGCTGCCGGAGCGGTCGACGACGAACACTACTGTCTTCGCCACCTTCTCATCGTCGTCGGCTTTTACTTCGGGGCTGGCGAGCAGCAGGAAGTAGCCGTCCTCGTCGGCCTTCGGCCGGTAGCTGACCGCGCTCGCGCCGACTTCACCCTCGCCGCTGTCGTAGAACAGCCGAAAGTCTTCGCCCGGCACCAAGTCTTTCGCCTCGTACTTTACGACGGCGTGCGTTTTGTCGGGGCGGTCGATCTCCACCTTGTGCGTGGCCGAGTAAACGTTCTTGATCGGCGAGCCGCTTTCGATCGCGACACGAACGATCAACTTTTCCAACGGCTCGCACGTGTACTTCGCCGTGGTCAGCGGGAAGATGAAATCGGTCAGGCCATAATTCTTGCGGCAAAGCTGCGAGTACCGCAGCGTCACCGCGCGCTTCGCGCCGGGCGGAATGGGAAACACGCTGGTTTGAAACATCCCGGTTCCGACCCACTCCAACAGCGCCGGATCGCGGTTCTTGCGGACGATCTCCTCATAGCGCCGCCGCGCCTCCTCCCTTGAAAGAAGCTTGGCCTCGTATTCCTTGCCGTCGACGAGGAGCGTCAACTGGTCAATCGCCCCGTCGTACGGCAGCGGAAACATGAAGCACGCTTCCAACTGCACGCTGCCCGTATTCTCGAAGACCTGTGATACCTGCACGCGTGCGACTTGATCGGTCAGTTTGGCGTTTACTTCGATAGCCTCAATCTTGTAGTTCGCGGTCGGCGGCTCTGGTGTCGGGCGCGGAATCGGCCAAGGGATGGGGCGCGGCAATCGGATCGCATGATCGACTCGCACGTCAACGAGCACTCCTTGCGCCAAGGCGACCGTGTTAATGCTCAACAACGCCAGTGCACATGCGGAAATGATGCGAGAAGTCATGGGTCGGTCCTAATTGAAAAAGTGCTTTGTAGTCGTCTCGCTCCGCTCGGCTGAGCTCACGGCCGAAGCCGCGAGACGCAATTTCCGTTCGCGGAGCGAGAGGACTACACTCTCTACGCCATCCGCCGTGGGGTCCGAATCCTTAGACGCCAGCTGGCCCACAAAGGTTTCAATGGGCACGATTTGCCGCAGAATTCCCATTCGGCCCATTTCCGCCATTGAATCCCACTTGCGGCGAATGAGGCGTTTTACGATGATTCGCGGCCTTTTCAGGTGAGTGTCGCGGCAGGCCAGCCGCGGCATCCATGCCGCGTCTGCCTCTTCCTGGACGGAGTGCCAAAGCAAATCGCGAGCCTTGCGAGTTGTCCGTGCAATGCGGCGCTTCGCCGCAACGAGACGGACATGGCACCCCGCCCGCCGTTAGGCGAGATGTTTTCACACTTTTTGCGAAGTCGTTGTCATTCTGAGCGAAGCGAAGAATCTAGCCTGTCAGCGCGCAAGATCCTTCGCTTTGCTCAGGATGACATCGTGTCAATTAGTTCGATGCGTGGCTGGCAAATTATTCTGACGAAACTGATTTTTCTGACCGGGTGTCAGCCTTGGTCCGGTCAGCAGATCGCGCCGGCCGCGCCGCCGATGGCCGTGCCCTATCCGATGACGGCCGCCCCGCAGCCGATGTTTGTGCCCGGCGGGCAGCCGTATCTGCCGCCGGGAACGGTGCTCGTCCCAACGGGCCCGCAAATCGCGCCCGTTTTTCCGCAGCCGAGTTTTTTGCCCGGCCCGGTGGTCGTTCCGCAGCCGGTCGGGACCATGCCGGGCGGCGTAGCGCCGCCGCAATTTAGTGTGCCAACCGTTCCTCCGGGTGCGACGATTGCGCCCGATGCGATTGTTCCTCCCGGTGCTACAGTGCCCCCACTGGCGGAGATGCCCAGTCTTGGCCCCAACCCGATCGTGGTACCGGTCACCAACGAGGATCTTGCCTGGGACCAAATTGCCGACGTCGTGAGCGACTATTTCACGATTGCCCGTGAGCAGCGGGCTAGGTTGGACGTTGGGACCGAGGGCCGCATTGAAACCGCGCCCCAGGACGGCGCGACGTGGCTCGAACCGCATCGACACGACTCGGTCGGCTCATTCAACCGCTGGGAGAGCACGTTTCAAACGATCCGCCGCCGGGCGCTTCTGCGCGTGATTCCCGACGCGGCCGGCTATCTCGTCGAAGTCGTCGTCGAAAAGGAACTGGAAGATTTGCCGAATCCGGAAAAGGCAACGGCCGGCGCGGCCGTGTTTCGTAGCGACGACTCGCTGCCCAGCCGACGGCTCGAAGATGTAAGCCGCGCACGCTCCTCGCCCCGGTGGATTCAGTTGGGACGGGATCCGCTTCTTGAACAGCGGATGCTGGCCGACATCCAGGCACGCTTGGGCGGCGTGGCAGCGCGATGATCCGGCGAAGGACGTTTCCCACACTAGTGAATCGTGCTAACGTCGCTCGTCGGTATGCCGAGCTCTTGAATTGGCAACACCGGCCGGGATGCCTCCGCCTTTGCCGCCGGCAGTTTAAGCGTAAACGCCGTGCCGACGCCCACGGTGCTTTCGACGCGGATTTTGCCCTGATGGGCTTCGATGATTTCGCGGCACGCGGCCAGGCCGACGCCCGTGCCGCCTTTGCCGCTGGCGTCGGGGCCATGCTTGGTGCTGAAGTAACGGTCGAATATCCGCGGCAGAATTTCCGGCGGGATGCCGTTGCCCGTGTCGCGCACCGTGAGGTCGATGGTTCCTGTGACCGGATCGGGCGCGATGCGAATAAGGATCCGTCCGCCGCGCGGCATGGCTTGCCGCGCGTTCGTGAGCAAGTTCAAGAGCACCTGCTGAATTTCGCTTGCGCACACCATCGCGGGCGGCACGGGCTCGGCTTGCAGTTCGATCTGCACGCGATACTTCTGCATCTCGCGCTCCAGCAGTACGAGCGAACCCTCAATCAGCTTTGCGAGATCGGTCGGTGTGCGCTCTTGACCGCGGCTGCGGGCGATGCCCAGCACTCCGTTGGTGATTTTTTCGGCCCGGGTGGCGGCCGCCAGAATCTTGCTCAGTGCCTTGTCGCGAGACGCTTCGTCCTTGTGCCGCAAGCCGAGCTTCGCGTAGTTGAGGATCGTGGTGAGGATGTTGTTGAATTCGTGCGTCGTGGTGCTGGCCAGTTCTCCCAGCGCGGCCATCCGCCGCGCGTGTCGCAGCTCTTCTTCCATCATTTGAAGCTTGCGTTCGAGTTCCATCGCGACGTTTAGCACAGTGTTGTTAACGCGTGTCACCCTGTGAGGTGGTCTGGCCGGATTCCTCGGCGGACCTCGGAATGACACGGAACATAGGCCTCAAACAGGAAGCTGATAGCACCCGCAGAGTCGCCACACCTTCGCCGGCCGCCCCAATACGGCAGTTTTGCCGACTCGAACCTTCTTAACTCGTTGCGGCTTATCTGGTTACGGTATAGCCGTTGTATCGTCGAATCCGCCTAGCCGACTGAAACACGTCACGCTAGAATCCGCCGCGCTGAAGCTCTTAGCTGTTAGCCAAACGACGCGCATGCTGGCTAACAGCTAATAGCTAAGAGCTAACCGCTGGTTCGGAGATGCCAGAATGCATACGGTGGAGCTTTTGCAGGAAGCCTTGGAGACGGCCCGGCGGCTGGGCTACGAGGTCCGGCAGGACTGGCTGGGCGGCAATGGCGGCGGGCATTGCATCGTGCGTGGCCGCAAATGGCTGCTGCTGGACGTGGCTCAATCGGCCGATGAGCAGCTCGACGTGGTAACCGAAGCCCTTCGCGGCGACGTCGGTGCCGAACGAGTCGTCCGGTCGCCCGAGCTGGCGCAGCGGCTCGACGTGCGCAGGGCGGCGTGAAGGAAGCGTTGGGGAGGGGGAGATTGGGAGGCAAGCAGAATCGTCAGCGCCTGATTCTCCCTATCTCCCCGTCTCCCCCTCTCCTTGTCTTAGCCTCCGCCTGCTTGCTACGCTATCGGCAGTTCCGGAGATTGCCTGATGCGAGTGCTATTCCTTCTGTACGGTCTGGCGGCCTATCTGCTGTTTTTCGTTGCGACCTTGTACGGCATCGGCTTTGTGGGCAATCTGTGGGTGCCGAAAGGCATCGACGATGGCGTTCCGACTACGATCGGATTTGCGATCGTTGTTAATGTCGCGCTGTTGTTGCTATTTGCCGTGCAGCACAACATCATGGCGCGGCGATGGTTCAAGGATTGGTGGACGCGATTCGTGCCGCGGCCGATCGAACGCAGCACGTACGTCGCCGCGGCCAGCCTCATTCTGCTGCTCTTATTCTGGCAATGGCGGCCGATTCCGGAAACGGTGTGGCACGTCGACGGCGCGCTCGGCCGCTGGCTGCTGTGGGCGCTCTATTTCCTGGGTTGGGCCATCGTGTTCTACAGCAGCTTCGTGATCGATCACTTCGAGCTGTTTGGCCTGAAGCAAGTGTGGATGCACTTCATGGGGCGCGAACCGCAAACCGCGCCGTTCAGCGAACGGTCGATCTATCGATGGGTGCGCCATCCGTTGATGCTAGGGTTCATTTTGGCATTCTGGTCGGCGCCAACGATGTCGCTGGGCCGGCTTTTGTTCGCGGTGGTTACGACCGTGTGGATCTTGATCGCGATTCAAATCGAAGAGCGCGACCTGGCCGAATTTTTGGGCGAGCCGTATCGCAACTACCGCAAACGAACGCCTATGCTCGTGCCGTGGCCGCGATCTAAGCGTCGCAACGAAGATTGACGAGCGCTTATCGGTAAAGCGCGTGCAGCGCAATATATTCGGCCACGGGCGCTGGTACGAAGTCGTCGATCGGTTCACCGGCCGCGACGCGGCGTCGAATTTCGGAGCTGCTCGCGTCTATCGCTCGCATCTCAACGAGCCGCGGCTGATATGTTGCGGAACACAACGAGGCGATGATCGCGATGTTTGGCTCCGGCTCCCCCGCCCGGCGGACCAAGAGCGGCGTGGCGAGCCGGAAGATTTCGTCCGGCTCTTTCCAGCGCGGGATGTCGCGCATCGCGTCGGCGCCGATCATGAAGAAGAGTTCGGCGCCCGGCAACTCGACGTGAATTTGGCGCAGCGTGTCGACCGTGTAGCTGTAACCGCCGCGGTCGATTTCGAGGGTACATACGCGCCAGGAAGACCGGGGGCGGGGACGCCCCGGCTCGCTGGGGTCCGATTCAATTGCTAAATGCAACATTTCGACACGTTGCACGTCGGTGGCATGCGGGCCGTCGTGTTTCAGTGGTTGAATTGCGGTCGGCGTGAACCAGACTTCATCCAGCGCGGCCTGCTCTTGACATGCGCGCGCAAGCGCCAAATGGCCGTTGTGGACCGGATCAAAACTACCGCCGAAAATGCCGAGACGCATGGGAGTCGAGAGTCAAGGGTCGAGAGTCTAGAGCCAGAGCATAGCCGCGATGCTACGCATCGCCGGCCGTTGGCTACTGGCGTTATCAAACGTTACGATACCACTTAACACAACGCTCGCGCCAGCCCCTAGCAATCTGGCTCTTGACTCTCGACCCTTGACTCTCGACTTTCCATGCCTCAGCAACAATCACTTTTCGACACCGAGCCGGCGCCGTGGGAAGTGGACGATGCGGCGGAGCAGCTTGTGGCGACTGTGGTGCTGTCGGGCGTGCCGGCGGGGGAGTTTGACTATGTCGCGCCGCCGGGCATGGTCGAGGGCGAGCGGTCGGAACGTCGGCTAGAGCCGGGGCGGCGGGTGCGCGTTCCTTTGGGTCGCGGCAATCGCAGCGTGATCGGGTATTGCGTCGCGCTGACGCACAAATCGTCGGGCGGGCGCAAGCTCAAACCAATCTCGGGAGTGCTCGATCGCCAGCCGCTGTTGTCCCCCGCCATGCTGCGGCTGACGCGTTGGATGGCCGACTATTATTTGTGTCCTTGGGGACAGGTTTTGGAGGCGGTCGTGCCGGCGGGCGTGCGCGAACAGGCCGGCACTCGCGACGTGACGCTGCTGTCCGTGCCGCCGGAAGTTGCTTTGCGAATCAACGAGCTGAAGCTGCCGGCCAAGCAGCTCGAAGCGCTCAAGATTCTAGCCGCCAGCCCGAAGCCGCTCGCTGCCAAGCAACTGGCTGCCCGCGCCGGCTGCACAATGGCGCCGATCAACGAGCTTCGTAAAAAAGGACTGCTAGCGGAAAGTGTCGAACGCATCAGTGGCCGCAGCGACGACGCGGCGGCAACCTACGCCAGAGAGGCGCCGCACGAATTGAATCCGGATCAAGTGGCCGCGCTGGCCGCGATTCAAGAGTCGCTTCAATCGGCCCAGCACCGTACGATTCTGATCCACGGCGTGACCGGCAGCGGCAAAACGGAGGTGTACATTCAGGCGATCCAGCAAGTCGTTCGCTTCGGGCGGCAAGCGATCCTGCTCGTGCCCGAAATCAGCCTCACGCCGCAAACGGTCGCGCGGTTTCGGGCCAGGTTCGATCGCGTCGCCGTGCTGCACAGCCACATGAGCGATGTCGAACGCCACGAACATTGGCGACACATCTCGCGCGGTGAGGTGGAAGTCGTCGTAGGCGCCCGGAGCGCGATCTTCGCTCCGACGTCACACCTCGGCCTGATCGTGCTGGACGAAGAGCACGAAACGACGTTCAAACAGGAAACGGCCCCGCGTTACCACGCGCGCGATGTGGCGTTGCGCCGGGCGTCGGACCAAAACGTGCCCTTGGTGCTGGCGAGCGCCACGCCGTCGCTTGAAAGTTGGCACCGCGCGAAGCAGGGCGAGTATCGGCTCGTGGAAATGCCGCGACGCGTGCTCAATCTGCCCATGCCGGCCGTGCGCACCATCGATCTTCGCAATGAGATTCACGGCAAGCAGTCGCGCGGCGCGATCAGCCGGCCGCTGCACCGGGCGATGGATGCCGCGCTGCGCGACGGCGGGCAAGTGATTCTGCTCTTGAATCGCCGCGGGCATTCGACGCACATTCAATGCCCGGCGTGCGGGTATGCGGCACGGTGCCCGGCCTGCGATTTGGCGCTCACGTTTCACCGCCACGATAGTTCAGCCGTGTGCCACTATTGCGACTATCACGCGGCGGCGCCCACATCCTGCCCGGAATGCAAGTTTCACGGCATCCAATTCAGCGGTCTTGGAACACAGAAGCTTGAAGCAGAGGTGCGAGCGCGATTCCCCGACCACCCGTGCCTGCGGATGGACACCGACAGCATGCGTGGCCGCGGCAGCCACGAGAAAGCGCTAGCCACGTTTCGCGAGGGCGGCACGCGCATCCTGCTGGGAACGCAGATGATCGCCAAGGGACTCGATTTTCCCAACGTCACGCTGGTGGGCGTGGTCAACGCCGATACGGCGCTGCACTTTCCCGATTTCCGCGCCGCCGAGCGGACGTTTCAACTGGTGACGCAGGTAGCCGGCCGAACGGGCAGGGGGGCGCGCGGCGGGCAGGTGCTGGTGCAAACATTCAGTCCCGATGCGCCGGCAATTGTGGCGGCCGTGCGGCACGATCTGGCGGCGTTCGCGCGCCAGGAATTGCCGCATCGCGAAGCGTTGGGTTACCCGCCGTTCAGCTCAATGGTTCGCATCGTGATTCGTGGCGCTAGCGATAAGGCGTCGCATGCGTTGGCCGAAGAGTTGGCCCGACGATTGCAAGAGTGCGCCAACGGCGCGTCGCCAGCAGTCCGCGTCCTCGGTCCGTCGACCGCTCCCATGGCGAAGTTGCGGGGCGACTATCGGTATCAGATACAACTGCATTCGGTGGACGGCGGGCTGCTTCGCAATGTCGTGCGGATGGCAACGGCTGATCTCAAAGCGCCGGAAGGCATCAATTGGATCGTCGACGTCGATCCATTGGACATGATGTAGCACGGAGCGTGGAGCACGGAGTGAGGAACATGGAGCACGGAAGCGCAATTAGGTGGTTCGTACTCCCTGCTCCCTGCTCCCCGCTCCATGCTTATTGCACTTGGACCGTCCGCGCGCTAGACCCTACAATCATAGATGAATGGCCTCTCGAACGTTTAAACGTGTGCTGGGTGAAACGAGCCTGGAGCGCAAGTGCCGCTGGTGGTTCGGCTTGTCGTTGGTCGTGCTGCTCACGTTGAGCTTTACCTGGTACGGCCGACGGACCGACAAGCTGGTCGACGACCGGATCAAGACGCTCAGCGAGGAGCTGTATCGAGCCGGTTGGCAAAAGCTCCATCTCGAAGTGCTCGCAAAGTTCGAGCGGCCACAAACCGATGAGGCGACGTCAAAGTTTTATCGCGAACTCGCAGAAAGCAGCGAGGCGCTGGGGGGAAAAAAGTTCGAGTGGCACGCGCTGCTGCCTTATGCTTCGGATGACAAATTGAAGCAAAGGGGCAAAAGACCGGAGGACTATCTCCCGCAAGACGACGAAGAGCGACGGTGGATGCAGGAGTGGCTCGCGGCGGCCAATCGTCCGGAATTGGCTACGGAAAGCGCGCCGGACGCGTGGAAGCCGCACGGGTCACACGATCGGCCGAATACGATCGACGGGCGCCCGGTCTACCAGTATTACCAGCCAATCCATGCCAAACAGTCGTGCGTGCAATGTCACAAAAGCCTGGGAGCGGCGCCTAACTCGCTATTGAAGGAAGGCGACTTGATGGCTGTGGCGCGAGTGACGATCGACGATCAAGACACGGTGGATGCGGTCGCGAAGAATCGTGCGGGTTTGTGGACAGCGGCGGTGGTAGTTGGCTTCTTGTCGATGTTCTCGTTATGGGCGGTGGTGCGATATGTAATCGTCAAGCCGGTGAAGCACCTGCGCGACGTGGCCAACGCGGTCCGCGAGGGCGACGTCGAGCAGCGCGCCGTCATTCGCACGGGCGACGAATTCGAAGAGCTGGCATCCGCGTTCAACCGCATGTTGCGCCAACTGCTGAGCCAACAAAGCGAGCTGCGGCTGGTGAACGACGAGCTCGACACTCGGCTCGATGAATTGGCCCAGGCCAATATGAAGCTCTACGAGATGAACCGTCTCAAAAGCGACTTCTTGGCTACGGTGAGCCACGAACTTCGCACGCCGCTCAACAGCATTCTGGGATTCAGCGACGTGCTCAGCAGCATCGATGCGCTCGACGACAAGCAGCATCGCTACGTCGGCAACATTCAGCGCTCTGGACGCATGCTGCTCGATATGATCAACGACATTCTCGACCTGGCCAAAGTCGAGAGCGGCAAAATGGAAGTCCGCTTGAGCGAATTCAAGATCAACTCGCTCGTGGCCGCACAGTGCGACATGGCCCGGCCGCTTGCAGAGAAAAAGAACATCGACCTCGATTGCGAGGCGGCGGCCAGCCTGCCGCCGCTGCGGCAAGACCAGGCCAAGGTGCAGCAGATCCTCAACAACCTGCTATCCAACGCAATCAAGTTCACGCCCGAAGGTGGTCGGATCTTCGTTGCCGCTGAGCGCGACGACCAAGGCGATTTGCGGTTGAAGGTCACCGACACAGGGATTGGCATCAGTCTGGACGAACAGCAGCTCGTGTTCGAAAAATTCCGCCAAGCCACGAGCGCGCTGCCCGATGGCGACGCCATGACCCGCGAGTACTCCGGAACCGGCCTGGGTTTGTCGATCGTCCGCGAGCTATGCCGATTGTTGGGCGGCGACGTATCGCTGGAAAGCGAGCTCGGCAAAGGCAGCACGTTCACGATCCGCCTGCCGTGGCGATTGGAGGAAACTCCCCGCTTCGACGCCCAGCTTCGCGAAGACCTTGAAGTACTTACGCGCGCGCCGCGGGCCGTCGATGGGATGACGCAACCGGTCGCGACGTTCGAAGGGCAAGGATCGGGTGTGTAACGCGGTAATTTCGGATTTCGGATTGCGGATTGCGGATTGGCAAGCAACAATCCGCAATCCGAAATCCGCAATCCGAAATCGCCTGGCTCTCGACTCTTGACTCTCGACTCTCGACTCCCCACCGTCCATCTCTTCACCGACGGGGCTTGCAGCGGCAACCCTGGACCGGGCGGCTGGGCGTTCATTCTGCGGCATCCAGCTTCCGGCAAGGAAATGGAACGCTCCGGCGGCGAACCGGAATCGACCAATAATCGAATGGAGCTCACGGCCGTCGTGCGCGGGCTGGAGGCGCTCAAACAGGCCAGTCACGTCGAGCTATTCACCGACAGCGTATACGTCGGCAAGGGCATCAGCGAATGGTTGCCGAAGTGGAAGGCCAACGGCTGGCGACGCAAGGAACGCAATAAGCTGGTGCCGATCGCCAACGAACCGCTGTGGCGAAAACTCGACGCGCTTTTGGCAAAACACAAAGTGAAATACACGCGCGTGGCCGGCCACAGCGGCCACGAAGAAAACGACCGCGTCGACCAACTCGCCGTCGCGGCGTATCAGAAATATTTATAGTAGCGCCGCCACTACTGTCCGGCTAACGCCGGAGTGACTTCGGTTAACTCTTAGGATTTCAACAAGTTGCGTTCGACAATGCGTGTACACGATCTGAACTCGCCAGCA
>JAKEIB010000366.1 GCA_022614705.1 Planctomycetota bacterium | reverse complement strand
GGGCAAAGTCGTCGGTCTTTTTAGCGCGGGAGTTCGGCGCTGAAGTATGGGCAACGGACTTATGGGTGGCGGCGAGCGAGAATTGGCAGCGGGTGCGCGACGCCGGCTTGGAAGGCCGCGTGTTTCCGATCCACGCCGATGCCCGCGCGCTGCCGTTTGCGGCGGAGTTTTTTGACGCGATCGTGGCCGTCGATTGTTACTCGTACTTTGGGACGGACGACCTGTACCTGAATTATCTGGCTCAATTCGTGAAGCCGGGCGGGCCGATCGGCATCGTCGGCGCGGGGCTTGTTGAAGAAATGCCCTCGCCTGTGCCGGAGCACCTGCGGGAGTTTTGGACGCAGGATTGCTGGTGTTTACATTCGGCGACATGGTGGCGACACCATTGGGAGCGCACTGGGCTGGTGGAAATCACGACGGCTGATGCGATGGAGGACGGTTGGAAATTCTGGTTGTACTGGCATCGGCTTAACTGGTCGCACAACACGACGGAAATCGCGGCGTTGGAGGCGGATGCCGGCCGGTTTTTCACTTACAACCGAATGGTGGCGCGACGGAAGCCCAACGTGAAACTCGAAGAGTATGCGTGGCCGAACGCGCTACGGTTGCCGTACTCGTATGAAGAGAAGCCGATGCTGCGGTGACGGGGCATCGTGTGCCACTGCTCGCGGCGAATGAAAGGGTGCTCTTGATCGAGTCGGGCACTGCTTGCCTTGCACCGCCCTCGACATCTTAATTGCGAGCAGTGCTTCGTCGGGCGAGGAGGCGACTCGGTGCGCCGCAAGCAGTGGCACACGCCGGGCGGTGCGCTTATTCAATTGGATTCTTGCGACTGATCGCGCTGCGCGCGGCGGATTGAGAGATACGCCAGGCTGCCGAATGTACCGAGGATCGCGAACGGCATCGCCATCATGAAGAGGATGCTGTAGTAGTATCCGGCGGCGATCGATTGGCCGTGCGGGTCGGTTTCAGCGAGGCCTTCCTTGCACGTTGGGCACGCCGCCGCGACGCTGGCGATGAGGCACACGAGCGCAAGCGCCAAGGCGATGAGCATCCAGCGGACGAACGCCGGCTCGTAGCGGTATTGAACTCTCATGCTCGTCTTGTCCGGACGTTTTTCACGTTGACGTAGAACATGCGCGAGGTTGATTCGCAGCAGCGTGGCCGCCGCCGCTAAACCCTCACCAACTAAATTGTAGATTATTGGCCGGCCGGTGGCCAGAGGTGATAGAGCATCACGTATACGATGACGCCCGTAACGGAAACGTAGAGCCAGATTGGAAACGTCCAACGGGCCAGGCGGCAGTGCTTCTCGCGATACGCCGCGGCGACGGCGAATTGCTCGGCCTGGTCGCCCACTTTGGCGCAGCAGCCCAGCGCGCGGAAACCGAGATAGATTTGTCGGATGGCCAGAAACGGGACCGTGATTGCCAGCAACACGTGCGATGCCAGGATAACGTAGTACACGTAGCGGACGGCACCCGGATGCGTGAACTTTACGTGCACGACCTGGTAGTGATACCACAGGTAACAGGCGAGAAACGCGATCGACACGGCGAACGCCGTAAGCATTGTGCGTTTGTGGGCTTCGACGCGGCCCTTCTTGATGAGAAAGAATCCGACGAGCAAGAGCACGGCCGCGATCGCGTTGAGGGACGCATTGACGTGAACGATCGGATGCGCGGCCAGAATTGCAACGGGTGACGACATCTAGCTGATTTGTCAAAAAGTCGCGATGCGGAGAATCGCCGCTAATTACCCGTAGGTTGCGGCGCGTCTTCGGCGACGAGTTTCTCGAGCAGTTTTTGCATGCGCTCGCAGTCGCTCGTGCTCGTGGCGTCGAACATGCCGCGGGTGTTGCCCGCTTTATCGATCACGATCGCGTAGTTTTGATGTCCTTTGCGGCTGAGAAACAATTTCATGCCCTTGGCCACGCGCTGGGTGTAATCCAAATCGGCGCGGCAGAACAGCCATCGGTCGGGATCGGCCTGCAAGCTGTCGGCATATTTAGCGAGCGTTTCGACTGTGTCGGTGTCTGGATCGCAGGTGACGCTCACCCAGACGACGTCTTTCAGCTCCGGCAGGTTGTGCATGACCTGGATGTTGCGATTCAGCCGGATGCATTCGCCGGGGCAGGTCGTGAAGAAATAGGTGACGACCCAGACCTTGCCCTTCATGTCGGCGGAACGAAACGGCTTGCCGCTCCGTTCGGTAAGCTCGAACGCCGTGACCGGCAGAGGTGGGCCGATTTCGTTGATGGCCTGACCGCGTTCGGTGTCGTAGCGATACACGCGATACCAGGTCCAGCCGCCGTAAACCATTCCGAATAGGACCAGGACCGCCAGAAAGAATGGCAGGGCCGAATCAATAGCACCGCATCGTGCGCGCTTTTTCCGTACGCCCTTTGTTAAATATTTGGAATGGAAGCTCATAGCAAATCCCCGCTGGACCGCGTGCCGGCGATGCGCCAGGCGGCCGCGAGCATCAGGCCGGCGAACGCGAACGACACAAGCCAGCAGACGCCGGGCGACGGCAGCGCGGCATCGGCCGCGACCATTCCATTTTGCAGGTAATGCCGCAGTCCGGCCACCCCGTAGGTGAGTGGATTGATGCCGACGATCCAGCCTAGCCAACCGCCGACGTCACTGGGAAAAAACGCGCCGGACAGCAGCCACATCGGCAGTAGAAAAACGCTCATCACGGCGTGGAAACCTTGCGTCGAGTCCATGCGCCAGGCAATTACGAAGCCGAGGGCCGTAAGCGCGACCGACACGACGAACATCAGCGCAAGTGCGGCGATCAGGCCAGCTGGCGTGAGCGACACGACTTCAAACCAACCCAGCTTGCCCGCCAGCCAGCCAAGCAGCAAAAACACGATGCCCTGCAGCATGGCAATCGCCGCGCCGCCAAGCACCTTGCCGAAAACCATCGCCCAACGTGGCACGGGCGCCACGAGCACGCCCTGCAAAAATCCCTCGCGGCGGTCTTCGATGATCGAGATCGTCGCGAAGATGGCGGTGAACAGCAGGATCATCACCAGTGTGCCGGGGAAGAAGTGGGCGTAGTCAAGTTTGCTGGTTCCCGTTTGCGCACTTCCAAGACCGGCGCCGAACAGCAGCCAGAAGATGATCGGCTGGCCGAGCGCGCCGAACACCCGATTTCGCTGGCGCAAAAACCGCACCAGCTCGCGAAGCGATAGCGCGCCCACGAAGGGCCAAGGCGGAACGGTTACAGATGAGTCGATGTTTGAGTGCATGATCGGTAAGACTGCCAGCGACCTATTATTAACCACTAAGGCACGAAGGACACGAAGTAAGAGCGTCTAACAAAACGTAGTAAACCGCCAAGGACGCCAAGGTCGCCACGAGAATATCGTGCTTTTCTGCCTTTCTTGGCGTACTCGGCGTCCTTGGCGGTTCGTTTTGCTTAGATGTTCTGAGAGTCTGTCCGAATACATGCATTGAGTTTTCAGGGAGATTTTGAACGCACGCATCGCTCGATTTCGTCAGACCCTACAAAATCAAGAGCCCGCGTT
>JAKEIB010000365.1 GCA_022614705.1 Planctomycetota bacterium | reverse complement strand
TGCTGGCGAGTTCAGATCGTGTACACGCATTGTCGAACGCAACTTGTTGAAATCCTAAGAGTTAACCGAAGTCACTCCGGCGTTAGCCGGACAGTAGTGTCGATTCGTGTGAATTAGCGTTCCGTTTTTCGTCAAAGGACTATTTGTGATTTCCGATCAAAAAGTTAGGGTTGCACCAGAACGACCAACGCCCGATCCGCTGGCGCAGCGCGAGCGAATTCCGGTACGCGTGTATCCGCACTCCACGCAGGCCAGCAAGGCGGTTGCTGGGCAGATTGCCGACCTCATTCGCCAGCGCGCGGCCGAAGGGCGAAACTGCGTATTGGGCCTGGCCACCGGCAACACGCCCGTCGGCATCTACGACGAGCTCGTCCGGCTGCATCGCGAAGAGGGACTATCGTTCGCGAACGTAATCACGTTCAATCTCGACGAATACTACCCGATGCAGCCCGGCGAGCTGCAAAGCTACGTCCGCTTCATGCGCGAGCATCTGTTCGACCTGGTCGACATCGCGCCCGGCAACTGGCACGTGCCGGATGGCACACTGCCGATCGAGCAAGTCGCCGACTTCTGCGCCTGGTACGAGGAGCAAATCACCAAGGCCGGCGGCATCGATATTCAGCTCTTGGGCGTGGGCCGCACCGGGCACATCGGCTTTAACGAGCCGGGCTCCAGCGAACAAAGCCGCACGCGCCTCATCACGCTCGACCGCGTTACCCGGATCGACGCGGCCAGCGACTTCTTCGGCCAGGAGCACGTTCCGCGGCGGGCCATCACCATGGGTGTGGGCACGATCTTGGGCGCCCGGCAACTCATCATGCTGGCGTTCGGCGAGCACAAGGCGCCGATCATCGCCCGCTCCGTCGAGGGCGAGATCAGCGCGACTATCGCGGCCAGCTTCCTGCAGGAGCATCCCAACGCCCAGGTCGTGCTCGATGAAGCAGCCGCCGACAGTCTCACGCGCTACAAATCGCCCTGGCTGCTCGGCCCCGTGGAGTGGGACGAGGCCAAGGTCCGCAAAGCCGTCATTTGGCTGGCACGCAAGCTCGATAAGGCGATCCTGAAGCTCACCGATCACGATTACAACGAGGAAGGACTGCAGGACCTGCTGGCCGATCGCGGCCCGGCCTACGACATCAACCTAAAGGTGTTTCGACATCTGCAATCGACGATCACCGGCTGGCCCGGCGGCAAGCCGGCCCACGCCAAGCGGCCGGGCGATCACGCCCGGTCCCGCGACGACATCTTTCCCAAGCGAGTCCTCATCTTCTCGCCGCACCCGGACGACGACGTCATTTCAATGGGCGGCACGCTGATCCGCCTCGCCGACCAGGGCCACGAAGTGCACGTGGCCTACCAGACGTCCGGCAACATTGCCGTGTTCGACGACGATGCGATTCGCTTCGCCGATTTCGTGGCCGAGTTCAATACTCACTTCGGAGGCGAAAAAGGTGTCAGCCACCTTTTGCCGGAACGGCCCGAAGGGTGCTTCGCACAAAAGGTGGCTGACACCTTTTTCGCCTCCTTTTTCGCCTCCATCGAGGACGCGTTGCGAAACAAGAAGCCGGGACAGGTCGATAGCCCGGCCGTGCAAACGATCAAAGGCATGATCCGCCGCGGCGAGGCACGCGCCGCCACTCGCAGTTGCGGCGTGCCTGACTCACGGCTGCATTTCATGGACATGCCGTTCTACGAAACGGGCCGCGTAAAGAAGAAGCCGCTCGGTGAAGATGACATCGCGATGGTCGTGGAGCTATTGCGGAAGGTCCGTCCGCACCAGATTTACGCGGCCGGCGACTTATCGGATCCACACGGCACGCATCGCGTGTGCCTCAACGCCGTACTCACGGCCTGTCACCGCTGCGAACGTGACGACTGGTTCGGCGAATGCGAAGTTTGGTTGTACCGCGGTGCGTGGCACGAGTGGGGGCCGCATGAAATCGAGATGGCCGTGCCGCTCAGTCCTTCGGAAGTCGACCGCAAGCGCACCGCGATTTTCAAACACCAGTCGCAGAAAGATCGGGCACTATTTCCCGGTCCCGACATGCGCGAGTTTTGGAAGCGGGCTGAAGACCGCAACCGCGACACGGCCCAACTCTACGACAAACTGGGTCTCCCCGAGTTCGAGGCCATCGAGGGCTTCGTCCGCTGGCAAGGCGATACCAAAGTATTGTGGTAGACATTGATGTCAAATTGGCAGCCACCCTTTTCTGGCAGAATTGGCCAAAAACATGGGTGTCCGTCGAATTGCGTGCCCCGATCATCGGTAGGGTGCAAGCAACTTGCAGTAGGATTTCCCTCATTTCTGTTTGACGGCCGTTAAGCCTGATACATCATCAATGGTATCGGGGCAAGTTTTTGGCCCCTCGTCTTTGATGGGCGCCTTTGGGGGAAGTTCTAATGTATTTTCACACGCGGTTGCACTCTACGCTGACGATGCGCAATGGTTTCATCGCGGGACTGTTCGTCATCGGGATGATGGGTTTCTGCGCCCAGCGCTCTTTCGCCGGCACGTTCACGCTCGTCGACGACAACTCGCTGGTCGATTTTGATACCGACGATCAGTTGAACGCCTTTAACTGGATCGTCGAAGGCCAAGACCAGCTTTTTCAGCAGGGCTTTTGGTATCGCGTGGGCAACGTCGCAGAGCAATCGTTGCATACGTTGCCGCATCCTGTCGAAGGCGCCAGCGATACGAACTTTGACGGTAACAATGACACACTGTTCGTCCGCTACAACGGCGCGGGTTTTCGGGTCGAGGTCCGCTACGTATTGGACGGCGGAGCGCCTGGCAGCGGGACTTCGGACTTAGCGGAACAAATCTCGATCACCAACCTCGGCAGATCGCCGTTGGATTTCCATTTCTTCCAGTATTCGGACTTCGAAATTTTTGGCACCGCTGGCAATGACTCGGCCGTATTCAACAACGCGAACAGCGTTCGCCAGTTTGAGGGCGCTATGACGTTGACGGAGACGGTTGTCGCGCCGGTTCCCAGTCATCGAGAGATCGCCTTCTTCGACACCACAAGAGTCAAGTTGAACGATGCCGTGGCGACAACGCTCAGTGATTCGCCCCCCGATAGCTTCGTGCTCGGCCCCGGCGATATGACTTGGGCGTACCAATGGGACGTTTCGATCCCGGTCGGCGGCACGTTTCAGATCAGCAAGGACAAACTTATTACCGGCGTCATCCCCGAACCGGCCACCTTCGCCCTGCTGGCCATTGCCGGCTTGCTGCTAGGACTGTGGCGCGGCCGAAACCATCTGTTCGGCTAGCTTCGGCCAGTGTATTGTTGCTGTTGGCTCACTAGCGTGGGGCGCCTTCACAACGTCCACCGCGTCCAACAGCAATGTTCGAGAAGCGATATCCGTTCTATCTGGCTAATCGTCCGCAACAGCCCAATGCGGATCTGGCCGTCGTCGATAAATACAGCGGCGAAGTGGCCGCTCATATCGCCCGGGCCGATGCGGGCGTGCTCGACCAGGCCATTGCCGCTGCCACTTCGGCCGCGGCTCCCATGCGGCGCATGGCGGCCTGGCAGCGTAAGGCCGTGCTGAATCATCTACTGGCCCGCTGCCGAGAACGTGCGGACGAGCTCACCGAGGTTCTCGTCGTCGAGGCCGGCAAGCCGGTGCAATTTGCCCGTGCCGAAGTCGCCCGGCTGATTACGACGATTGAATTGGGCGTCGAGGAATCGACTCGTATTGTCGGCGAAGTATTGCCGCTCGACGTGACCGAGCGCGGCGCCGGTTACCGCGGCATGTGGCAGCGCGTGCCGATCGGGCCCTGCGGGTTCATTACGCCGTGGAACTTTCCGCTCAACCTCGTCGCGCACAAGATCGTGCCCGCGCTCGCGTGCGGCTGCCCCTTCGTGCTTAAGCCGGCGAGCTCCACGCCGATCGGCGCGCTGATCCTCGGCGAAATGCTTACGGAAACCAATCTACCGGCCGGCGCGTTCTCCATCTTGCCGATGAAGTCGAGCGACTCCGCCGCGCTCGTGGAGGACGAGCGGATTCGCAAATTGAGTTTCACCGGTTCCAGCGAAGTGGGTTGGAAACTGCGCGATCGGGCACGCAAGAAGCACGTCACGCTCGAGCTCGGCGGCAACGCGGCCGTCGTCATCGACCGCGACGCGGATATTAAAGACACCGTCGAGCGGTGCGTCTTCGGCGGATACTACCAGTCGGGACAAAGTTGCATCAGCGTACAGCGGATTTACGTGCACCGCGAGATATACGACCCGTTTCGTGAGAAATTTGTCGCTGCGGTTCGCGCGCTACGAATGGGCGATCCGCGCGACGAGAAGACTTTCGTGGGCCCGATCATTTCCGAGGAGGACGCTAAACGCATCGAACAAACAATTCGAAGCGCGGTGCAGCGAGGCGGCCGGCTATTGTGCGGCGGCTCGCGCGATGGCCGCATGGTCGAGCCGGCCGTTTTGGAAGGCGTGCCGCGCGACGCGGACGCGGCGTGTGAGGAGATCTTCGGGCCTGTCACGCTGCTCGAGTCGTTCATTGATTTCGACCAGGCTCTCGCGGAAGTGAACAATAGCCGTTTCGGATTGCAGGCGGGTGTTTTCACTCGCGACATTGGCCACATCCAGAAGGCGTGGGACGAACTCGAGGTGGGCGGCGTGATGATCAATGAAATACCATCCTGGCGCGTGGACCACATGCCGTACGGCGGCTCGAAAGACAGCGGCTTGGGACGGGAAGGCCTGCGTTGGGCCATCGAAAGCATGACCGAAGTGCGGATGTTGGTGATCCGCACGCCAAAGTAGACATCTCGCTCCGCGAGATGCGTTTTCGCTCGCGGAGCGAGCGAGCTACACTGGCTTGCAGCAACAACCAAGCGCGGTTTATCCGCAGGAGGAATCGATGTTGGACGTAATCTGTCGCCGGTGGTGGGTGATGCTCGTGCGCGGGCTGGCGGCGATCGCGATTGGAGTCTGCGCGATGGCCTGGCCCGGAATTACCTTGATGGCCCTGGTGTGGCTGTTCGGCGCGTTCAGCATCATCGACGGCGTGTTCGGCGTCATGTTGGGCATTCGCGGTGAGTCGGACGGCACCGTTTGGTGGACGATGGTTTTCCTGGGCTTGCTTGCGCTTGCGGCTGGCGTGATCGCCTTTGCCTGGCCGGGGCTGACCCTGCTCGTGCTGGCGACCATCATCGCGGTCTCCGCGATTGTTCGCGGCGTGTTCGAAATCTACGCGGCAATCCGGCTGCGCCACGAAATCGACGACGAGTGGATTCTCGGGCTGTCGGGACTGATGTCGATCATCTTCGGCGGGCTGATCATGTGGCGTCCGGGCGCCGGACTCGTGGCGATCGCGCTGTTGATCGGTGCGTACATGACGGCGCTGGGCATCTTCGCGGTCGCCTTGTCGCTGCGATTGCGCAAGATGGGCCAGTCGCGCGGCGCCATGGCCGCCTAATCGCATCAAGCCGGCGATGGCATCGCCGGTCCGAATTAGCCAGCCGTGCTGTCGCCGGCCGGGTCGACGCCGTTGATCCACGGGCCGGCCAGTTTCTGGTATTCGCGCGGATAGAGTTTGCTGCCCGTATCGCCGGCCTGCCAGCCGGCGACGTGCTTTGGCGACGCGCCCTCGTGCGACATCTGTTCCCAGCCCTTCGCCCAGCTCCCGTCGCCCTCCTTCACAGTCATCGTTTCGCGGTCGAAGTGGAACACCTTGCCTTGGCGGTAGCTTTCGGAGCCAAGCTTGACGATCACCATCGCTGTCGCGCCGAGCTCTGGCGAGCAATTCACCTGGTCGGGCTTGCCGGCGATCGCCGCGTCGCAGAAGTTGTCGAAATGGTCGAGCGACGTATTGGCGACCTTTCCGACGCTGATTCGCTCGTTCTTGATCTTGCTGTCGTGCGTGGCCTGAGGCCGCTCGGCGACGAAATCGTAGCCATCGAAGCCCTCGCCGACACCGAACACGAATGAGCCATTGTGGCCGCGGATGATCTGCGGCATCGGCGTTTCCTGGCAGCACATGGTCGAACTGACCAGCCCTTGCACGCCTTCGGGGAAATCGGCTGCCACGGTGGCGACATCGGGCACGTCGCGCCCGTCGTACTCGAAGTAAATGCCGCCGGCGCCGACGACGCGGCCGGGGAACCGCAAGCCGGTGGCCGCGAGCATCGAGGTTGTGCGGTGCACGAACAGGTCCGTGAACATGCCGGCGCCAAACGTCCAGTAGCAGCGCCACTGGGCGAACTTCGCGCGATCGAACGGCATGTCCGGCGCGAGTGAGAACTCGGTGCCCAGAAACATCTTCCAATCGATGTTCTTCGGCGTCATATCCTCGGCCAACTCGTAGTACCGCCACTGGCCCATGTCCGAGTTGCGGAAATACGATGTCTGGTACATCAGCACTTTGCCCAGTTGGCCGTCGCAAATGCGCTTCCGCGCATCCTTCCACACGGGCAGCGATGTGGACTGCACGCCGACTTGCATCACTAGTCCGGAGTCCTTCCACGCTTTGTAAACGTCGATGGCTTCCTGAACGCTGTGGGTCATCGGCTTTTCGCAATACACGTGCTTGCCGGCTTTGAAGGCATCGAGCGTTTGCTTGGCGTGCCAATGATCGGGCGTCGAGATACAGACGGCGTCGATCGACGCGTCGCCCAGAATGTCGCGATAGTCGCCGGTTTGCTCGGGCTTGTGTTTGGTGGCGCGGCGGACCTTTTCTGCGGACTGCTCGCGATAGCGATTGAACACGTCGCACACGGCCGCGATCTCGATTCTTCCGGTCTCATTCTGAATCGCGATGGCCGAGTCGAGATGCGCTTGAGCCCGACCGCCGACGCCGATGAAGCCGATCCGCAGCCGCTCGTTCGGGCTGCGAGTTGGCGCGGCTTTCGCCGTCAATACGGCCGGCGCGGCCACCGCCGCGGTGGCCGCGGCCGAGCTCTTGATAAACGTTCGCCGGGAAAGATTGGTGGGCTCCATGGGTCGACCTCGGACGTGTGTATTGGGTGCGGAGGCGAAAAGGTAGTGTTCGTGCGGTAAACGATTCATTATGTCGTAGTAGAACACATCCGGCAATTCGCCGTTCCGAATGATGCAGTCCTCTCGCTCCGCGAGATGGATTTCGTCTCGCGGAGCGAGACGGCTACATAGAAATCCTCGGAAGGGGACAAAGGGGACAGGTTTCCGTGGGACCTGTGGCGAGAGTTCTGTGTGGCATTTGCGCAGGGCTATGGATAGGTAGGCTGAGCGTTTCGGCATTTTTGGTAATGCGCGCCGCGGTAGCGCGAGAGGTGTCAGGTTTCAGGTGTCAGATTTCAGAACCCGACACCTGACACCTGACACCTGACACCTAATTCGGGTTACAGCATAGCCGAATTCTATACGGTTGTACATAAAGTAAATTTGGCCACATGGCGGTTGGAAGGCGGGGGAGATTGGCGGACGACTTCGGTGGTTGGGACGGAAGGGTACAGTGGGCGAGTCTCTCCGATCGAAGATTCGCCGTGGCGAAGACTCGCGATCTGTGTCTCGGAGAGACACAGCCACAACCATCCGGAAGTAGTCCGCAGATGACACAGCCCAGCCGTTGGCCGGAACCACAAGGGAATTATGGATTTGTGAGGCAACGCTTAGTCAGGAAGAAATGGCCACAAAAAGCGCGAAGAGTCGCGAAAATAGGAACGCTCTTCGTCACTTCTTCGTGTCTTTTTGTGCCTTTTCGTGGCCATCCATGCATAGCACGTTCTGTTTTGCAATTCGCTACTGAACAAACAACTGTACGAAATCTTCGCGGCGCGCGAAGAAGTTGACGGTTAGTAATACAGATTTTCGCCGATTCGCAATTTAGGCCGGATGTCGCGAGTTGAGAGCTGTGGTTGTATGTCGATTCATCTGCGGTTATCCGCAAAATCTGCGGACGCCTTGAATTGGAAAAGGTTATCGGCGTAGCGTGCCACTAGCTCGCTCGGCTGAACTCAGGGCCAAACCGCGTGCCGTATAACCGGCGAGTGATGACGGAGCGTTCTATGGGTGCTTGTGCCGCAGCACACGGCTCTGGCCGTGCGCCGCGCGCCGCGCGCGAGGATGTGCAAGCATCAGAGGCGCGCACGACAAGCTGTCGTCGCGAAATTTTTCTAATTCGCGAATCGAGCAAACGGATTTGTTGACGAATCAATTGTTGCGGACTCAGTAGTGTCCGGCTATAAGTCGAACAGTTTCAGTTGGTTAGGGTCGGAGGATTCTGGAAACGGTTGATGTTTGGCGGTGAGGGCCTCAAACAGCGG
>JAKEIB010000364.1 GCA_022614705.1 Planctomycetota bacterium | reverse complement strand
TCTTGACTCCTCAAATCCGGCAATACCGTTGTAACGTACCGGTCCTGATCGTTCCGCTGGCCGGTACGACCGTTGAAAGCCGCACAAGCCGTATAGGCCGCACATTCGACGGCCTCACAAATGGTATCGCCGTTACATCCGCTACAAATGTAATTGGCCAGTCGCAGGGCGTTGGCCCTTGTGCAATCGAGAAGCTTCGCCCGACGGGAGCAACTTGCCGGACCGGCAAGGTTTAACAGCCGGCGGACAGGCGGCGAGTGCTAGCGTCGAACCCAAGCCGTCATCCTGAAAAGCCAAACCAAGCTGTCATCCTGAGGGAGGCTCGGCGACCGAAGGCTTCGGCCGTGAGCTCAGCCGAACGGATCTACGTCGCACTTTGAGATTCTTCGCTACGCTGCGCTTCGCTCAGAATGACAGGGGCTGCGCTTCGCTCAGAATGACAGGGTCTGCGCTTCGGTCAGAATGACGGGGTCTGCGCTTCGGTCAGAATGACAAGCTTCATGCCGCCTCACGAAATGAATGCCTGCCGCAGCACGTCGTGGACAAAATCCGCGACGAGCGGCTCTTGCGACGCGCGTGGGCCGGCGACGTTCAGCGTGCGGATTTGATGCTCGTGAAGAAATGACAGCAGCCGCGAGGCAGCCTCGTTCACGGCGCCCGCGTCGCCGTGTGAAATGGCTAGCGCATCGCGGGACAAGTGCAGCGACGGTTTTCCGAGCCGCTCCGCGTACGAGATCGTCAGCGCGGTGCCGCCCGCGAGTTGTGCCGCGATGGTGAAGGCGACGGTGGCGTCGCTGACGCGCACGTTCCACTCGGTTCGTTGCGAATAGCGGCGCGACGGTGTTTCCCGCAGTTCATATCGCGGCGGAATCTCGCCGTCTTCAGCAATGCGGCCGCGCGGGCACCAGCCGCTGTGCTTCATGCCGTGCTCCAGCGCGAAGTCGAGGGCCGCGCGATCGGCCCCGGTTTGGCCGCCCGAAACGATCGTGATTGCGCGAAAATCGAACACGCGGGCGTCTATCGCTTCAGCCCCCCCGGCACGCCGTTGGGAAATTCTTTGGCGATGAGTTGCTTGATGTACTCGACTCGATTGGCCGGCTTGGGATGCGTGCTGAAAAACTCCGGCGGCGACTGACCCTGGCTGGCCCGGTCGAGCACTTCCATCACGCCGATCATCGAACGCGGGTCGTAGCCGGCCATCGCCGTGAGGCGCACGCCCCACTGATCCGACTCCAACTCATCGTCGCGGCCATATTTCATTTGCGCCAACTGCGCGACCGCTTGGGCCATTTTCGCGCTCTGCGGATCGCCGCCGGCGACGCCGCCCGCCGCGGCCAGTCCCTGAAACAACTGGTGCTGCGCCATCCGCTCGTTGCCGTGACGCTCGATCACGTGGCCCACTTCATGGCCAAGCACGCCGGCCAGTTGTCCTTCCGTTTCCAAGTCGTCGTACAGCGCGCGGGTGATGAACACTTGGCCGCCCGGCAAGGCGAATGCATTCACCGTCTTCGTATCGGCGAGCAACGTGAAGTTGAAGTCGTCGCGATAAGGATTGCTGCGGCCGCCCGGTTCGAGACTTTCGTCGAGCGCTTCGAGCAATTCTTCACCCACGCGCTTCACACGCGCTTGTGCGCCGGGGTCCGGATCGGCGCCGCCGAACTGCACCGCCATCTGCCTAACGGCCTGCAAACCCAACTGCACTTCGTCGGCTTCTTCGTGGAACGCGACGCGCTGGCTCTCGCCGGTGATCTGGTTTTCATCGCCGGGCCGACCATAATAGGAAACCAGCGTGAACAGTACGATCACGGCCGCGATGATCAGCCGCATTTTCAGGCCGCTGCGCCGCGGGCCGCCGTCCGCACCCGCTTGTCGGTGGCCGTGCGGAAACATGATTCGTGTCATAGCGTGTACCTCAAACCAAAAAGAGTTGCATTGCGTAGAACCAGCTTTACAACCCAGAGCTGAAGTCGCAAGACTTCAGAAAGCAGCTGAATTCTTGCGAATCCAGCTACCTGTTTTCGTTAGCGATTTGACGGTATTGCGGACCGAATTGATTTTCTCTCAGCGTACAATCGTCGCCCCGTTCACACAATCGACTAGCCGGCCATGCGGAACTTACTCAGTCGCCTGTTGAACAACCCGCGACTCTGGCAACTCGCGCTGGCCTGCTATTGGCTGGCCCTGTTCATCGGCTCACATATGCCGATCGAGCGGATTCCGCTTTCCGGCGGCACGGCTGACAAGTTCGCCCACGTGGCGGCGTTCGCGGTTTTGGCAGTAATCTTTGCGATTACCTGGCAAGTCTCGGCCGGCCGGCTGATGACTCGACACTTGGTTTGGGCCTGGGTCGTGATCGCGCTGTACGGCGCGCTGGAAGAAGTCACGCAGCCGCTCGCCGGCCGTGTCGCCAGCATCTGGGACTGGCTCGCCGACGCCAGCGGCGCGGCACTGGGGCTGATGCTGTTTGCGTGTATCCGTCGATTTGGGAGGGCGCAGTGCGAGGTGTAGATCATCGATCGTGGCCGTAAGATCGCGCCCAATACCATTTTGTCCGCAGATTTCGCAGATAGCCGCAGATGAAAATACGGATCAACTGAGGTTTACGTCTGGTTGCGGATTGAATTTGGCTTGGCTTGGCTTGATCCGTGCTCATCTGCGTCATCTGCGGACAAAACAACTCGCGCTAATAATTCGGCGTCGGCGCACGGTATTCGTCCCAGCGGATCGTGCGGAACCAAGCGACTGTTTTTTCCAACCCCTCGCGGAGCGACGTGCGCGGCGACCAGCCCAGGTGCTTCTTGGCCAGGGTGATATCGGGCCGACGCCGCGTCGGATCGTCCGTCGGCAATTCCTTGTGCACGATCTGAGAACGGCTGCCGGTTAGCTCGATCACCAGCTTGGCCAGCTCCAGAATCGTAAACTCGTCCGGGTTGCCGAGATTGATCGGGCCCACGCAATCGTCCGGCGCGTCCATCATGCGGAGCATGCCCTCGACCAAGTCGTCGCGATAACAAAAAGAGCGCGTCTGGCTGCCATCGCCGAAGATCGTGATGTCTTCGTTGTGCAGCGCCTGGCGAATAAAATTCGACACCACGCGGCCATCGTAGGGGTGCATCCGTGGGCCGTAGGTGTTGAAGATTCGCACGATCCGCACGTCGAGCCGGTGCATGCGATGGTAATCCATAAACAGCGTCTCGGCGGCGCGCTTGCCCTCGTCGTAGCACGCGCGCGGGCCGACCGGGTTCACCGCGCCGCGGTACGACTCCGGCTGCGGATGCACCTCGGGATCGCCGTACACTTCGCTGGTCGAGGCCTGCAAAATCTTCGCGCGACAGCGTTTGGCGATGCCCAGCGTGTGGATTGCGCCGAGCACCGATGTCTTCATCGTTTTGATCGGATTGTATTGGTAGTGCCCTGGCGCGGCCGGGCAGGCCAGGTTGTAGATCTGATCCACGTCCAGCACGATCGATTGGGTAATGTCGTGCCGCACCAGATCGAAGTTGGGCTGGCTCAGAAGGTGGGCGACGTTCGACTTCTGGCTGGTAAAAAAGTTATCGACGCAGATGACATCGTGTCCTTGTTCGACCAAGCGCTCACACAGATGCGAGCCCAGAAACCCGGCACCGCCGGTAACGAGAATGCGATGAATTTGCGGCATTAATTCGTATTCCAATCCGCGTCGTCTTCTGGATTGTCCCAGAAATCGGTGCTACTCGCAGCCGCGTCCAAGAGATCTTCAAACTCTTCGTCGGATAGCCCGTCGTCACATTGCGAACATGGGACAAACATGCTTCGGTCGTTTGCAAGGCGATATTGCTGCCTGTTGCATCCAGTATACTCGCAGCGACGTGCGGAGAAAGTCCGCGAACGTTCAACTTCGCGCCATTGCCCGCCGCCGGCCGTAGGCGGCGTGGGGTGGTGGGGCTGATTTCGGCGCCGCGCCTTGCAGGCGAAAATTGCCCGGGCCGAGAAGTTCGTCGACGCGGCGGCGCAGCGCGAACGCCGCGCCGATCATCAACAATGTCACGGTCGCTGGTTCCGGCACTGGGGCACTACTTCCCAGACCCGATCCGACTACACTCCCAAAGCGACTGCGCCAAAAGTCATAGTCCGCGACGTCGACCACGCCGTTGCCGTTGCCGTCGGCAGCCAGGCCGGGTCCAGTTTGATTGAGCGTTTTGCGCCACACGACATAATCGGCCGCATCCACAATGCCGTTGCCGTTGTAGTCGCCCGTCGAAACGACGCTCAGTACGACCGTCGTGGCATTGATATCGAGGTTCCATTGCAAACCGGTCGAAAGCGGCGGCGCAGACGCGAGGCTGAGGGAGCCGGTGATGCCGCCGGCAGCCGTCAAGAGTTGAAACGTGTCGCCGTTAGTGGGAACAAATCCGGCAGCCAACTGAACTTGCAGCGTGCCGTCGAGCGCCGCGATGCCGCCCACTTCGACCGAACCGAAGTCGGGGTCCTCATCCGGATCGGCCAGATGGACCGAGAGCGCCGAACCGCTGCCGGTGGTGGTCAAGCCCTGCAAATAAACGGCCGACGAACCGGGAAACACTTCGATCACGCCGCCGCTGTTCGTCACGGGATCGTGAAACACGGCCGTGCTTTCGCCCGCCACGACGATCGTGCTGCCCGCTCCCTGAATGCGCACGGTGCCATAGATATCGTTCGTGCCGCCGGTGGTGGCCAGCACACCGGCGGTGCTGTCGAAACCGAAACCGGTTTCTCTAAATCGCACGACGCCGTTGAGCAACGAGACTATGGCTCATCCGAAAAAATCTGCAACACAACAACGGAAGAAGATGCCGCGAATTAGCGAAGGGTTATTGGACATACGTGTGAGCTTGCTTTGGG
>JAKEIB010000363.1 GCA_022614705.1 Planctomycetota bacterium | reverse complement strand
TGCTGGCGAGTTCAGATCGTGTACACGCATTGTCGAACGCAACTTGTTGAAATCCTAAGAGTTAACCGAAGTCACTCCGGCGTTAGCCGGACAGTAGTGTTTTTACGTCTAAACATAGCCGTTGTGACTTTCGGCTGCATTGCCGTAAAATGGGGCATTCTGGGCGGTTTGCCGCCGGCGAAATGGAGTTCGATCGAATCACCTACGAGGTCACATCATGGGTTTGACGACCACGCTGTTGCATGAGACTCGCACGATCACGCAAGGAGGCAAACGTGCCGAGCCGCGCGTGAATGAGCTGCTCGACCATTACAAGGATCTCCTCGCTGAGCCGAAGCTCGGCTGGACTGAGCACTTGCGGCTGCAGCGGCAGCTCGGCAAGGGCGGGCAAGGCGTCGTTTACCTGAGCGAGCGTCGCGGGGCGGACAACTTCACGCTGCCGGTCGCGTTGAAATTTTTCTCGCCCGAGGCGTTCGTCGACGAGCGGAGCTATCGCGAGGCGATGGAGCGGATGGCCTACGTCAGCTCGCGCGTCGCACAGATTCAGCACGACAATCTGCTCGACGTGCAGAACTTCATCGAGCGCAACCGCATCCGTATTCTCGAAATGGAATGGGTCGACGGCTACGACCTCGATTCGCTGCTCGCGCCGGAGATGCTCGAGCGGGCCCGCTCCAAGGTTGGCCAACGGCGTTGGGACTACATCAACAACGTGATCGCGACCGCCGGGCAGGGGCGGATTCGCCTCAAGGCGGGCATGGCGGTGGCGATCATTCGCGAGTGCCTGGCTGCGTTGGCCGCGCTGCATCGCGAAGAGATCGTGCACGGCGACGTGAAGCCGTCGAACATCATGGTCAAGCGCACGGGCAATGCGAAGATCATCGACATCGGCTCGGCGGTGGACCTGAACAACATGCCGCAGGACAAGACGTGTACGCCGCAGTATGCGGCGCCGGAGATTTTGGACCGCGAGGAGATCAGCCCGCGCTCGGACCTGGCCAGCGTGGGCTATGTGCTGGTGGAGCTGTTGGCCGGCCGGCCGCTGTTTGCCGGTATTCGCGAATTCGGCAACTTGCTGGAAGCCAAGCGCGAGCTGCCGCAGCGGTTGCACAAGATTCTGCCGCGGGAAGTGACGAAGAGCGAACTGCTGATGATGATTTGCCGCCGGCTCACCGCGCCGGACCCGATGCTGCGCTACGCCACGGCCGAGCAGGCGGACACCGGCCCGGAAGGCCTCGCCGAGTTCCAGCGAACGCTCGTCCGCGGCGACCTGGCGAGCGAGTACGAAAATGAGCTGCGCGTTTGGTTAGAGGAACTGGATTAGCCGACCAAAACACGGACATATGAACAGGAGGAAACAGAAGAAACGGAGGAAGGACAGCAATCATTTCTTCTTTCTCTGTTCTCTCTGTTGCCTCCTGTTCAAAAAACGTATCGTTAAGCCATCACCCATTCGTCAACTTGCAGTCGTTTACGTCGCATGGAGGCCCGTCATGTCCACTGCCGCTTTGTTCATCGCGCTGGTGTTGGCTGGTCAGGTGCGTTCAGCGAATGAACGCTATCCAGTTGCCGGCAACAATTCGCCTGGCGGCAACAGCGCGCCGGCGGCGAATCCCGCGGGTGGTAGCTCTTCCGAGAGCGGGCTGATTCCGAAAATCGAACCACCGCCTGCCGGTGATCCGGCCCGCACTTCCGCGCCATCCGACAACGCCGGTGCCGTCAGCAGCCCCTTCGCACGGCAGCTGAGTGCGCCGGTGACTGGCGATCAGCCATTGGGGCGACCAAATGGCGCCACGGCGTCTCCACCGCCGACGAGTGACGGACAATCACTGTATCGCAGCTCGGCGTCGCAATCGGGTGCGACGGCTCCGAGCACAGTACCCGCCACCGGCATCAAACCGTCGGCGATGATGAAACAAATGCTCAGCCCGCCGCCCGGCTCGCAACTTTCGGGTAGCTCCGTCTCGCTCCTGGATGTCGTCGTCGGCGCACGATCGCGGCAGGAGCAGGCCCAGCGCGTTGAGGCGTATTGGGACCTGTGTTCCAGCGTGGCCGACTACTATCTCGGGTTGCGCGAGCAAGGCGAGCTTGCCAAGTTGCGGTCGCTGATGCCGCGCGCGGGCGCGACCTTGCAACAGGCCGAATCGGAGTTTGTCGTGCGTTTGGGCACGTCGCGGCAGGCGGCCGTGGCGTCGCAGCGGCGACTGGCCAGCATGATGGGCCGCGGCAACACAAGCCTGCCGCTGCCGGCCGACCTTCCGCATTGCGGCAGCTACCAGAGTCACTACGAGCAAATCTTCGCGGGCCGACCGTCGGTCGAAGCCCAGGAGTTGGCCGTCCTGTTGCCGTTGCGATACGCCGAGCTGAAAGACGCGGCCAACGCGGTGAAGCGCGCCCAGGAATGGATTGGCGCCGTGGCGCAAAACGAGAGTGGTGATGGGACGGATACGCTCCGCGCGCTAGAGCTGTTGGCGTTGCGTCGGCGGGCATTCGTACAGATCGCCCGTGACTACAATCGTCGCATCGCTCGATACACCGAGCTGTCGACGCCGGGCGAAATTGGCGCCGAACGGCTGGTGGGCATGTTAATCAAAGTGGATGTCCCGCCAACCGCTACGCGGCCTAGCTCGCCGTCGGGTGCGACCGGTCGGCAGTCGCGAAACTCGGCCGTCCTGCCGCGCACATTCGCCGACGAGGGCTGGGAGCCGGCCGGCCAAAGCGTGTCGCGAGCCACCACGCTGGATGAGTCGGTCGAACCTGCATCGGCGGAAGTGAAGCCAAATCCACGGCGCGAAGAACGTTCGCTGTTGGTTTCACCACGTTGACGGACGTGCAATAATGGCCTGCTATGGGGCCGCTCGCAGCAACTAGAAATCTGGACAGCATTCGCAATCGCGGTGCCGCACTTATTGACAGCGGCCCGCCGCCCGTCGTCGCGCCGCTGTGGATCGGTTCGCTCAAGGTCGATCCGCCAATTCTGCAAGCCCCGATGGCGGGCTACACGAACTATGCGTTCCGCCAAATCGTGCGCGAACTGGGAGGGGCAGGGCTGTTGGCCACGGAGATGGTCAACGCCAAAGGTTTTATCTGGCTCACGGAGCAGGCGGCCGAAAATCCCGATCGGCTATGGGGCGTGAAGGACGAGCCGCGGCCGCTGGCCGTGCAGATGTGGGACAACGATCCGTTTACGTTGGCGAAAGTCGGCGCGCGACTGGCGCATGAGTACGGGGTCAGCGTCGTGGACATCAATTTCGGGTGTCCAGTGCGCGACGTCGTGCAGAAGGCGCACAGCGGGTCGTACCTGTTGCGCGAGCCGGAGCGGATGGGCGCGATCATTGAGAAAGTCGTCGCGGCGTGCGCGCCGACGCCCGTTACCGCAAAGATCCGGCTCGGTTGCACGCGCGATCAAATCAACGCGATCGACATCGCTCAGGTCGTGGAAGGGGCCGGCGCGGCGGCGCTCACGGTCCACGGTCGCACGGCGGCCGACATGTTTCGTGGCTCGGCCGACTGGGACCATATCGCGTCCATCAAGCCGCACCTCAAACGAATCCCGCTCATCGGCAACGGCGACTTGGATTCCGCGCAAAAGGTCGTGGACGCGTTTCGGCGCTACGACATCGACGGCGTGATGATCGCACGGGCATCGCTGGCCAGGCCGTGGTTGTTTCAACAAGCGGCCGCGGCGCTGCGCGGCGATTCGGTGCCGCCCGATCCGACGCTTGATGAAGAGCGGCAACTACTGCTGCGTCACTTCGAACTCATCTGCCAGCGCTTCGGCGATGCCAAAGGCTCGCTGCTGATGCGGAAATACGCCTGCTGCTACGCCCAAGGCCGCGCCGGGGCGCGCGAATTCCGCAGCCGGATTGTGAAGGTCACGACGCCGCCCGAGTTCCGTGCAGTCGTGGACGATTATTTCCCTTGCTAGCAGACGTCGTGCACGATCGAACGACGCGGACGTAACGGACTCTTGGCTCTGTCACGCCGAGATCCTCCGAGGGGTCCGGCTGGATTCCTCGGCGGACCTCGGAATGACATTGGATCACGATAAGCTGTTGGTATAACATGGGTTAGGAAGAAATCTGTATTTTTCAAATATAGGGTTGTCAAAAATGTGGAAACATGTAGGATTGATAGGGAGTTGGGGCGCACCCGAACAGGACCACCTTCGATGAGCACTCAAACTGGGACTTCCGACAAGACGATGCTCGATTGCATGCGTCGCGAAGGCGCGGCGACTATTTCTAGCCTCGTGAAGGAGATGGGGGTGACGGCGACGGCCGTTCGTCAGCGGCTTCAACGGCTGATGGCGGACGGATTGATCGAGCGTCGCACGGAGCGGAAGACGCGCGGTCGGCCCAATCACCGATACTCGCTCACCGAGAAGGGTGAGCGCTCGGCCGGCACCAACTTCTCAGACATGGCGATTGTGCTGTGGGAAGAAGTGAAGAGCGTCGAGGACCCCGCGATTCGGCGCGGCTTGTTGAAGCGGATCGCCAATCGGCTCGTCGAGCGGTATCGCGACGATATTTCGGGTGATACACTCGGGGACCGCATGACGGCGCTTTCACAGCTGATGGGTGAAAGAAACATCCCGTTTGAAGTCAGCTCCTCGGGCGAGTTGCCAGTGTTGACCGCACTGGCGTGCCCGTACCCGGAATTGGCCAGGCGCGACCGCGGCGTTTGCACGATGGAAAAGTTGATGCTGTCCGAGGTCTTGGGTGAGAACATGCGGCTGACTGAGTGCCGGTTAGATGGCGCGAACTGCTGCACCTTCACGCCGAGTAGCACGTAGCGGAGAATCATGTAGGTTAGGCTTTCCAGCCTGACCTTTGCGGCAACAAGTTGAATAAGAGAGTGTCAGGCTAGAAAGCCTAACTTACGCGAGCGAAATAATGTCACAACCATGGATTGAAGGGCGGTTTGAGGAAAACGTCATCACGACGACGGTCGAGCAGACGATCAACTGGGCGCGGCAATCGAGCGTTTGGCCGCTGACGTTCGGGTTAGCCTGCTGTGCGATCGAGATGATGGCCACGGGGGCCAGCCGGTTTGACATGGACCGCTTCGGCGCTGGCGCGTTTCGCGCGACGCCGCGGCAGGCGGACTTGATGATCGTGGCCGGCACGGTGACTTATAAGATGGCGAGTCGCGTTCGCCGGCTGTACAACATGATGCCCGATCCGAAGTTCGTGATCGCGATGGGGGCGTGCACGGTCGGCGGCGGGCCGTATTTCAAGTACGGCTACCACGTGGTGAAGGGCGTCGACCTGGTGGTGCCGGTGGACGTGTACGTGCCCGGCTGCCCGCC
>JAKEIB010000362.1 GCA_022614705.1 Planctomycetota bacterium | reverse complement strand
TGCTGGCGAGTTCAGATCGTGTACACGCTTTGTCGAACGCAACTTGTTGAAATCCTAAGAGTTAACCGAAGTCACTCCGGCGTTAGCCGGACAGTAGTGATGTTAGTCAGCAAATACTTACCACATTCAATCGCCTTTTCGGTATTGCTTGGCACGCTGTGCGCCTTGGCGTTCACCGGCTGCCAAGGCGACGTCGACCGCGGCCCCAGAGCCAACCTCGCTGCCGCGAGCACTTTTCGCGAAGCGCTCATAGCTGGTGGTGCCGCCGGTGAAGAAGTAACGGCGGACGAATCGACGGGAACGGGCTGGGCCACCATTCGCGGCCAGTTTGTGTTCGACGGCGATCCGCCCGCGCCGAAGCCGTACAACGTCACCAAAGAACACAACATCTGCAGCATCAACGGCCAGGTGCCGCCCGAGGAAACGCTCGTCGTCGACCCGTCGTCGCACGGAATCAAGAACGTGGCGATTTATCTGCGCGATGCGTCGCGCGTGCACGATTCGGCCAAGTCGAGGGGCGGTACCGTGGTCTTCGATCAGAAGAACTGCGTGTTTTTGACGCACGTGCTCGGCGCCACCGTCGGCCAGTCGATCGACATCAAGAACAGCGATCCCACGGGTCATAACACGAACATCCTTGGCACCGGCTTTAACCCGATCATTCCCGAGGGCGGATCGTCCCAATATAAGGTGCAAAAAGAAGCAGCCACGCCGATCGAGGTCCGCTGCAGCATCCACCCCTGGATGGTCGCGCACATGCTGATGCGCGACAACGGCTACTTTGCCGTGACCGATGACCAGGGCAATTTTGAAATTGCGAACGTGCCGGCCGGCGAGCCCATCGAGTTCCAGGTGTGGCACGAAAGCGGCGCGAAGGCCGGCAACGGCCTCGTCGGCGCGACGCCCGACGCCGCCGACCTCAAGTGGTCCGACCGAGGCCGCGTCAAAGTTACTCTCCAGCCGGATGAAGTAAGAGAAATCAAGGTAATCGTGCCGCCAAATGCCTTTCGCAGTTAGTCGTGCACATAGAAGAGTTATTTAACCACGGAGGACTTGGCGCGGCGTAGCCGCAACAAGTCCTCCGTGGTAAAAAAATCCCGCCATGCCCTATCGAACGCTCGCAAAATTTGTTGGCATTTTCGCGATCGTGGCCCTAACGGGCTGCGGCCAGACCGAGCCGCCCGCGTTTCGGCTCGATATGGTCAAGGTGACCGAGAACGAGATTTCGCCGAAGCATCAGCAGGCGATTGCCGATATTCTGGGCGCCATGTTTGGCACGCCCGACGCACCGTTCGCCATGCCCGAGACTGGCCTCGATGAGCGCAAGCTCAAAATGGCGGCCGGCCCTGTGTGGAGCAACGAGGCCGGCGACAAGCACGGGTTGTACCGCCGGCATTGTGCCCATTGCCACGGCATCTCGGGCGACGGACAGGGTCCCACCGCAGCGATCCTCAATCCCTATCCGCGCGACTATCGTCGCGGTTTATTCAAGTTCAAAGGCACATTCACCGCGGCGCAGCCAACGGACGAGGATCTCCGCCGCATCATCCTCAACGGCGTGCTGGCAACCGCGATGCCTGCCTTCGCGCTACTGCCTCCCGACGAAGTCGACGCGCTAGTGGAGTACGTCAAGTACCTCAGCATGCGCGGTCAGATGGAAACCGCGCTCGAAAACTACGTGTTTGATGAAGGCCTCGAGCCGGACGCGCCGCTTGACCCGGCCACCGATGCCGAACTCAAGGACATCATCGTCAACGATTTGCTGGCTGGTGTGATGGAAGGCTGGAATACGGTTGTGGAACAAGTGGTCGTGCCGACTGAAGAAGGCATTCCGCCTACCGATCGCTCGGCCGAAGAAATCACCGCGTCCGTCAATGCGGGCCGCGAATTGTTCTTCGGTGCGAAAGCAAATTGCGTCAAGTGCCACGGTCCAACCGGCCTGGGGGACGGCCAGCAGGACAACTACGACGATTGGAGTGCCGTCACCGTGAAGTTCGAGGACGACACGAGAGCGTTGGCCGACGAGATCAAGGGCCTCAAGCAGGATTTGAAAAAGAAGACGGGTGACGAAAGGGCGGCAGCCGAGAAGGAATTAAAAACAAAAGTCGCGCAGTTAGCCGTGCGGAACGAGTTGATCGCGCACATGTTGACGCCGCGACGGGCGATCCCGCGTAACCTGCGCGACGGTACCTATCGCGGCGGACGCCGAGACATTGACCTGTTCTGGCGCGTGTTCGCCGGCATTCCGGGAATGGGCATGCCCGCCACCGGCCCCTCCGCGCCGGGCGGCCAGGGAACGCTCACGGAACAAGAAATGTGGCAGATCGTCGATTACATCCAGTCGTTGCCGTTTGAACCGATCAGCGAGCCGCAAGTTCGGCGGGTAAATGTCAGAACGGTGAATTGATTGCGGATTTCGGTTTGCGGATTGCGGATTTGTTTTTCGACAATCCGAAATCCGCAATCCGAAATAGAAATAAGGACTGCGTCCAGCGCAGGAGTTTGTTGTGAAGCGTTTTTGGGCCCTTCTGTTCCTCATGGTGCCGGTGTTCGGCGTGCTGACGTTTGTCGTCGCGCCGTACTTCAACCACTGGTTCCCCAAGGATATTTCGGAACACGGTCGGGTGATCGACCAGTTGTTCATGTTCATCCTGTGGCTCACGGGCATCATCTTCGTGGCCACGGAGGGGGCGCTGTGTTACTTCGCCTGGAAGTATGACTCCCGCACGAACCCCGAACCGGCGAAGTTTTCGCACGGCAGCCACACGCTGGAAGTCGTGTGGACAATTCTGCCGGCCGTGACGCTGCTGTTTATCGCCATCTACCAGATGAACGCCTGGGCCGACGCCAAGATGCGCCGGCCGAATATTCCGGTCACGGCCGAGATCACCGGCCGGCAATTTAATTGGGACGTCCGTTACCCCGGCCCCGACGGCAAACTGCACTCGCGCGACGACATCGTGCGAGTCGATGGCGACATCCACTTTCCATCGGGCGAGGAAGTGCTCCTGATCATCAAGAGTGCCGACGTGCTGCACAGCTTTTTCCTGCCCAACTTGCGGATGAAGCAAGACGTGGTGCCTGGCATGGAGCAATACATGTGGTTCAAGGCGCGTGACACGGGCCGGTACGACATCGTGTGCGCCGAACTTTGCGGCTGGGGGCACTACAAAATGAAAGGCCGCGCGACGTTTGAGCCGCGCAGCGAGTTCGATGCTTGGCTTAAGGAAAAGATCGCCGATCAAAAGACCCGAACCGTCCCGGCGAATGAGACGGAGGAAGAATAGCGGGGCCCGCCGCCGGCGGGCTCGCTTGTGACCGATAGATTGCGATTCGACTCGACATTGAAATGAGCACCGTCACCGTAGACACCCACGCGCACGAGCACGTCGAGCATGCCCACACGGGTAGCTTCCTCTCGACGTACGTTTTCTCGCGCGATCACAAAATCATTGGCATCCAGTTCCTGTTCAGCACGCTGCTGTGGTTCTTTATCGGCGGCTTGCTGGCCCTCGGCGTGCGCTGGCAGCTCGCCTACCCGTGGGCGGAAATGCCGATCCTCGGCAAGCTGTTGTTCTCGGAGTATGGCGGGCAGATCGCGCCCGAAACATACACCATGCTGTTCACGATGCACGCCACGGTGATGATCTTTCTGGTGATCATCCCGATTCTTGCCGGCGCGTTTGGCAACTTCCTGATTCCGCTGATGATCGGGGCCGAGGACATGGCCTTCCCGACGCTCAACATGATGAGCTACTGGTTCATGTGGCCGGCGTTCTTGGCCTTCGGCGCGAGCTTTTTCGTGGAAGGAGGGCCCGGCGCCGGTTGGACGTCCTACCCGCCGCTGTCGTTGACGATGACTCCCCAGGCGCTATGGCTCATCGGTCTGACGTCTGTCGGCGTGGCTTCAATGATGGGCTCGGTGAACTACCTGACGACGATCATCCAGATGCGCGCCCCCGGCATGTCGATGTTTCGCTTGCCGATGACCATTTGGGCGATGTTCATCACCGCGATCCTGCAAGCCTTCGCATTGCCCGTGCTGACGGCCGCCGGCTTCATGCAACTGGCCGACCTCACGCTGGGAACCGGCTTTTTCCTCCCCGAAGGCTGGACCGCGAACAACGCGGCTCGCGCCAGCGGCGGCGGGCAGCCGCTCCTGTGGCAGCACTTGTTCTGGTTCTACAGCCATCCGGCCGTGTACATCATGATTCTGCCGGCGATGGGCATGGTGTCCGACATCATTGCCTGCTTCGCCCGCAAGCCGCTTTTCGGCTACAAGCCGATGGTGTATTCGATCGCCGGCATCGCCGGGCTGGGCTTTATCGTGTGGGGGCATCACATGTTCGTCTCGGGCATGAACCCCGTGCTCGGCATGACGTTCATGGTGGCCACGATGTTCATCGCCTTGCCGAGCGCGATTAAGGTGTTCAACTGGCTGGGCACGATTTGGGGCGCGAAGATCCAGTTCACGACGCCGATGCTTTTCGCGATGTCGTTCGTGTCGATGTTCATCATCGGCGGCCTGTCCGGCATCTTCATGGCGGCCACGCCGGTCGACATTTTCATTCACGACACGTATTTCATCGTCGCCCATTTCCATTACGTGCTGTTCGCGGGCACCGCGATGGCCGTGTTCGGGGCCATCTATTTCTGGTTCCCGAAGATGTTCGGCCGCATGATGAACGACAATTGGGGCAAGCTCCACTTCATGCTGACGTTCATCTTCCTCAATTGCGTTTTCTACCCGATGCACATTCTGGGCGTTGTCGGCTTCCCGCGCCGGCTGGCCGATCCGTACCACTACGAAACGTTCCGCCACTTGCTGCCGCTTAATCAATTCATCACCATCTGCGCGATCCTGATGGTCGGGACGCAGATCATTTTCATCGTGAACTTTTTCTACAGTATCTTCTTCGGCCCGCCCGCCGGCCGAAACCCGTGGCACGCGAACACGCTTGAATGGCAGGCGCCGAGCCCGCCCGGCCACGGTAATTTCGATTTCCAACCGGTGATTTACCGCGGGCCGTACGAGTACGGCTCGCCGGAAGTCGACACCGATTACTACCCGCAAACCCAACCGCCGCCACAAAAGGACACGCCGCAATCGCCAAGCGGCCATTAGAATTGCCACAAAAAGTCACGAAGAAACACAAAAACAGTCCGCTTGCGGCTTAGCGCCACGAATCAGAAACCAGTAGCCCAGACCTTTACCAAAAAAATATTTTCGTGCATTTTTTGCCTCTTCGCGGCCATAAGATATGAACCCGGACTTCACCCATCCCGCATCGCCTTGGCCGCATCGGTGGGCCATTGCGCTCGCTTGCGCGACGTTCCCGCTCTTGTGGGTCGGCGGTCTGGTGACGACGACCGATTCCGGCATGGCCGTCCCCGATTGGCCGAGCACCTATGGCTATAACCTGTTCCTTTACCCGTGGACGACGTGGCTCACGGGTCCTTGGGACCTGTTCGTCGAGCACGGGCATCGCTTGCTAGGCGCCATGGTCGGCATGATGACGATTGTATTGCTTGCCTTGTTGTGGCGACGCGACGACCGCCGTTGGATGCGCTGGCTGGGCGGCGCCGCTCTGGCGTTAGTCATCTTCCAAGGCGTGCTCGGCGGCATGCGCGTGCGATTCGACGAGCGCACACTCGCCATGCTCCACGGCTGCACCGGCCCGTTGTTCTTTGCCGTCACCGTGGCGATGGTGGTATTCACATCGCGTTGCTGGTGGCTCCGTGAATCATCCGCCGTACCGCCCTCCGCCGGCTACATCCGCCGTCTTGCGCTCGTGACGTGCATCCTCGTCTATCTGCAAATCGTAGTCGGTGCCGTGCTGCGACACGTGCCAGTCGCCGCCGAGCCGGGTGCGTTTGTGCTGGCGGTGCGATTTCACTTGTTTCTTGCCGCCGCAGTGACGCTGCACGTTGCGCTGCTCGCCTGGTTCGTGCTGTCCCACGCGCGAACGATCAAACCGCTTGGCGGCTTAGCGATAATCCTCGCCGGCCTCGTCGCGGTACAGCTCGCCCTCGGCGCCGGCACCTGGATCGTGAAATTTTCCGTGCCCGCATGGGTGTCCGATTGGATATCCACAGGTAGCGTCGCCGTCCAGGACGGTGGCTGGCTGCAGACTCACATAATTACCGCACACGTCGCGGCCGGATCGCTTCTCCTGGCGACATCGTTAGCGCTTGCATTATTCGGCCAACGGCTCCTGCCTTTCGCTTCCGCCGCGAGAGACGCAGTTTCGCGACGATGGGAGGCCGCCGTATGAGCCGACTCACGACCGCCGCCGAAATCGCCGCGTTGGCCGACGCCCGCACACGTCGCGCTTGGCTCGTGCGCGCGGCCGACTACGTCGAACTCACCAAGCCACGCATTGTCGCGATGGAGCTGGTCACGGTGATCGTCGCCGCGCACCTTGCATCGCCCTGGGGAGTGGACCGAGTCGTATTGCTGGCAACAGTGTTCGGTGCAGGGCTGGTGGCGGCAAGCGCCGGTGCACTCAATCAATGGTGGGAGCGAGCAACCGACGCCCGAATGCCACGCACCGCCAACCGCCCGCTGCCCGCTGGCCGGCTCACGTCGCGGCGGGTGCTTCTGTTCGGCGCTGCGACGCTGATTGGCGGCCTAACGGCGCTTGCTGTTGGCGCGAATCTTGCAGCGGCCGGCATGGCGCTCGCCACATGGCTGATTTACGTTCTCGCATACACGCCCATGAAAACGCGCACGCCGCTCAACACGGCCGTCGGCGCCGCCAGCGGCGCGTTGCCGATTCTCATCGGCTGGACCGCCACCGGCGCGGCGATCGACGTCCGCGCGCTGTCGCTCGTAGCCGTAATGTTCCTTTGGCAGTTCCCGCACTTCATGGCAATCGCCTGGCTGTACCGAACGGACTATGCCCGCGCCGGTCAGCGGATGCTCACCGTCGTTGATCCAACCGGCCTGCGCGCCGGCGCACAAGCGGTTGTCGCTGCGCTGTCATTGATTCCCGTCAGCCTGGTTCCCGCACTCGGGCCCCAGGCTGGCAGCCCGGTAGTCTACTTTGGCTGGGCCTTGGTGCTTGGCGCCTTCCAAGTGGCCGCGGCAACGATGTTTTTGCTTGATCGCAATGATCGCACCGCGCGTCGCCTGCTCCGCGCTAGTCTTGCATACCTGATTTGCTGGATGGGTTTGTTATTAATGGTCGCAATTTAGAGGATTTGTTAGTTGTTAGTCGTAAGTGGATAGTTGCAAAGAGCAAGCCTTCCACCGACTATTAACCATCAACTTGAATATGAGTCATTCCCATACTCCAATGTTCGCCTACCAGCCCGCGTTGCCGATTCCGAACGGCAAGACGTGCTTGTGGCTGTTTCTGTCGACCGAGATCATGTTCTTCGCCGGCCTGATCGGCACGTACATCGTGCTCCGCTTCGGGGCGATCGCCTGGCCCGCGCCGCACGACGTTCACTTGAGCGAGCCGATCGGCGCGTTCAACACCTTCGTGCTGATCTGCTCCAGCGTGACGATCGTCCTCGCCCTCGAAGCGGCCAAAATGAGCCAGACGACAAAGGCCAAGGGGTTCCTGCTGCTGACGTTACTGCTCGGCGGCGTGTTCCTCGGTGTCAAGGCGTACGAGTATCAGCAGAAATTCTCGCACGGCATTTATCCAACGAAACCGCACGGCCTGGTTCACGACAAGGCGGATCTTTACTACGTGGCCGCCGTGCGCCAACGGCTGAATGATCTGCGAACCGAATTCACCCAAAAGAACGAGCCGATTCGCAAGCCGATCGATGAAATCAGCAAAATGGTCGACGACGCCGAGCTCGCGATGCGAAACGAGCCGGCTTCCGAGCAAGGCCGGATCAAGGCGATGGAACTGGCGTTCGCCATCTACCCGCCACACGACCACAACAGTGTGGCCCACGCCGCCGCGGCCGGCGCCGTGCCCGAAAGCGCCGTAATGCGGCTGGTCGCGTTCCAGCAGAACGCTCCGCAGGATGGCGAGTCGCACGATGCGGGCCACGCTCAAGGTTTCAACGACCGCTATCCCTGGCTCCGCCTGCCGATCATGATTCCCGGCGGACCGCTGTGGGCGAGCACGTATTTCCTGCTCACCGGGTTCCACGCCCTGCACGTACTGGTGGGACTCATTGTGTTTGCCTTGATGCTATTCATTACGTTGGACCGAGCTCGCGCGAACTTGGTGGAAAACATCGGCCTGTATTGGCACTTCGTCGACCTGGTATGGATTTTTCTGTTTCCGTTGTTGTATTTGTTTTAGTTAGTTGATAGTGGTTCGTAGATAGTTGTTCAGAAACTGATTTAACAACTAACAACTTACCCAACATTTGCCTCTACCCGAGCATTTGTCATGACGCAGTTCAGCCATCCACACGACCACGACCAGCAGGCCCGCCACGATAGCCAGGAGCATATCGATCACGGTGGCATCGGCAAGTATTTAATCGTGTTCGCTGCGCTGTGCGTGCTGACGGGCGCCTCGTTCTTTACGTATTCCAGCTACTGGCCGTTTGGCAAGCACGTGGCCTGGGCGTTCATGGTGGCCGTTTCGTGTACCAAGGCGATGCTCGTGATCATGTTCTTCATGCACTTGCTGTGGGAAGCGAACTGGAAATGGGTGCTGACGATCCCCGCCACGTTCATGTCGATCTTCCTGACGCTGATGCTCGTGCCGGACATCGGCTGGCGGCAAAACAACGGATTCGCGCGCTACTCGTACGAGCGCCTGCTGTACGCGCCCGACCCGCCGGCCATCGAACACGCGGAAGCCGAGGCGGCGGAAGAAGAGATGTCGCACGACAGCCCGCATTAGTTATTGCAGTTGTGAGTTGATTAGCCGCGACCCCAACGGGTCGCCGGGGAATGCTGGTTCGGTCCCGGCGACCGGACCACCCTCCGGGCGGTGCCCGGGTCGTGCCTAGTTCCTAATCCACGCGCCTCGCAGCGCACCATTAATCGCGAAATGCCCGAATGTCCACTTTGCCTGCCGTCGATATCGCGCATCTCGCCCATCGGTATGGCGAGCACTCAGCAATTTCCGACCTGTCGCTGAGTGTCGCCAGTGGTGAAATCTTCGCAATCCTCGGCCCCAACGGCAGTGGCAAGACGACGCTGTTTCGCGTGCTTTCGACGCTGATCCCCGTCCAACAAGGCGACGTGCGCGTGCTGGGCTACGACCTGCGGCGCGAGGCCGATGCGATCCGCGCGCAGCTCGGCGTCGTATTCCAAGCGCCGAGCGTCGATAAGAAGCTTACCGTGATGGAGAACGTCGTCTTTCACGGCCGCCTGTACGGCCTGGCCGGTCGTGAACTGCGCACACGCGCTGACGAGATGCTCATGCGCCTCGGCCTCGCCGATCGCAAACGCGACTTGGTCGAAAAACTCTCCGGCGGCCTGCGGCGGCGAGTCGAGTTGGCCAAGGGCATGCTGCACCGACCGCGATTGTTTTTGCTCGATGAGCCGTCGACCGGGCTCGACCCGGGCGCGCGAAGCGACGTGTGGCAATACCTGAAGCAGGTCCGCGACGAGACGGGCGTCACGGTCGTGCTCACCACGCACTTGCTCGATGAAGCACAAGTCGCCGACCGCATCGCGATCATGCACCGCGGCCAGCTCGCCGCCCTCGACACGCCGGCCGCGCTGCAGTCGGCCGTCGGCGGCGACGCGATCACGATCCGCACCGGCACCCCCGATTTCCTCGCCGGCGAGATCGACCAGCGCTTCAACGTCCCGGCCAAAGTGGTCGACGGCTCCGTGCGACTCGAGTTGCCCAACGGACACGAATGGATACCAAAATTAGTGGAAGCGTTCCCCGACCGCGTCGAATCCATCAACCTCGGCAAACCCACGCTGGAAGACGTTTTCATCCACTTCACCGGCCATCGATTTTGGTCCGACGGAAATGCTGAATCGGACCACGAAGGCACTAAGGGCACGAAGGGGAAACGTTGATTTAAGTCCACACTCGAACGGCCCGTTTTCGCAAGTCACCGACTCAGGCTTAAGAGTTGCAATGATACATCACTACTGTCCGGCTAACGCCGGAGTGACTTCGGTTAACTCTTAGGATTTCAACAAGTTGCGTTCGACAATGCGTGTACACGATCTGAACTCGCCAG
>JAKEIB010000361.1 GCA_022614705.1 Planctomycetota bacterium | reverse complement strand
GTTCTTGAATAGGAGGCAACAGAGGAAACAGAGCAGCGTCAAAGGCTCTGTTGTCTCTGTTAACTCCTGTTCAAGACTTGGTCTTCTTCGTACTCTTTGCGCCTTTGCGACTTTGCGTGAGACATTTCTTGACTGTTTCAGTTATGATAATGACCGCCATTCCCCGTTATGCGCGGGTCTCCGTTCGGCTGAGCTCACGGCCGAAGCCCGACCCCGCACATGGTCCCGACTGAAGGTCTCCCTCCCTCGCAAACTGCGCTACCGTTGCGCGCATCACCAGAAATGCCGACACGCTCCGCCTACACACTCATAACGCTGCGCAAATGCCACACAAAATTCTCGCCGATGGCCCCACACCGAACGGTCCCCTTGTGTCCCCTTCCGGAGATTACGAGGGTTCGCTTGGCCGCTTCGACAGTGGCCAAAAATCGTTGCTGAAATCCTCTGCCAGTTGTGCTACGTTCATCGTTGCCACCGTGCATTTGCTGTTTGACAAATCGTTCTTAGCCGCGCTCTCGTTCGCCGAGTGTGAACTTGGGCTGCGCGTGCGCGCTCTCACGCTGGTTTCGTCAAAAAACGCGACTGTACGCCGCCGATGCACCTGTCTCAATTCCGCGACAGGTGCGCAGAATTAGGGAGGGGAATTTTAAGCACCTGCCAAATACTGCGGGGATTGGAGAATGTGGGGCAGACAAGAAGAATGTCTGCCCCACGGCCTTTAGTGAGCTTATTGCTTCGCGACTGCCGTTTGCCCGATCCAATTGGCCAGGTCGTTGAAATACGGCTGCGGATCGGGCTCGAATTCAAGCGTGTGCGCCGCGCTGGGATATTCGATCAACGACTTGTTTTCGCTGGCGACGCGTGCAAAAAAGTCGCGTACCCGCCGGTTATCGATGATGCGGTCGCGTCCGGCCAGCATCAGCAGCAGCGGTTGAGTGAGAAACGGCGCGCTCTCACGAGCGTACCGCGAGAGCTCACGATCCTCGCGTGCGAACCGCCATGTAATTTCACGCAACGTGAGCGGATCGCTCGCAATGAACGCGCGCCAGGGCGGATTATCTGTGAACAACTCCGGGTCACGCAGCGGGATTGCGACGCGACGGCGCTGCACGCGAGTCGTCACTGGCGCCGCGAGTGCCAGTCGTTTCACGATCCCCGGCTCAAACGGCGAATACAGTCCCGGACAGATAAGGCCTAAGGCGCCCGTCAGCTCGGGGTGACGGCGAGCCACCGCTACCGCCAGTTTGCCGCCCCAACTAATGCCGCACAGCACGACGGGCTTCGATTGCGACTCGCCAAGTTGTTCCAAGTAGATTGCCACATCATCAATCCACGTCTGCCAATGATCCACGTCTCCGCGATCTTCGGTATTGAGGCCAGAACCGCGTCGGTCGAGAAAATGAACCTGGAATCCGGCACCGGCAAGCGACTCGTTGCCGCGGACGTACCAACCGCCGTGGCTGCTGATGCCGTGCAGAAAGACGACCTGCGCTCGCGGCGACTCGTTTGTCCTCCAGACGCGAACGGCCAGTCGGCGGCCGTCGGCCGCGTTGTAGAACTCGATTCTGGGCTGAGTGCTGGACACGGAATTCAACTGGGCCAGCGAGCCGTGGCGTCACGCGATCGCAAATTCCTGTCGCGAAACGATCAGTTTCTCGAGAGTCGCTTCGTTCATCGTTACGCCAAGCCCTGGGCGAGTAATCGCCCGCGCACGGCCGCCGAACCCGAACGTCATGTCTTCATTCGTCAGCGGCCGGCGGAAGACGTGGCGATCGTACGATCCCTCAAGATAACGGATGCCGGCCACGGAGCAGGCGAAATGTCGCCCGGCCGCGGAGAGCACGCCCGTTTCGCCGGGGTGGCAGCCAAGTTGATAGCCGATTCCCGCGGCGTGTGCCACGGCCGCAAGTCGCAGGCTGGCCAGATAGCCACCGCATTTCGACAACCGAATGTTGAACAAATCGCACGTTTGCCCGGCGATCGCCGCCTCGGCGTCAGCCATGCTGGTGAGCGACTCGTCGAGCATCACCGGCACGTCGAATTGCTTGCGCAACTCGCTCAACGCTTCCACTTCCGTGTGCGGCACCGGCTGCTCGATACAACTGACTTTGAACGCTCGCAATGGGGCCATTTTTGCGGGCAACTCGTCGGCATGCCAGGCTTCGTTGGCATCGAGCCGCAGATCCATGCGCTGGCCGATCCACCGACGAATCGTCCGCAGGCGCTCGACGTCGCCATCGCCCCTCGAACCGACTTTTACTTTGCAATCGTGAAAACCGTATACCCTGCGAATCAGTGCCTTACGCCAGAGAGATGCTGCTCCCGAATCAATCACAGCGCTGTACCGCGCCATGGACCGCTGGGCGAGAATTGGTTTCGCCGGCGAAAAATGCTGCGACACTTCGCTCAACGGCTCACTGAACAACCGGCCGAACGCATCGAGAATGCTGAGCTCCACGGCACAGCGCAGCGCGTTGCCATAGCAGCCGCGCGGGTCATCGCGTTCGGCCGCGGGCGCGAACTGTTCGCACAGTCGAATGACGTCCGGCCACGAGTTGCAATCGGCCGAAAGTTGCTCCGCCAGCGGCGTGCTGGCGAGTTGGGCGACGCAGCCGGCCGGCGTCTCGCCCGTCACATAGCTCCGTGGCACGCCTTCGCCCCAACCCGTGGTTCCGTCGGCCAGCTCGCAATGCACGAGCACGTTTTTGCTCTCGCGGCGCGTTGCCGAGGCATGGCTGAACGCCCGTTTGAGACTCAGGCGAACGACGTGCGCGGTAAATTGACGGATGCGCATGGACGCCGCGGAGCGAAGTGACGTCGCGTTAGGAAGTGGACGCCGGTTGTGTCATGTCGCCGAGCGGCAACCCCGGCAATGATACGCTGGGCGCTCGCGTTGCGAAATCGACGTGGCCGCTGGCAAAGCGCTCGACGAAGTCGAGCTCACCAACGAGGCATGGGTGCTTATACTCTTCAAAGTTGCCGCGGTGTCTGGTACGCTCCCGCCGGAGCTCGACCCACGTGCCGGCGGGGACTTCGCGCACTTCGACCGGCAGCAGCCGTGTGCTGGCGCACTTGGAAGCATACTCCTCGTTGAGCTGCGCCAGGTTCGCCTGGACGTGTGCCGCCAATTCGGCCGCCCGGCCTTTATGTACGGGCCGCTCGACCAAGAGCACGTACCGCGGTTGCTGCTCCATGAGCGGGGCCAGTGTGAAAACGTCGAGCGGCAGTTCCAGCTCTCGAAAGCTTTTCTCGACGGCGCGAATCGCCTGGTGCTCGCTAATCTTTTCGCCGGTGAGATTCGAGAAGCTCTTTCCCTTGTTGAGAAATTCCACCAGCGGCGCCTGGCCCTCGAAACCGACGCAGCGTACCACGTCGTGAATATCGTATCGGTACAAGCCCCCGGAAGTGGTGAGAACGATGTAATAGTCGCGCCCGACTTCGAGCTCGTGACCTTCGAGCACGGTGCGCGACGCCGAATCGTACTCTTCGACCGGGATGAATTCGAAGTAGTGATGATAGAAATCCAACACGCCGGCCGAGGTTCCGTCCGCGAGCGGGATCGACATTCGGCCCTCGCTCGCCGAGAGGCCGTGATCGCGAACGGCCGTGTCGCCGTACAGCTCCGCGAGTTGCGAGAGAAATACGCCGACCGATCCGCCCGTCCAAACCGCAATGACCGAAAGCCCGGGCCAGGCGTGCTTGGGCAACAGCACGCCGTGCGATTCGACGGCGCGATCCAACTCACGGGCCCGCTGTGGATTTCGACGGGCAATTCGTTGGGAGAGCGCATCGCGCACGTCCGCGGGAATTGTACACGACAGCGTGCCGTCGTGGATGTCGCGAATTAATGCCTCGCGCTGATGGTCCGCGCGGCGCGCGAATTCGACCAGCGTGCTGGGGTTTGCCGTGATAATCATGCCCACGTCGGGCGTCGCAAGGGCGAATCGCAACGCCGTATAGTGCTTGGCGGCCGAGTCGTGAATGCGCGTCGCAACAGGTGGCGGGAGGAACATCCGTTGGGTGATTCGCGGTCGCGTCGTGGCGGCTAAGCCGCTGATCTGTCCGCACGGCGCGCCGCATGGCGTTTGCGATAGTTGCCAGTCGCTCGTGAGTTGCAACGTCTTCTTGCGCATCAGGTCGCTATGGTCGCCGTATACTCCCGCGCCCCAAATCAGCCAGCCGGCCCGATATTCGCGGAACATTTCCGCGGTAATCGGCAGCCGCTTGGGATCGCCCGTGGTGCCCGAGGTCATGGCGAACATCAGCACGCGCGTGCCGGCCGCGAACAGCGCCGTGACGTCGCCCTGCAGCACGCGCAGCATGTACGGATGGTGGTCCTCGTAGGTGAGAATCGGCACCTGCCGGCGAAAGTCGGACGCCGTACGAATCGACGCGAATCCATGGTCGCGACCGAAGTCACTGGCCGCGTTGCGCGCAATCTTGCGCATTAGCGCGTCCTGCTGGATAGCACGCGCGCGCCGCGTGTTGGAAACAAAACGGCGCAATCGGAACCGCAGCCAGGCCAAGTACACTTGTTGCGTAAGCATTGTCCGGCCCGGGTTAGGTGCTGCCAAGCGCGCCAACGAGGTGAGTCTGCTTTAATATTTCGTCGGTATTAAAGACAAGTGAACTCAAGACTCCTCTCGCTGTCCGGCACGCACGGGCTGGGCCGATGCCCCTGCCGTAGAGTGAAAAGGCTTCCTGGGCCTCGGCTGGGCCCGAATTCGCAGGAAGCAAAGCGGAAGTCGACGGCACTGGACATTGCGAAACGCGTACCGCGGCAAAATGGAAGGTCAGGAGAAAGGACGCCTTTCGTAAAGAATTTTGCGTCGGGCGGGCGGTGCTAGCACAATATGCTGGTCACTTGCCGCTGTGAGTCCGCCGATACGCGCCACGCTCACGTTGCCGACCGACGCGTACCAATGCCCGCCGCTAGCGGCCGTGCGATGCGACGCGAAAGCTCCTCCGCAAGGCGAGATGCGCCCTCCTGTAGCATCATCGTGAAGTGATCGCCCGGCACTTCGTGCAGCTCGACCGCTTGCCCGATTTCGGTCGACCAGCCGTTGTCGACTTTAGCGGAAAGTAGTTGTCCGGACACCTCGGCCAGCCCACCTTTGGTTCGCGGTACGAACAACAAGGTCGGCGCAGAATTCGGCTGTGGCTCATAACCCTGGAGCACGCGCACGTTTGCATTTCCAACGTGAACCAACCGTCGGACGAACGCTTCCGGCGTCTCTGCCGGTATGATGCCCCGCTTCCGCGCTTCCGCCAACGCGGTCGGGAATCGTTCCGCTGGTTCGAGCGTGGCCAGCTCCTCGTAACTCAATTGAATGTCGCTGCCCGAAAAGCGATTAGCGTAGTTAATCAGATTGCAGAGGAAACGGGCGTCATCCTCCACGTCGACGTCGTCGCAGATCGAAGGCAATGGCGTATCGAATAGCCCGAGCAATGCGACTTCGTCGCCGGCGCGCTCCAACGCTTCCGCGAGCGCGAACGCAAAGATGCCGCCGGTCGACCATCCTCCCAAGTAATACGGACCGGCTGGCTGCAACTCGCGAAGCGCCGTCAGGTAGTCGGCGATCATTTCGTCGATCGTGGCGTGCGGCAGCAACTCCTGATCGACGCCGCGCGGCCGGAAAGCATAGACGGGTTGGTCGTCGCCGAAGTGCTGCACGAGGTCGCTATAGCAGCGCACGTCACCACCGAGCGCCGGCAATAGTATAAACGGAGGCCGCGTGCCGGTCGGACGCAAAGCCAACAGTGGCTCCCAGCGTTCATCGCCAACCAGCCCGACCGTACCGGCTTCGGAGTCCGAAGCGGACAACAATCGCTCTGTTTCAGTCGCCAGCGACTCGATGCTTGGCCCTTCCATCAGCTTGGCCATCGGCAGCGTGAAATCGAGCCGCCCTTCCAAGTTGTTCTTGAGCTCCAGCGCCAACAGCGAATCCAGACCGAACGTGCTGAGCGGCTGATCGACTTCGAGACCGGCCGGCTCAATGCCCATGATCCGAGCCAGTTCCGCACGGATGTAATCGCGCACGAGCGTCTGTCGGGCCGCTTCGTCCGATTCCAGTAGCTGTTTGCGAAACGCGTGGTCAACGCGACTATCGGTCGACTCCGCGCCTGTAATCTGAACGTCGGCTGCGATACGATCCAACAGCGCGGGGCGGCGCGAACCCAAAAGCCGTAACATGTCGTCCCACCGAGCGTCCATCACGGTGACCTGCGCGACGTCCGTCCGCAGAATCTTTTCCATTAACGCCAACCCGTACTCGGGTTCGATCAGCGCCATGCCGCGCGACTTGACGGCATCGCTACGACCCGCTTCGGCCGCCATGCCGGAACCGGCCCACGGGCCCCAATTAATCGCGGTTGCCGGCAAGCCACTGGCGCGGCGAGCGTGGGCCAAGGCATCGAGATATGCATTTCCGGCCGCGTAGTTCGCCTGGCCTGGGGAGCCCAACACGCTGGCCACCGAGGAAAACAGGACGAAGAAATCCAACGGTTGCTTAAGCGTCGCTGTGTGTAGATTCCACGCGCCCGCAACTTTCGGCGCCATCGGCCGATCCAATTGATCGAGCGACATATCGACCAACACGCCGTCGGCCAATACGCCGGCTGCATGAACGACGCCGCGCAGCGGCGGGGCATCGTGCGGAAGTTGGGCCAGCGCGGCTCCTAGCGATTCCGCATCGGCAACATCGCCGCTGAGAACAACGACGCGAGCCCCCAGTCCTCGGATCGAGTTGAGCGCGGCTTCCGTGTCTTCCGATGGACCGCGACGCGATAGCAACGCGATCGTGCCGGCACCCTGCACCGCCAGCCAGCGGGCGACGCGCAGACCCAACGCGCCTAGTCCGCCAGTGATCAGGTAAGCACCATCGCGCCGGATCGTGGAAATTTCGGATTTCGGATTTCGGATTTCGGATTGGCTTTCGGAATCCGCAATCCCGGGTACCCTCTGGGTGCCGCAATCCGCAATCGCGACTACGACCTTACCAACGTTCTTCCGCTGCGACATATAGCGAAACGCGTCGATCGTTCCTTCCGTCTCGAATCGCGTGAAGTTGAGCGGCTCGTATTCGCCGGCTTCAAAATGCCGCATCACGTCGGCGAACAATACCTGAATGTACTCGGGGCGCTGGCGCAGCATGCGGTCCAGGTCGATCGCGAAGTACGACAGGTTATCCTGGAACGGCAAGAGGCCAATCATGCGGTTCTGATAGATGTCCGTCTTGCCGATCTCGAGGAAGCGGCCGTAAGCGCGCAGGATCGACAGGCTCTTGGCGATCGCCTCGCCGGGCAGGGAGTTGAGCACGACGTCGACGCCCTGCCGATCGGTCGCGGCCAGAATCTCGTCCGCGAACGCCGTTGACCGGCTGCTGAACACGTGACGCACGCCCAGCGATCGCAGAATATCCCGCTTCGCATCGCTGCCGGCCGTGGCGAAAATCTCCGCGCCGATTTTCTGCACAATTTGTATGGCCGCCAACCCCACGCCGCCCGCCCCGGCGTGAATCAACACACGCTCGCCCGGCTGTAACTGGGCCAAGCGCACCAGTCCGTAGTAAGCAGTCAAGAAAGTGATCGGTATCGTACACGCCTGATCGTGGTCGATGGACTTCGGCTTGTGCACGAGCGCGTACTCGGCCGTGCGTGCATGCGACGCGAACGCATACGGCACGACGCCGAACACTTCGTCGCCCACGCGAAACCGCTTCACATCTTCTCCGACGGCCGTTACGACCCCGGACGCTTCGATGCCCAGCGGCACGATGGCGTCTTTGATTCCGGGATACAGGCCGAGCGCTTTGAGCACGTCGCTGAAGTTCAAGCCGGCGGCGTGGACTTCGATTTCCACTTGCCCGGCCGCCGGCGGCTCGCGCTCCACGGGTACGAACGCCAGCGTATCGAACGAGCCGACTTGCGTGATGCGGAGTTGAAACGGGCCGCGCGGAACGCTGAGTGTGGTCGAATCATTCGCCGCTGCGTTTGTCACAATCGACGGATCAGGCACCAATCGCGCGACGAATCGCTTGCCGCCGCGATACGCGATCTCGCCGTCGTCGCTATTCGCTGCCAGCTCGTAGGCAAGCGTCGTCGCTTGATCGGCCGCTCGCTGCAGTTTGAGTGGGTCGAGGTCGACCAGCCGCGGACGCAAGTCGGGCAGTTCCATCGCCGCAACGCGGCCGAATCCCAACAGCGGCGATTGCTCAATGGCGATCGCCGACGGCGGATAATTGTCGGCACCCGCGACGGCCTGTGCGCCGGCCGTGATGAACCACAATGGCGATTTCGGCAACGCGGCCCGCGAGAGCGCTCGAACCAATTGCAACGCCCCGCCGCACCCCAATTCCCGCGCCGCCAATGTCCCCCTCCCTCCTAGGGAGGGGCCAGGGGAGGGTTCGGCGGCGGTCGAAATATCCAACGACCACAAATGTACAACGCCCAAACACGCCCGTTTCTTCGCGGTAAATTCCGCGTCAATCAATTTGCGATATTGCTCCTCATCCAGCGGATCGATGGACGCAGTCGCGTTTTGCGCGGGATGACCGTTGGTCGAAGTTGTACCCTGCAAATCAGGCACGTTGCCCGGCGTCACGAGCACGCACGGTTCGCCGCGTTGGACCAGCCGCTCGGCAAGACTTGTTGCAACGCCGCGTCGGTCGGCAAAGATCAGCCAGGCCGCCGCGCCTTTCGGAGGAGTCACCGGAGCTGGATTCAACTGCGATTCTTCCCAAACGACGCGATACACCCAGCGGCTGGTGTCGTGTGACGCATCGTCACCACCGTTGCGGCCGAGTCGCTGCACTTGCACTCCCTCGAGTGCCACGCACACGTTGCCCGACTCATCAACCAAATACACGTTGGCTTCAACGCGTTCGGGACTCGGGCCCGACTCGCTCGAAGTCCGTATGGCGTACGCGAATAGCGTCCGTGAGAAGTCTTCGATCGCGGCGCGAACGTGGACGTTGCGGATGCCGACCGGCATGTAGGTGAACGGGCTGAACGATCCATCGTCTTCCAGCGGCACGGCGCCGGCCATCATTTGCAGCAGTGCGTCGCCCAGGGCCGGATGCAGGCGATAACGGCCCGCCTCACGGATCACTGATTCCGGCAGTTCCACGCGGGCCACGGCGTCGTCCACGCCGCGGTGCAAATCGCTCAGCACTTGAAATGCCGGGCCGTACACCAAGCCGCGCTCCGCGATCAACTGGTAAAAATCCTCGCGGGAAGTAATGCCGACGGCCCGGTCGCGGGCCGCTTCCAAGTCAACGTGTTCGAGCAACGCGCTGGACGAAGTCGACGCGGCGCGTGACTCGTGCAACAGCGAGCCGCTGGCGTGCATGGCCCACGTGTCGGACGTCTGTTCGTGGTCTTCCGGCCGGCTATAGATTTCAAACGACGATTCACCACCCGACTCCGGTGCGACGCTAATCTGCACTCGCCGCCGCGCGCGGGCACCGCCCGAAGGCGACCCGGCACCCGGCGAAACCGGCTGCCGGGTGCCCGCCGGCAAAAACATCGCCTGTTGAATGACCAGATTGGCGACGCCATGCCGGCCCGGACCAAACAACTGTTCGGCTGCTGCCAAGGCTTGCTCGACGTACGCCGCCGCCGGCGTAACGGGCGAACCCTGCACCCGATGATCGGCAAGATAGGCCGGCGACCGCGCGCTCAGCCGCGCTTCGAACAGCGCATTGGTCCACACGGTGGAAAGCTGTGTGCCGAGCAGCGGATGCGAACCCTTTCCGGCCGGTGCTGAAACTGCGGCATTCGACTCGACATCGCCGCCATAAGCGCGGCGGAGCGCAGGATCGAGATTGAACCAATGCCGCGACCGCTGGAAGGGATACGTCGGCAGCAGCAATCGCTTCCGTTGCCAGGGCTTGTCCCAGCCGCGCCAATCCACCTGCCCGCCGCGCACGTAGTATTCGCTCACGCTCGCCGCGAGCACGGGCCAGTCGTCCTGTCCTTCTCGTAGCGACGGCAGCCACGCCGCGTCGAGTTTCGGCAGGCAGCGGCGGCCCATCCCGAGTAAACTGGCCGAAGGGCCGATCTCGATGATCATTGTCGGCCGCGCTTCGGCGATGCGGTTCATGCCTTCCGCGAACTGCACCGTGTTTCGCAAGTGATCGCGCCAATAACGGGCCGTCGGCGCCTCGGTCATCAGTTGACCCGTGAGATTGGCCGCAAACGGCAGCCGCGGTTTCTGGAAGTTGATGCGCGAGGCAAACGCTTCGAACTCGTTCAGCATCTCGTCCATCAACGGGGAGTGAAACGCATGCGACACATTCAGCGGCCGTACTTGTATACCCGCGGCCTCGAACGACGCGCTCAGGCCGTCGACGGACGCCGCGTCGCCCGAGAGGACTGTATTCTCCGGGCCGTTGATCACCGCAATCACGACATTGCCGCCCGCGGACTTGATGGCGTTCGCGACGCGATCGGGCGAAGCAAAAATCACGGTCATCTTGCCGTGCCGCCGCACGTTTTGCATCAGCCGCGCCCGCTCGGCGATCAGCGCGAGCCCGTCGCGGAGGCTCATCACGCCCGCCACGCACGCAGCCGCGTACTCGCCCACGCTATGGCCCAACACGATGTCCGGCACGACTCCCCACGAGGCCCACAGTTGTGCGAGCGCGTACTCCAAAGCGAACAGTGCCGGTTGCGTGTATCGAGTCTGGTTCAGCCGCGAGTTCGTATCTTTCGACGTCTGCGCCCGTTCGGCCGCAAAGAGAATCTCGAGCAGCGATTCGCCGTCCCACATTTCCTTCAGGATGGCGTCGCACTCATCCAACGCGCGCCGGAAGACGGGCTGGGTGTCGTACAGCCCGCGGCCCATTCCGACGTACTGCGCACCCTGACCGGTGAACAGCATGGCAACGGTGGGGCGACCGAGCGCACGCACCGTGCCGCGTTTCACGCCCGCCGCATCCGCCTTCTCGCCGGTCAACGATCTCAGCCGTTGCTGCAATTGAGCGGCGTCGTTGGCCGCCACAGCCGCACGGTAATTGAAGTCGGAGCGGCCGGTGTTCGCCGACCAGCAAACGTCGGCCACGTCTAGTTCGTGTCGCAGCTCCAAATCATTGGCCAACTGTTCTGCTTGCTGTGCGAGAGCCGCTTCGCTCTTCGCGGACAGTTTCAGCAAATACAGCGGGCGATCGCTCGAGGACGGCGCGGCGGAAGCTGCCGCAGTCTCGGTGGGCGACTCCACGATCAAGTGCGTGTTTGTGCCGCCGAAGCCGAATGAGCTGACGCCGGCCGTTCGTACTCCGTTGCCGCGCGGCCAGGTAATGTGTTTGGTGGGGATTGTTACTCGCGTGCTGGCCAGGTTGATGTGCGGGTTGAGCGTCTCGAAATTCGCCTGCGGAGCGATTTCATCGTGCTGCATCATGAGCACGACTTTAATGAGACTCGCCACGCCGGACACCGTTTCCATGTGGCCGACGTTGGCCTTCACGCTGGAGACATAACATGGTCGCATGTGGGGCAGTCTCTCCGAGACTGCCATTTTCGAGTCTCGGAGAGACTCGTCCACATGTTCCGGATGCGCGGCAAAAATCTCCGTCAGCGCTTGCATCTCGATCGGGTCGCCGAGGGACGTGCCCGTGCCGTGCGCTTCGACGTAACTCACGTCGTCGGCCGATATGCCGGCCTGCTTGAGCGCGGCCCGAATACATGCTGTTTGCGACTGGCTGTTTGGGGCGCTGATCCCCGACGTGCGTCCGTCTTGATTAACGCTGGTTGCCCGCAGCACGGCAAGTATCGTGTCGCCGTCGCGCCGTGCGTCCGCCAGTCGCTTCAACAGCACGAGCCCACAGCCTTCGCCGCGCACGTAGCCATCGGCGCTGGCGTCGAACGGCCGGCACTTGCCGCTGGCCGAAAGCATCCGCGCTTTGGAAAAAGCGATCGTGGTCTCCGGCGTGAGGATCATGTTCACGCCGCCGGCGAGCGCCGCGTCCGATTCGCCGCGGCGTAAACTCTCGACCGCAAAGTGGATCGCCAGCGACGAGCTGCTGCACGCCGTGTCGACCGCCGCGCTCGGGCCATGAAAATCGAAGATGTACGACAGACGATTGGCGGCGATCGATAGTGCGTTGCCGGTGCCCAGGTGGGCGTCGATCTTTCGATAATAGTCGTCGTATGGAATCGAAACCTTCGTGTAGTCGGTGCCGCCGATGCCGACGAATACGCCGGTCCGGGTGCCGGCCAACTGGTCGGCCGGCAAGCCCGCGTTTTCCATCGCTTCCCACGCGACTTCCAAAAGCAGCCGCTGCTGCGGGTCCATCCGCGCCGCTTCGCGTGGCGTGATGCCGAAGAATTGTGGGTCGAACTGGTCCGGATTTTCGATGAGCGCCGCCCACCGCACCGACATCTTGCCGGGCGCCTCGCCCGACGGATCATAAAACTCGTCGGCGTTCCAACGATCGGGCGGCACCTCGCTGACGGCGCTCGCGGCGTCGTGGATCAATTGCCAATAGGCGCCAAGGTCGGGCGCGCCTGGAAAGCGGCAAGCCATTCCCACAATGGCGATCGGCTCCGCGGCGGGCGGACGTGCCTGCGTTAGCCGCTGCTCTAACAACTGTCGCTGGGCGGGCGACAAGCTGGCAAGTCGTTGCGCGAGATCGCTCATTGCAGGTGCTCGAGGGGATGAGTAAGCCGCCACGCCCCGCGTTTTGACGGCAATTTATCAAAAACTTCCAAGGTATTTGACTGGCCGCGTCCACGCAAGTGACGGGCCGTCGCGGCCGCAGAAGAACAGGCGTTTTGTATCAACGGGTGGCACGCCCAGAGGCTCGGCGATGGGCGTGGAATGCCGCGAGGTTTCGACCCGCCACGCCTTTGGAGGACTCAGGGCGTCCCACCCATGTTCGTTTTCTCAGGCGCTTGCTCGGCGGTCGAATTGCAACCGAGATTGTGCGCGCGTGGCGTCGAGGTGCGCGATGATATCGCGCGATTCGACGACGAATCGGTAGCCGAGATCCGCCAGTTGAGAAAGGCAGGCGTCCGCGTCGACGGCCCGCATGTGACGATACTCGAACCGCAGAATGTGTGGCCGCAGCTGCGAGAAATCGATCGAACGAATAATCGGCCAATCGTAGCCCTCGGCGTCGATTTGAAGTAGATTGATGTGTGACAGCCCGGCGGCTCGCAGCGCGCTCTCCACGGTGTGACATGCGACTTGTTGCGTAACGATCTCATGATCGGGCACGTTGTGTCGGCGCAAGTGTTCACGATCGAACGACGCGACCATCGACGCTTCGCCGCGTTTGCAAAACAGCGCCCGCGTCCCCTCTTGCTCCGCAATCGCCGCCCGGAGTAACGTCACCTGTGGTTGATCCCGGTAAGTGCGCTCGAGCCGGGCAAACGCGGCCGGCTGCGGCTCGACGAGCACGCCGCGGAGCTTGTGCTTCTCAACAAGCTCGCGCAGGTCGTCGTCTTGGGCGCCGTCGAACGCGCCGATTTGCATGAACGTGAGCCGCGGGTTCTGCAGCAGTTCGTGACTCAGCACGAACGGCAGGCAACTGCGAACCGTGAGCGCCGGCTCGCGCGTGATGATCGGCGGGGTATGGCAGCGCTGGATGCCGATGTGACGAAAGGCGACGTTCCGCCAGTGCCGCCGCGCATCGGTCCGAAGCCAGTGCGGCGTCCATCGATGACGAAGTGCTCGCAACGTTCGTCGTTGGGTTTTATCGGCGTCTGAAGTGGTAGAAATGCTCAGCGAGCCGGAGGGTTCATCCTGCCGGGACGGGGCACTCGCGATAGCGGGTCCAGGCGGCTCGCCGGTCACTTGTAAGGAACTGCACTCCAGCTCACGCCAATCGCGTGCATTCTGCAACTGCCACAAGTAGGAATGCTTCAACCACGACATGTATGCGACCAGTGCGCACACTTGCAGTCCGGCTGTGCCGTCCAAAACGCCAAGCCGCAGCACGTAGCCTTGGAAGAACCGCAGCGGGAAACGGAAGAGCAGTTGTCCCCAATGTGTGCGACGACCTTCGGCGAGCCAGATTTGCGACTGCACGTCGGCATATCGTGAGAGTTTTGGAAGGTATTGTGCATAGGACGCGCACGTGTAATGCGTCATCCTCTCGCGCAGCCGGCCAACCGTGCCGCTGCTCAATTCGACTTCGGCGTGATCCGTGGGGCCGACGTATCGCCCCAAGTCGCGTCGAAACAGCCGCAGGCAGCGGTCATTGCTCCACGGGCCGAAGCGAATCGGATGGCCCAGGAAATGATTGCGGCGATAAATCCAATAACCGTCGTGCTGCGGCGCGGCCAGCACGGCGCGAATCTCGTCGGCCAACGCGGGAGTTACGCGCTCGTCCGCATCGAGGATAAGCACCCATTCGTGCGCCGCCTGCGGAATCGCCCAATTTTTGAAATCGCCCGATGTGCGATACTCGCGCTCAATGATGCGGCAGCCGAACTCGCGGGCGGTTTCCAGCGTGCCGTCCGTCGAACCCGAATCGGCGACGAGAACCTCATCGGCCACCTGTTGCGCCGACAAGATGCACGCGCGAATGTGCTCGCGCTCGTCCTTACACGGAATGATCACCGTGAGTCGGTTCGACATCGGCGCGCCCTCCTTGGCAACGCACGGGCGGAAATAGCGATAATGCTAGCACGCAGTGTAGTCGGCCGACTGAAAAACAGTCTAGATCAATAGAGCGCCACAAAACAGCCGCGACATTACGCGTCGCCGGGGCTCGCGCCATTACAGGTCGTCCGGCGTCAGTCCGGTATGCTTCGCGATGCGAGCCAGCATTTTTGGACCGATCTCGTCGTTATCGTGAAACGCGAAAATGTAATCGGGATGGCCCGCACGCTCAAGAACTCGGTGCGATCCGCTCTGCCGTTTGATCGACCAGCCGATGCGCAACAGCGCGGCCAAGACGCGTTTCGCTTTGGTCGCGGGCCAGCGGCTCACGGCTGCACCGCGAAAACATCGCCCATTTCGGGCACTTCCTCGCCGTGCTCCAAACGATCCGCTAACACGCGCAACGACAGCGCCTTGGCTCGCTCGACGGCCTCGTCGCGCGATTGACCGTACGCAAGAACGCCGGGTAGATCGACGACCTCAGCGAGCCAACGGCCGTCATCTTCGCGTTCGACTTCGAGTCGCAACATAGAATGAGTTTTTCCTTATCGCCTACGCGTGGATCACTGATCCAAGCATACCACCGCAGCAGGAAGGCTGCAAACGCGCAGCTGCAATAACCGTGACGTCACTTCATCAACTGCGTAAGGCAGTTTCGCGAGCGTACAACCAAGTTCCAATCCATCCGCCAATAACCGCGAACAGCACCGTAAAAATCGCGTGTCCGATCTCGACGAGATATCTCGCCTTGCCATAGATGAAATTCCCTGACGCATCGGCTAAAGCTCCTGCATCATACGGATACAACCAAAGCAACAACTTTGTCGTAGCCATCCGCGGTTCAACAACGAGGTCCGAAGACTGGAGAGTCACGATTGCGCCATACCCGCGTGGATCAATCTCATGTTCATTCATTGAGAACCAAAAGTACGCTGAGCCAAAGACTGCAAAGCCAATCCAGAATGCCCGTGGCCGATTGTGCCGGAGAGAAGCCGCGAGTATCCCAAAACAACAACATACGAATGCACCGGTTGTCATATACGTTGCCAAGAATGCGTTCGAGTAGACGAGTGCAACGCAACTCACGGCCACGAATGTCGTGATGATCAGCAGCGTCCTTATTGAAAATCGCATCGAGGCCATGCTTCAGTATTCCACATCCACCCACTTGCGCTCGCGCGAGCTCCTCAGCACCGCGTCGCAAATCGCGATCTCGTTGTGGCCGTCGACGAATGTGGAGAAGTCGCCACCGGGGCGCACGCCGGCGATAAAGCCGTATACGTTGCGGAAGAAGTTTTTGGGGCCGTCGGGGTAGCCTTCGTTGTGGCCGCCCGGGTAGTGGGCGTATTCGCGGGCGGCCGGGTAGAGCAGGCTGGGGTCTTTCATGATTGTTTGATTTGGTCCGTCGCGCCGGCCGACCCACAGCTCGTTCGGCCGCTCCTGGTTCCAAACGATCGCACATTTGCTGCCATCGATTTCGAAATACAGCCGATTTTTGCGCCCGGCCGCGCATTGGTTCACGGTGAGCGAACCGTGCGCGCCCGTGTCGAACTCCAGCAGGATCGAGCCGTAGTCTTCCGTGTTGATCGGCACGTCTTCCATATCCTCGGGCCGCAGCACTTTGCCGGCGTACGTTTCGACTTCGACCTTCGGCCGTTTGCGCACTGGGTGAATTGTCACCAGGTCGGCCATCACGCGCACGATTTTCATGCCCGTGATGAACTGCACGAGGTCGCACCAATGGCTGCCGACGTCGGCCACCGCCCGCGAGTCGCCGCTCAGTTCGGGCACGAGTCGCCAGTTCCAGTCGTTTTCCAGAAGCAGCCAATCCTGCAGGTACGAGCCGTGCACGGCATAGATCCGGCCCACGTCGCCCGCGGCCTGGCACATCTGGTGCGCCTGCTGCACCAGCGGCATGTAGCGGTAGTTAAAGTCAACCGCATGCACTACGCCCGCCTCCTTCGCCAGCCGCACCAACTCGCGCGACTCGCCAGAGTTCATCGCCAGCGGTTTTTCGGAAATGACGTGCTTCTTCGCGGCCAGGATTTCCTTGTTGATGGCGAAGTGCAAATGATTGGGCGTGCAGTTGTGGATGACCTGAATCTCGGGGTCGGCCAGCAACTGCCGGTAGTCGCCATACGCCTTAGGGATCGAGAGCTGATCGGCCTTCGCTTGCGCAAGCTCCGGCCCACGCTCGGCCACGGCTGCCACTTCCACAAATCCAAGTCGTCGCAACGCCTCAACATGCGCAGGACCGATGAAACCGGTTCCGATGATGCCTGTTTTGATTTTGGTCATTGATAGTTACCAAGGTCGCGTTTATGACTCGAACTGTTCTCAATTGGGTATGTCTTGATCGGATTATCGCCGGATCGGTGCCGCCGGATACAGTGCTAATCGACGTGCCAACGTGCCTCCACAAATACCGAGCAGCATCGCAAGCGCTGTGTGGCCCACTGTCATGAAAGCCACGTATTGCTCCCCAAGATCACTGGGCCTCGATCGAGACCGGTTGAAGAGGCTGCCCGGCATAATCGCGCCGTGAAGTCCCTCAAAACACGCGGACAGTCCGCGCGTCGTGAGCATGCCGGGCGATCGAACCCCAAAATCGTCGGAGAAGGCGATCCAGGTCGTTCGAATCTCACTCGGCCACACAGTGTGGAAATAATAGCCAGCGAACAACACAAGGAACCCGACCCAATACGCGCGGCTGGGTCCGAGACGGTAGATCGCGGCAATCGTCGACAATGCGATCGTCAGCAGGCCAAGCGTGTAGAACAGATCGCCAACGATTGGCATGGCGTAGATGAGACTCGTGAAGACGACGGCCGACGCGGCCGTGAACAACAGCAGTGTGCGGAGCGAGAAACTCATCGCAGGTCCCTTCATCCACGGATAAAGGACCACTATACCATCAACTGTCAATCAAACCACTCATCCGCCGGATCGAATGTCGGAATCGGAACGTTGAGCACTTTCAGCCGGCCGATCGCTCGGTGGCGGCAGCCGGGTTTGATGAGGATTGCGTCGCCGGGTCGGACGGCGTGGCGCTGGCCGTCGAGTTCCATTTCGCCTTCACCTTCGAGGATGTAATAGATCTCGGTAAGCCGTTTGTGATAATGCGTTCGCGCGTCGATCGAAATATCAACAATGTGCAACGACGCCACGCCGTCCGGATCATCGAGAAACGCCCGCCGCGTTTCGCCGCAAGGGCAGGCAATCCCCGGCAACTCGGCCGGTCGCGCAATCTGGAAACGCTTGGACATGGCACAGACTTGTATGGCAGCGTGAATTCGCGAATAATGCAGGAGACTCAGGAGCTGATGAATGTACGCACCGCAGCCGATTCTTGAAGCGTTAATAGTTCAACCATTTCGCCCTTTTCGATTGGAACTTTCCAATGGTGAGATGATTAACGTGACGCATCCCGAACAGGTGTGGGTCTTTGCAACTGAGATCTTGGTGGCGAAGCCAGGCACCAATGGCGATCGTCGGCTATACGGCGGTTTCTCCATTATCGGTTTGGACCATGTCGTGCAGGTCCACAGGCAACAAGAAATCGGCCCGTAGTTTACACGACAGTTTCCACCTTCGCCCACTTTCCTTCGACGATCGATTTCACGACCGCGTCGAGCACGGCGACGCATTGGGCGCCGTCGCGGAAGTCGGCCATGCGGGTTGGTTTCTTGTTGATCGCGCCCATTAGCTCGTACACAGCGTGGACGAACGTGTGCTCGTAGCCCAGCACGTGGCCCGGCGGCCACCAGGCGGCTACGAACGGGTGAACGCCCTCGGTCGCCATGATGCGGCGGAAGCCCTGTCGGCCGGGCGGGTCGGCGCAGCTGTAAAACTCCAGCACGTTCATTTCTTCGAAGTTGAACACGAGCGACCCGCGGCTACCGTTGATTTCAACGCGGTTGTAATTCTTCCGCCCAGGCGCCAACCGCGTTGCTTCAAACGAGCCGAGCGCGCCGTTGGCGAACTTGGCCAGGAACAGCGTGGCATCGTCGACGGTTACTTTTTCCGTGCCTTCACCGGCGGTGGCGGTGAGTCCGGCCGAACGTCCCTCGGCCGGTCGCTCGGCAATGAAGGTCTTCTGCATGCCGACGACTTCGGCAATCTCACCCACCAAATAGCGCGCCATGTCGACGTGATGCGCGTTGAGATCGCCGTTCGCGCCGGAGCCGGCCGCGTCTTTCCGCAGCCGCCAGTTCATCGGGAACTTGGGATCGGTGAGCCAGTCCTGAAGGTAGGTTGCGCGGAAGTGTCGCACCTCGCCGATTTCGCCCGCCTTGATCATCTGCTGCGCCAGCGCGAGCGCCGGTACCACGCGGTAATTGAAATTCACCATGTGCACGACGCCCGCCTTGCGAGCCGCGTCGAGCATCGCGCGGGCATCTTTCAGATTGAACGCCAGTGGCTTCTCGCAAAACACGTGCTTGCCCGCGTGGGCGGCCGCGACCGCCATGTCGTGATGCAGCGCACCGGGCGTTGAAATGTCAACGACATTGATATCTTTGCGTTCGCACAGCTTCTTCCAGTCCGACTCGTAACTCTCCCAGCCGAAGCGCTTGGCGAACTCGGCCGTCTCATCGGCGTGCCGGCCGCAAATCGCCTTCATCACCGGCTGCGGCTCGACATCAAAAAACTTGGCCACCTTTAAGTAGGCGTTTGAATGGGCCTTGCCCATGAACTTGGTGCCAATCAGCCCGACATTGATGGTCTTCGCCGCCATGAATTGCCCTTTCGCTAAACATTCGTTTACCGGTTTCTATAACGCAATGTCGTACAGCGTACCGCGAGCGGGAACGCTATCGCAAGTAGCGAAGAATTGAATCGGAATCGGCCGCGTCGGCGACGGCGATCGCGGATTTCGGATTGGTGGCAAGCGACGAGTTCAACGCAACACCGGCGACGCGGCGGGGCGTTCCCGGTTCGAGTGAGAGCGCGTTTCCCGTGTGACGCATCAATTCGGGGCCGAGGACGGCCCGGCTCGCTGGCGGGATTGGGATTACGAGTAGTTCGGCGGTATATTGTTGATCAGAATGCCCGATTCATCGCCTCAACACGTCCCGCCTGATTCATCGTTCGGCGATTCGCGCACCGGTCGCCTGTTATCGCTCGACGCCTTTCGCGGCCTCACGATCCTGGCGATGATCCTGGTGAACAATCCGGGAACGTGGGGCGCCATGTACTGGCCGCTCGCCCATGCCGAATGGCATGGCTGGACGCCTACCGACCTGATCTTCCCGTTCTTTCTGTTCATCGTCGGTACGTCGCTGGCCTACTCGCTACGCAAGTACACGAACCCTCCCCTGGCCCCTCCCTACAAGGGAGGGGAATCCGGCGTGCCCGCGGCCGTGTATTGGCGCATCGTGCGGCGGACCGGGCTGCTAATCTTTCTGGGTTGGTTGCCTGGCCTGCTGTTCCGAACGATTGGCTACTTCAGCGGCGACGCAAGCTCTCTTGATCTCGAAACGTTTCGCGTGCCGGGCGTGCTAGTGCGGATCGGGCTGGTGTATTTTTGCGCGTCGATGATCGTGCTACACGTGTCGCTGCGCGGGCAAATCGTGCTCGGCATCGCACTGCTGCTAGGCTATTGGGGCCTGTTGGCGTGGCTGCCGAATCCGCACGATTACGGGGCGAACCTCTCGCGCGACGGAAACCTGGTCGGTCTGGTGGATCGTTCCACCATCGGGCAGAATCACATGTATCGCCAGGGCGGTAAGACGGATCCCGAAGGCTTGCTCAGCACACTGCCCGCGATCGTGACGTCGCTGCTGGGCTATTGGACCGGGTTGTTCGTTCAGCGGCGCGGGGTAAGCTATCGGACGGTGGCCTTGCTGGCCGCCGGCGGCCTGGCGTGCGCCGCCGTGGGACAGAGTTGGGATTTGCTTTTTCCCATCAACAAGAAGATTTGGACGAGCAGCTTTGTGTTGCTGACAGGCGGCCTGGCGATGGTCGTGCTCGCCGGGTGCCTGTTGAAATTCGACATTTGGGGCTGGCGGCGATTGGCCCGGCCGTACGAGATCGTGGGCATCAATGCGATCTTCGTGTTCGTCGGCTCGGGGCTTTTGGCAACCGCGCTCAGCCGCTGGCAGATTGCGAACGTCAGCGCGCACGACTGGCTGTTCGGCAAAATAACCGCCGCACTCTCGAATCCGCCGATCGCGTCGCTCGGTTGGGATTGGATTGCCGACCCGAAATTCGCATCACTGTGTTATGCGCTGGCGATCGTTAGCTTTTGGTGGCTAGTGTGCTGGCTGATGTCGCGGCTGGGTTGGCAAATTCGCGTGTAGGGACGTTGTAGTCTTGTCATTCTGAGCGAAGCGCAGCGTAGCGAAGAATCTCTTGTACCCGCCATAGATCCTTCGGTCGCCGAGCCTCCCTCAGGATGACACCGGGGTTGCGCTCAAGATGACAGTCAGGCTGGAAAGCCTAACATACGGTGTGCTACATGCCGCTGGTGGAAATAGAATTCACGGTTTCGCCCGATCCGATTCCGGCCAGGGTGGCACGTCTCATCGCCGATGCCCAGCAACGCGTCGAAAAGTTCAGCGACCAACATGCGGCAAGTGTTCCGGCATTCGTGCCCAGTGACTTCGAGCAGGTGTATCGGGCACTCGTGTCGTTGGAATCGGCCCATCTTGCCGCGGGCCGGCGGTTCATCGAGTGGGGCAGCGGGATCGGGGTGATCACGTGCCTTGCGGAAGGCTTGGGTTTCGACGCGGTAGGCATTGAGATCGAATCGCAGCTCGTCGAGATGGCCGAAGCGCTTGCCGACGAGCACGGCATCGACGTTCAATTCGCCCGCGGCAGCTTCGTGCCGCGCGGCGCCGAGCCACGCCTGGAAATGCCGGATGACGTGGCCTGGCTGGCCACGATCGGCCCCGATGGTTACGAAGAGCTTCAGCTCGAGCCCGACGAGTTCGACGTCGTGTTCGCCTATCCCTGGCCGGGCGAAGAGCAAGTAATCTTCGACCTGTTCGCCGACAGCGCAGCGGTGGGCGCGCTGTTGCTCACGTATCACGGCCAGGAGGGGCTGCGGCTGCAGCGCAAGGTGAGGTAACAAAGTAGCAGGCACACTCCGTGTGCCGTCCGCTCGAAGTGGCGAAATAGTTCAGCATCTGCTGCGGCACACGGAGTGTGCCTGCTACAATTTCCGACATGGGCTATCGCACGCTTCGCGAATGTGTCGACGACTTGGAACGCAATCGCCGATTGTTGCGGATCGACGTCGAGGTCGACGCTCGGCTTGAAGCGGCCGAGATCCATCGCCGCGTGTGCGCCGCGGGCGGGCCGGCACTGTTGTTCACCCGCGTAAAGGGCTGCCGCTTTCCGATGGTCAGCAACCTGTTCGGCACGATGGACCGGGCGAGGTTCATGTTCCGCGACAGCTTGGAGGGCGTGCGGCGGCTGGTGGAGATGAAGATCGATCCGACGGTCAGCTTCCGCCGACCGCTTCGATACGCGGGCGCGGCGCGGACGGCGCTGGCCATGCTGCCGCGATTTGTGGGCCGCGCCGACGTGATGGCGAATGAGACGACCATCGCGCAGCTGCCGCAGCAGGTGAGCTGGCCGGCGGATGGCGGAGCGTTCATCACAATGCCGCAGGTTTACACCGAGGACGTTCGCGAGCCGGGCTGGCGGCATTCGAACCTGGGCATGTATCGCGTGCAGCTTTCCGGCGGTGAGTACGAGCCGGACCACGAGGTCGGCCTGCACTATCAAATCCAGCGTTCGATCGGCGTGCACCACACGGCGGCGATTCGCGAGGACAAGCCGTTTCGTGCCAACATCTTCGTCGGCGGATCGCCCGCGATGATGCTGGCCGCCGTGATGCCGTTGCCCGAAGGGATGAGCGAGCTGACGTTTGCCGGTGCGCTCGGCGGCCGGCGCATCCGCATGCTGCGCCGCCGACCCGCCGCGGCGGGTGCCCGTGGCCTGCCGATCCACGCCGACACCGATTTCTGCATCTGCGGCACGGTCGTGCCCGATAAGCTGCTGCCGGAGGGGCCATTCGGCGACCACCTGGGTTACTACAGTCTGCGTCACGACTTCCCGGTGCTGCGCGTCGAGCACGTGTATCACCGCGACGGTGCGATTTGGCCGTTCACGGTCGTCGGTCGCCCGCCGCAGGAGGATACGATCCTGGGTCAATTGATCCACGAGCTGACCGGCCCCGTAATTCCCACCGTGTTGCCGGGGGTCGTCGGCGTGCACGCGGTCGACGCGGCCGGCGTCCACCCGCTGCTTCTGGCGATCGGCAGCGAGCGCTACTGGCCGTTTGTCGAAACACAGCGGCCGCAGGAATTGTTGACGCAAGCCAATGCGATCCTGGGCCAAGGCCAGTTGTCGCTCGCTAAGTTTTTGCTGATCGCGAACCAGGCCGACAATCCGCGGCTCGATTTGCATGACGTCGCCGCGTTCCTTCGTCACATTTTGGAACGGGGCGACTGGACGCGCGATCTGCACTTCCAGACGCAGACCACGATCGACACGCTTGATTACTCGGGCGGCGAATTGAACGTCGGTTCGAAGGTTGTGATTGCGGTGGTGGGGCCGAAGCGATTCGAGTTGGAGACGGAGTTGGGGGGCGATTTGCGGCTGCCGGATGGGTTCCGTAATCCGCGCGTCGTGATGCCGGGGGTTTTGGTGGTCGAAGGGCCGCGGTATGAGTATTCGCACAGTTCGGGGTCGGGGACGACCCGGCTCGCTAATCCGCAATCCGCAATCCGAAATCCAAAATCGACTCACACGTCCGTTGACATCGACCGCTTTTGTCAATCTCTTATCCGCGAAGCCGCCATTGCGCGCTTTCGCTGGATCGTCATCGTCGACGACAGCCAGTTTGTCGTCGAGTCGTTTCGCAACTTCTTGTGGGTGACGTTTACCCGCGCGAATCCGGCCGTCGATATCTATGGGGTCGATTCATTCATCCACGAAAAGCATTGGGGCTGCCACGGGCCGCTCGTGATCGACGCACGACTCAAACCGCACCACGCGCCGCCGCTCGTCGAAGACCCGGAGGTCTCGCGCCGTGTGGAGGCACTCGCAGCGCCAAGGGGTCCACTGCATGGGATCATCTAGACATAAGAAATACCGTACATTGTACTACGTACTCGACGTATGGCTCATCCGAAAAAATCTGCAACACAACAACGGAAGAAGATGCCGCGAATTAGCGAAGGGTTATTGGACATACGTGTGAGCTTGCTTTGGGT
>JAKEIB010000360.1 GCA_022614705.1 Planctomycetota bacterium | reverse complement strand
GGTGAAAAGCTAAACCACAAAAGGCGAGACAACAATCGCTTGCACGTAAGAGTCGTGAGAGCCGGGCTGCTCTACCGGGACTAGCACTGTCGCCGAAGGAATCCTTCCTTCACGATACCCCAAGCTTCTGTTTTCGTAGGGGGAAAGCGCTGATGCCTTCGGGCTTTGGCGGCGAGTATGGCCGGGGGCGACCTCGGAACATACGGCACAGTGCTGCGGGTAACACCGCTTACCGACGGGACTCACAATTCGATTCGCATGGCTAATCCGGGAACCACATCCGAGGCCGGGGCGATTCCCCGGTGCCTGGTGCCTGCGCGCCGACTTTGTTGGTCGGGCGTGGGCTGTCAATCAGGTGCTTGAAACTCGAATGTGGGGGAGTGTGCTGCAAGTAGGATTGGCCGCGAGGCCAGTGGGGACGCTGCAAGGCAGTGGTTTCCCGAGACTGCCGCAAGGCAGTCCCGGCCAGCCGGTGGAACCGGCGGCCGCATTCGCGTGCTACGGGTGGTGCCGGGCACAACAGCGGGTCCGAAAGCAGCGACCGGTACTCTTCATGAGAAACCGGTCTGAATGCGGTCCTGGCAACACGTCCGAAAGGAGGGCGTGCCTGCCGGTCCTTGCGAAAGGTGGCTTTCGCTTCAAATTGGTTTCCGGAGCGAATCCGGGAAGCAGTTTGGCAGCGATCTGATGACTGGCGCTCCGGGTGTATCTAAGGATTCTGGAGTGCCAGTTGAGGTTCAAGGAGTGCGGCCACCCATTACATGGGCGGCGGTGCGCTGTGAAAACAGCGCACCGCACGCCGCCAACCGCGGTGGCCGCAGGAAGGAGCGCATACGACGCATCGCCTGCCGTTGTGAGGTTTTTCCTCAGTGGTTCAGTTCCGAGGTTGTACCGAGGGACGTTTGCGGCAAGGCGGGCGAGTATGCGTTTCCTAAGCCAATGGATTTCGCAAAGGACAAATGGCTTTCGTGGGAGTGTGCCAGAAACACTCCCGCATTTTAGTTCGCAGGGAGGACAATGAGAACTCGGCATTTGGTGACATCGGTGGACGGGATGGTGGCCCAACTCGTCAACCTGATCTCGAAGGGGTATCGGTACTATTTTGTGGGCAAAGCCGCCGACATTGCGAATCGGGCGGCCCGCGACCAGCGGATGCTTGATTACTACGACGCCGGTCTTCCCAAGTGGACGCGCGAGCGCCGCCGCCGTCGGGGTCACGCGAACTTCCGGTATCTCCGTTATGAGGGCTGGTTCATCGTCCTGGCGACGGAGGGAGACGCGCCCCGGTTTTGGACCGAAGATGCGCTTCGAATTCGTGATGTCCGTGATTCCCCGATACCGTTTAAGGGCTATTCAATAGGCTACGTCCAGGGCGGTTACCAAAGCATCCTTGCCCATGAAAAGACTCGGCGCAACGCGATGTGGGCCGAGTACCGCGCGAGTCGCGACCGCGGCGAAAAAGGAGTTAAGCCCCCCAGGCCTCCGCGCGACATGAAGTGGCACGTGCGAGTCGAGTTAGATGACGAAACGTTTGAGGGCCTGAAGGCGTACTTTCTCAACATCGCGACGCATCGAGCGGCTGATTTCATCGCCCGTGAGTTCATCCACCTGACGTTTCAACCGTACCGGCCGGTCCGCGAACAACTGCGAACCATTCTTCGGGCTGTGAACAAAGCGAGACGAGAAGCCGGCTTTCAAATGATTCCGTTTTCGGTCATTCCGTTCAGACGCCGGCTAGTGAAACCATTTCAAACTGCCGGCTGGGTAGCGGCAGCAGAGACTATGGCGTCGTCTTCTGAACCACTGCCTCAAATTGAGGCGGCGTGACTACCTGCACTGTTGGAAAACGATTGCGGAAATCGACACCAGCGGTGCTTTGCGGGTCCATGAGGTCGAGAAGGTCCAAGTCAGTAGTGACCACATAAGGGGCGTTGGCCGCAATGGCAAGATTCAGGTACTTGCTGTCCTTGGGATCGCGAGCCAGCGTGTAATGTTCGGGGACGGTATCAATCCATGTGGCCAAATGGAGGTACTGGGCCACAAAGGCGTCGACCGCCACTGATGTAAGGGCACGATACTTCGCGACCAGTTTCGGTCTCTTGAGAACGTCCCGAATCTCAGCTAAGACATCCGGACCCAGCGCAATAACGACTCGCCCTTGGTCAACCAGCTCGAAGAGTGGATGCACGCGACCCGGACGGCTCGCGGCCCGGAAAAATAGCATGCAGTCATAAACGGCGAGCGTGGTCACCCAGATTTAGCTTTCCGTGCCTTGTGCTCCTGCCACACCTCGTCGCGAAGCTCTTCGCCAAGCCGATCGAGTTCCTCGTCGCTAATGCCGCTTTCCTCGACCTGCTTCCGGAAGGGGGCGAGCAGTTCATCAACCGAGGGCGCGCTGAGAGCTTTCTGGATGAGACGCGCCGCATACGCGCCAACGTCCTCGCCGTTGGCCTTAGCTCGCTCCCGAAGCGCCTCTTCGGTGTCGGGGGGTAGGGGGATTTGAAGCATACTTTGAATTATAGCACGACACGGACAAAGCCGCACCAGAGAAGCCTAAAGGCCATTTGAGTATCCCACTATGAAGTGATATTAGGTCCGGCGTGGCACGTGTTTCATCGGACGAACATCAGGGAGAATTTGGGGTGGGCGTCTTGCCATGTCCACAGCCCTCGGCCGCGGCCGTGGACGCCGGCGTGTTTGGATTCGATGAGCGTGGAGTTATCATCCCAAGCATCGACGATGTCCGTTCCATGACGGAAGAGCATGCCCGCGAGCTGCTGGGCTTAACGCTGGACGGCATCCATCTACAACGCTGCTGGTTACTGGGAGCGGATCCAATGAGCGGCAAAGTGCCGCGTGGCGACGCGAGACGTTCAGCTCTCAAGGAGCGCCTGGCGCGTGAAGCGGAACGACTTGAGCGGCGATACCAGGACATGCTGGCCGCTTACGCTGAGGGCTTTGGCTGGCCAGCAGCGGAAGCTCTGCACCAATTCGTCAAAGCGAACGCGCAAGATACGACGCCGGCGGCGCCGCCCCTGGTGCAGCAAGAAATGTTCTGACCGTCATCGTCCATGGACGGCAGGGTGTGATCCGCTTGGTGCGGATGAACGTCGGTCAAGTCCTCAAAAAATCAAATTGTCAATTGTGGAAAACAGCCGAAACGAGCACGGGTGAACCATTGTCGGAATGGGACACTTGGTACTGCGGGAAGCTCGTCGGCTAACGACTTGCGGCGAGAAATATAACCTAAGTCGAGTGTCCTCGGTCATCGTCAGGAGCAAAAACCGCTGCCTGTAGAATTCCTCATCGAAAGGAGGGCCGCACGAATGGCCGCCACGATGAGGTACGAAGATCTGCCGCCGGAGCTTTTGAAGCAACTGAAGATGAGAAGACCGCGGCAGGCTAGTTTCAGCAAAGAGACAGTGAGGATCTGGTCGCTCAAGGCGCTCGCTATGATGAGTGGACTGACGCAGGATCAGC
>JAKEIB010000359.1 GCA_022614705.1 Planctomycetota bacterium | reverse complement strand
TCCCATCAGCACCATCAGCGACGCGATCGCCACTTACCTCACCACCGGACAACTACCTCCATTACCAACCTAAACCGCTACAGACGGCTAAACTGTTACTCCGATTATTATTGCACCCTTACGAACGCCCGGATGTATCAGGCTGGCGTCGATAGGGTATTCATCATTGAGGGAAGTTACGAGCTCACCCCCTACTTTCAAAAGGACATTGATGCGCTAAGATACTTCAGTCCTCGATTCATGCTGGCGTTATTCTGCACAAATTGTGCATTAGTGATCGGATGGTGGTTATCGCGAGACGATCCGGGCTGGCGCAATCTTTACCTTTGGAGCTTAGGAGTATTGATTCTCCTGTCGCTTACCGTTCATCAACGACATATTCGCAATTTCTTTCTTTTCCGGGCGATGCTTCGTCCCGAAGGCGGGATTCAAGGACGTATCGCGTACCCGCGGCCGGTCATACTTCGTCTATCTGCCCTCGAATTTCTCTGTTTCGCCGGCTTGTTCCTCAGCACAATGCTGGTGACACCAAATTGGTTCACGTTTGGGGGTGTCGTCGGTTGCCTCGTTACTGCCGTTAAGCATTGGCAGCTCGCTCGTAAGCACAGCCAGAAACGTCTGCCATCTGTTTCAGATGAGCATGCAGGAAACGACCCCCAGACTGGCCCATGACTTGTGCCCGCCGCGGCGTTTGTTCTCGAAAAATGCGGCACTGAAGGTCGCACTTGACCAGCCAGCGATAATTCAGCATGGCGCTGCGCTTCTCGCTTTGTGAGAAACACATCATGCGACAACCGATTGCTCGATCCATGGTTAGCCGACTGGTGCATAATTCCGACGTACCTGTGCCTGACGATGCCGGTGCTCAGGGGCCAGTGAATCGACCTGTGGCGGCCGACGCCGACCTGCTCGACGCTTATTCGCAGGCGGTGATCCGTGTCGTCGAGACGGTTTCGCCGGCGGTGATCAGCGTGTTTGGGCGCGATGCGGATGGACGCGGTGGGGCGGGGTCGGGGTTTATCGTTACGCCGGATGGGTATGCCATTACCAACAGCCACGTGATCGACGATCGGCCAAAATTGCTGGCCGAGACGGCCGAGGGCGACAAGCTTCGGGCCGAGATTGTCGGCGATGATCCGGCGACCGATCTTGCCATTGTGCGCTTAGCCGCAGGCGGCCTGCCGTACGCGCAGCTCGGCGACAGCGATGCACTTCGCGTCGGGCAACTCGTGATTGCGATGGGCAGTCCGTTGGGGCTGCAGTCGACCGTGTCAACAGGCGTCGTCAGCGCGCTGGGCCGCAGCATGAGGGCCCGCGACGGGCGGCTGATCGAGAACATCGTTCAACATGCCGCGCCGATCAACCCGGGCAACTCGGGCGGGCCGCTGGTGGATCCCCGCGGCCTGGTGGTCGGCATCAACACGGCGATCATCGCGATGGCGCAGGGCTTGGGCTTTGCGATTCCATCCAAGACCGCCGAGTGGGTGCTGCAAGAAATCCTCGCTCACGGCCGCGTGCGCCGGCGGCAGCTGGGCATCGTCGCACAGGTCACGCGCTTGGCGCGCGCGCTGGTGCGCGAGCTCGACCTGCTTGCCGACCAGGGCGTCGAAGTCCGCGAAGTGGCGCCGCACAGCATCGCCGCCCAAGCCGGCGTGCGCCCGGATGATGTAATCGTCGCGCTCGCTGGCCGGCTTGTCACCTCCATCGACGACCTGCACCGGCTGCTGATGACCGTGCCAACCGACCAAGGCTTTGACCTTACCGTCGTTCGCGGCGAAACTTTGCGAACGTTTCACGTCGCGTTTGCACGGGCCGACTAAACATGCGTCACGGGTTGCTGCTATCTGGCCTTCTGACACTAGCTGCCATGCCGCTGGTAGTCGCTGGCGTTACCATTGCGCTGCTCTGGTGCGCTCATCAATGGAACTCGCCCATTTGGTTGCTGGCGATCATTGGCTGCGGTTTGTTTGTTGGATTGTCGTATGTAGTCTGGCGAGTCGCGCGACGACTGACCGAGCATGGGTTCAAGTTTAGTCTTCGCGGCATGCTGATTGGCGTGGCAGTGATGGCTCTGCTGCTGAGCACGGTCGGGCGTTGGCTGCTGTCTACTTATCGTCAGCACTTGGCGGTTCACGTCGTGCGGACTCATGGCGGTGATCTGGATGATGGCGTTGGGTCGGATGATGAGCGAACCATGTTGCACTCATGGATGGGATACGATCCATTCGCGCCGATTGTTGACTTGAAAGTCACCACGGATCAAGCGCTTCGCGCGGCGATCGACCATTTGGACCAATTCGCGGACATCACCATCTTGCGCTTCCGCCGCGGCGTCACTGCCGTCGGATTCGCGCACGCCGGCGAGCTGAACAAATTCTCCGAGCTCGGGCTGGGTGAGTTTATGGATTCACCGATCGACGATCAGGGGCTCGAGCACCTGGCCAAATGGACGAACGTTCGAGACCTTTTTTTCAATAGCTGCCCGAATGTCACCGACGCGGGTCTGCGCCACCTCGTTGATCTACCAAAACTCGAATCGCTATCGCTGATCGAGGAGGGAGGCGGAATGGTGATCACCGATGCTGGCCTGCAGCACGTGGGACGGATGGAACAATTGAGGTGCTTGTGGCTGCTCAACATGCCACAGATCACCGACGCGGGGCTGGCTCACCTGCACGGTCTAACGAGACTCAAAAGGATAATGATCCGTCGCACGGGAGTCACGGGGGAAGGACTGAAGCAATTCTACAAGGCATTGCCGGACTGTCACGTCGTTTCAGACGTGTTCGTTCCGGGCGCGGCGGAAGTCCAGCGCGTCGTGGTGTGGAAGGTTGGGCCGCCAGACGAACAGGTCAACGTTGTATCCGATCCCGAGCGGATTGGAAAGATGCGAGCGCTGCTCGAGACCAGCAAGGAGCGGCAGCAGCAATTCGAGCGCCGTTTGAACGATCCCTGGCCCGCGACGTATTATCTGCAGTTTATGGGCCGGAGTCGCGTTTTGTACGAAGTTCGCCTGGGCGACGGGACGATGCAACAAAACGTCGGCAAGCCGGCGAATGACTATCCCGACTTATGGGCCAAGTGGGGAATCAGCGAATCGGAAGAGGCGCATTTCATCGAACTGCTGATGGCCACAGGCGATGATTGACGTTGAGGCGGGGATCGCGATGTCGGCGCGTAGGGAGAGTATTCATGTCAAAGTTTTCTGACGTTCTTGATGCCGCGGCAGACTTGTCTGCTGACGAGCAGGAAATGCTGATTGCGATTCTTCGGCGACGGCTCGCGGAGCGGAATCGTGGGCAACTTGTTCGTGACGTGGCCGAAACTCGTGCGGAATTCGCGGATGGCCGCGCCAAGACGGCGTCCGTGAGCGAAATCATGGATGAGGCAGGCGGTGAGGCGTGAACTGATTCGCAAGTCAACCAGTTTTACTTACCGTCACCTTCACGACCGGGTTCGCTGGCTGATGCGGGTTTGACTTGTTCGTCTTTTGTTTTGCCAAATCCGAGGAGTTCGCCGAGGCCGGGGAGTTTCAGGCCGCCGGCTTCTTCGGGGTCTTCCGGCGGGCCGACTTCGATGTGGACCATGTCCAGCTCGGCGTGGAGCGTGAGCTCGTCGTTCGCGCGCGCCGACTCGGCGGTGAGGCCGCGGAACCAGTTCATCAGCGGCATCGTGTACTCGGCGGGAATGACGGTGAGGAGGAAGCGGTTTTCGGGGGTTGTGGCGGTGGAGGCCCACAGCGTGCGCGCGGCGTTAGGGGACGGGAGTTGTTCGGCGTCGTCACTGGCGCGCGCGCTCCGCTCCGCAGACTCCGCGTCGCGGTTAAACGGGTCGACTAGGGTGTACTCGCCGCCCAAGGGGCAGTCGAAGCGGCCGGCGATGAGGTTTTCGGCGACGGCCCGGGCGTCATGCGGGGGGACGTGGAGTTGCGTCGTGAGTGAGTTCATGAAGCGGCTGCCGCTGGCGGAAGCGTCCCGAGCGCGTGAGTAGCCGAAGGCAGTGACGGCGTCGGCGATTTGTTTGTCGTGCAAGTCGTCGATCCGCAGGCGGATTTGCGCGGGCTTCTCGGCTTCAGCCATGGCGAGTTGGCGTCCGACCTCCAGGAGCACGTCGCGCTTGAACGAGAACAGGAAGAAGTCGTCCGCGCGACGAAGCCAGAGGTCGAACAAGCCAATGGTGCGGGCGATGCCGTCGTCGTCGAATTCGCCAGCAGGGCGGCCGAGGAAGCGATCGAGCAGGTGCGGCCGCGGCCAGCCGCCGACGTACGCGCGGATGAATTCGGACGCGGGCACATCGGCCTTCACCTCGCCCTCGCGCACGGCGAGCGGCGAGCGGAAATCGCGCAGGCCGCCAAAGAGATGGACTGGTTCGCCGAGGGCGTCGACAACGAGCTCGAGCGACGCAACGTCGCCGGCGATCGGCGCGACGCGCGCGGTCGCGGCCGGGCCGAGCATGTTCGGCCAGCGTGCGATGGGCATTTGCGAGTACGGGGCAATGCGGACGTCGGCCGTGATGCGGTCCAATCCTTTTTCGTCGGGTGACTCGCTGCGCTTCAGCGCGGCGCTGATCGGCGAGAAGCGGCCGACCGAACTTTCGAGGCCGCGGCGGAACTCGGCGTAGCGGCGCGCTTCGGATTGCGTGATGCGCTCGATGGGCATATCCGGCACGGATACCATCCAGCCTGGATCGCCGCGGAGGGAGTCGCGGAAGCTGGCGAGCGAGGCGCCCTCACCCTGCCCTCTCCCGGAGGGAGAGCGTTCTAACGCGACGAGCTTGCTGCCGTCCGCGCGTTGGGCGAAGCCATCTGGAAGCAACTCGGCGGCGATTAATTCGTCGATGGTCGTTGCACCGTTGTCTTCGGCCTGGGCGACGAGGCGTGCGAGTTTCAGGGCGCGCATTTCGCCGATGGACCGCAGCCGGCGGTCGAGCTCGATGCGGTAATGCGGGCCGGCCAGGTTTTCGAAGAACGCGCTAGAGGCGAAGAGGAAGATCGTGTCTTCGCGGGTGAGCGGCATTGCAGCGCGCGCGTCTGCAAACTCCGCTAAGCCGGCGAGCGACTTTTGACCGGCGCCGGCTTCGAGGAAGCGTTCGATGAGGCGGCGGCTATTGGCGACGAGGTGGAAGTCGCCGTCGACCACGTAGTACGAACGGAGCCGGCCATCGGGCGTGGAAATGAGAGAGACGTCGTGGCCGGCGATGTGGATGGTTTCTTCCTTCGCATTGGAGAACTTGCCCTTCGCATCTTGCCGCTGGCCGTTGAGATTTCGGCCGAGCAGCATGTTGTTGTTGGCCTGGAACAGGATTCCCATTGCCGCGCCGTCGCGGAGGTACATGTCGAGGCCGATGATCGCGACATCGCGGATCACGGTCGGGCCCATCACGCGGGCCAGCTTCGATTCGCCAACGGCGATTTGCTTTTGGAAGCGTTCGCTGTTGTCGTAGTCAACGCTTTCGCGGACGATCATGTTGCCGAGATCGCCTTGCCAATGGCGGAGGAAATCGCGGAACCAGAGGTAATTGGGGAAGTTGCCAAAGCGCAGGTAGAAGCACTCTTGCGGCACGTGCGCGGCGAGCGGCTCGATGGTAGGGGGGAGTTTGGAATTGGGAGTGGGGAGTTCTGATTCCCCGGTCGCGGCTCGACTGAGCTCGCCGAAGTCTGAAGCGACCTCGCCATCGCGAGGTTTTGGCAGAGCGAGCGTGGCTTGTTCGCCTGCGCCGAAGCGGCCCAACAGCAGGTCGCGCTCGACTTCGCTATGGTAGGCTTCGTTCGCCAATAGCTGCGAAACCCAGGGCTGGCCAATTCGGAAGCGGCCGAAGAGTTGGCGCGAGGGGGTCGGCATTGGTTGGTCGAGCCGGCGGGCCCACGTGGCCGTGAGGTAGTTTTCGACGAGCACCGGGTATTCGGCATGTTGGAACACGTCTTGAAAGCGGTCCGATGTTTCGTCCCACCAGTCGTCGAGCAACTCGTTGTATTCCTCGGGATCATCCTCGGGACGGATAGTGAATTCCTGAGCATCGGGCGTGTAGGCGGTAACGCGAAGCGGCTCGTCGCTGCGGAACATGAAATAAAACGTGGCGCGCGACGGCGTTTCGATGTCGAGAAAGCTGCGAAGAAGTTGCCGCACGGGGACGGCGCTGCCGGAATTGAGAACGGGATACAGCAAGCGGTCGTCGGATTCGGTGAGCGCGAAACGGTCGTCGTTCGCGGGCGACGTGCCTTGCGGGAGGTCGATCGAGACGCGGCCGATGCCGAACGGTTCCCCCCGATAGGCCTCGACGCGGATTGCGGCTTCGCAGATGGCAGGCGCGGTCAGCAAGAGAACTGCAAATTGCAAAATGCAAAATGCAAATTGAAAATTGCAGCAGGCAAAATGGTGATGCTTGCGGACACATCGGCGGGAGCAGTAGGTGGGATGCATGACGCGTGCTCCGAAGTGGCGGGGAAGGCGTTTTTTGCCGCCTCTCATGCTATACGCTGCGAATAACGGCTGGCAAGGCTGCGAATTGTCTTAGTGCGACTGCACACAATATTCACGACGCGCGGGCGAACAACCTACGAAGCGGCCGGCTGTGCGGATGCCTTGCGGTTTCGTCGCACTTTGCGACAATCGGGGTGGGAGCGAACAAGGGGTCATCCTGAGCGAAGCGAAGGATCTACCCTGCTCGCAAAACAGATTCTTCGCTTCGCTCAGAATGACATAAAACGCTCAGAGTGACAAAGATCAGGTAAGCGGGTTTATGAACGACGTCGTCGAAGAAAAGCCGAAGCGGACGCTGTTGCCGCGGTTTTCGATTCGCACGCTGTTCTGGATGATCACGGCCAGCGCGTTTGCGTTCGTGGTGGCCGGCATGGCGGCGCGCGGACAGGACTGGGCTTGGGGGGTGACGATTGGTCTGGCGAGCGTCTTGATCGCGGCGCTCGTGCACGCGGCGTGGTTCGGCGTGGTTTGGCTTTTCGCGCAATTGCCGTCGGCGCGGCCAAAGGATGTTCGATGACTACGCTAAACCGCAAGCGATGGGACCGAGCGTTTTGTTCACTCGTCGCGTGTTGCGCAGGTTTAATGGGCGCGGCGCCCGCGATACTTTTTGCCCAGACGCGCGCGGTGTGGTCGGCGGCGCCAGTTGCCCAGTCCAACGGCAACACGGTCACAATGCCGCTGAAGCGGCCGGTCTCGCGCAGCAGCAAGCTGTCGCTGATGATCGACACGCGATGGTCGCAGAACTACGGCTATCGGCCCGTCGAGGTGACGATCAAGTCGCCGAAGCCCGCAACCGCCGATCGCGCGATCTCTATCCGCCTGAATACGAGTACGGGTTGGCGCGGGCAGTTGAAAGTTGATCAGGAGTTCAAGCTTCCGAAGGGAAGCACGTCGGCGACGACGACCATCGCCGTACCGCAGTATCAAATGGCAACGCCATTCTATTGGTGGGACGTGCGTATCGACGGCGTCAAGGACAAAGACCTTTCGCTAGAGAAAGTCGACGCCTACGGCGTGATGCAGAGCGGTTACTCGGCCGGTTCGGGCGCCTCGTTTCTGGCGATGACCATAAAGAGCGGGCAACGGTCGTTGGTGGCGCCGAATTCGATGGAGTTTGAGGTGCTGTCGCTTGCGGCTGCCGAATTTCCGCGTCGTTGGATCGATTACACCTGCCTGGACGCGATCACACTTTCGTTGGACGAATTGGTGTTCTTACAGGAACTTAACCCGGAGGCATTTCAATCCGTGCGCCGCTGGGTGCGAGCTGGTGGCCAGCTTTGGGTGAACGACGTCGGCGACGAGTTCCAGCGGCTGCCGGAATTGTGCAAGTTGCTGCAGTTGGACGAATCGGTGGCACCGGAGGTGAAAACCGGTGGAGATGCAAAGCGGGCGGTCGATGCGGCGACGGAATCCGCATGGGTCGCTTGGCGGCCAGTGCGCTTTGTAAACGGAAATCCGGAAGGCCAAGTCGTTACGTTTATGGATCACACGACCGGTCAAACGCGCACGGTTCGCGACGCGGATATCATCGCGCGGCTGCAGTACGACTCCAACTATTCGATGGTGAGCCAGCGATACGAATCGGGCGATGAAGTATCGCTTTTGCAATCGTCGGGCGATTCGGCACGTTGGTTCATCGAGCAGCCACTGGGGCTGGGAATGGTGCGCGCATTCCGTGAAACGAACGACGTGTCGCTATTTCAGCAGTCGCGGCCGGCGGTAAACGCGAATGTGGCAGCCAATCAAACCACATCCGAAGACTTGCCGCCGTCGTTGAGGTCGGCGTTGCAATCGGTCGGGCGGTGGAGCGCGCGCCACGGAATGGCGCCCGACGATGCGAGTCTTGATTTCGCCAACCTGCTGGTGCCCGGCATGGGACTTGCGCCTGTCAACGAGTTTCGAATTCTGATCACGCTGTTCGTGCTGTTGATCGGCCCGGCCAATTATTGGCTGCTGAGGCGATGGCGCCGCTTGCACCTGATGGTTTTGACCGTGCCGTTGGCCGCGGCGATCGTTACGTTTGCGCTGTTTGCTTACGCGATCGTCGCCGATGGTTTTGGCACCACGGTGCGCGCTCACAGCTATACGACCGTCGACCAGCGAACTGGTGAAACAGCGTGTTGGGCGCGGCTGTCGTATTATTCGGGGCTGGCGCCGCGCGCCGGATTGACGATGCCGACCGACGTCGCCATGTACCCGATTGTTCCGGGTTGGAATGCGGGCAGCATCGACGCGCACGTCAACTCCAAGCGGGACCTGCGCTGGGAGCCGGACGAGGCCAGGCTCTCGCGCGGCTGGCTGCGCTCGCGCACGCCGACTCAGTATCTCACGATCCGCGCCCGCAAGTCGCCGTTACGATTGGAGTTGCAACCCGTGCGCGAACGGATGCGGGTCAAGAACGAGTTGGGCGCGCGGATTGAGTACGTGGTCGTCGTCGATGAT
>JAKEIB010000358.1 GCA_022614705.1 Planctomycetota bacterium | reverse complement strand
ACGTTTGAGAAAACGCCTACCCTTTCAGCGCGCTGTGTGGTCGTCTCGCACCGCGAGACGAAATCTCCTCTCGCGGAGCCAGACGACCACATTAAACTGACCCACGACCGGCCAAAACTGATACCTGGAAATTTGTACACATTTGTGCTAGGCTGTGACGTGAAACCGCGAATGCGACAGCTCCGGCCGCGCTCGTTTTGTGCGCTAACGACGGCGCGCCACACGCTTAGACTGCGCGCAAGCATGCCCTGCGCAAATGTGACACGAGATTCACGCGATCGGACCCACTACAAAGAGTCCCCTTGTGTCCCCTTTCGGAGATTTCGACATGGCGATCGTAGCGCTCGTGCCACTCGAACACTTTGGTCAACATCGATTCCTGGCATCAACCCGAAGCAGTTACAAAATCGTCCTGTCATCCTGAGGGAGGCTCGGCGACCGAAGGATCTATGCTGCCCCGCAACGAGATTCTTCGCTGCGCTGCGCTTCGCTCAGAATGACAACCCTCCCCAATTTAGTTCTGAAACTCACAATCCCCCATCTTCACACCCACTTGGAGAATCGGCCCTCGCATGGCACAATGACGGGTCGCGCGAATCTCAACAGCCTTTTGTTCATTGCAGGAGAAAATGCGGTGCCGACCAAGACTCTCGAAGCCCCCACTTCCGTGAAAAACAAGAAACTCGTCGCCTGGGTCGACGAAATGGCAGCCCTCTGTAAGCCAGACCAGGTTTATTGGTGCAACGGGTCGCAGGATGAATACGACCGGCTGTGCGACGAGATGGTGGCCGCCGGCACGTTCATCAAGCTCAACCAGGAGCTGCGGCCCGGGTGCTTTTTGGCGCGGAGCCATCCGAGCGACGTCGCCCGCGTCGAGGACCGCACGTACATTTGCTCTGCCACGGAGGCCCAGGCCGGGCCGACCAACAATTGGATGGCGCCGGACAAGATGAAGGCACTTCTGACGCCGAAATTCGACGGCTCGATGAAGGGCCGCACGATGTACGTGATTCCCTTCAGCATGGGGCCGGTCGGTTCGCCGATCGCGCACATCGGCGTGCAGCTCTCCGATTCGCCGTACGTCGTCGTCAACATGCGGATCATGACGCGCATGGGCGACGCGGTGCTCAAAGCGCTCGGCGCCAGCGGCGAGTTCGTGCCGTGTCTGCACTCGGTCGGCATGCCGCTCAAGCCGGGGCAGGACGATGTGCCCTGGCCGTGCAGCCCCGATCCGAAGGACAAGTACATCGTCCACTTCCCCGAAGAGCGAATGATCTGGAGCTACGGCTCCGGCTACGGCGGCAACGCGCTGTTGGGCAAGAAGTGCCTGGCGCTTCGCATCGCCTCGGTGATGGCCCGCGACGAAGGCTGGCTCGCCGAGCACATGCTGATCACGGGCGTGAAGAGTCCCGACGGCGAGAAGACGTACGTGGCGGCCGCCTTCCCCAGCGCCTGCGGCAAGACGAACTTCGCGATGCTCATTCCGCCCAAGGAGTTCAAGGCCGAAGGTTGGGAAGTGTCGACGGTCGGCGACGACATCGCCTGGATTAAGCCGGGCGACGACGGCCGGTTGTATGCGATCAATCCGGAGGCCGGCTTCTTCGGCGTCGCTCCCGGGACGAACTACAAGACGAATCCCAACGCGATGGAGACGATCAAGAAGAACACGATCTTCACGAACGTCGCGCTTACCGATGACCGCGATGTGTGGTGGGAAGGCATGGACGGCGAAGCGCCAAAGCACGCCATCGATTGGCAGGGAAAAGATTGGAAGCCTGGTGACGAAGCAAAGGCTGCTCATCCCAACAGCCGCTTCACGGCGCCAATGGGTCAATGTCCGTCGGCCGACCCGGCGTACAACGACCCGAAAGGCGTGCCGATCGCGGCGTTCATCTTCGGCGGCCGACGCAGTACGGCCGTGCCGCTGGTATCGCAGTCGTTCAACTGGCCATTCGGCGTGTATGCGGCCGCGACCATGGGTTCGGAAATGACGGCCGCGGCCTTCGGCCAGCTCGGCCAGGTCCGCCGCGACCCGTTCGCCATGCTTCCGTTCTGCGGCTACCACATGGGCGACTACTTCAATCACTGGCTCGATTTCGGCCGCCGCTTGGAGAATCCCCCCTGGATTTTCAAAGTGAATTGGTTCCGCCGCGATGCCCAAGGCAACTTTCTTTGGCCCGGCTTCGGCGAAAACATGCGCGTGCTGAAGTGGATCATCGAGCGCGTCAAAGGCAAGGCGGCGGCGAGGGAAGGCGCGCTCGGTTGGATGCCCAGCTACGAGGACATCGACTGGCGCGGGCTCAAACTCACCAAACAGCAGTTCGACGCCTTGATGAGTATCGAGCGCGATGAGCGCGTGCAAGAAATGTCGTCGCACGACGAGCTATTTTTCAAGCTCTACAATCGCCTCCCGCGTGAGTTCCCGGCTATTCGCGACGTAATGTTATCCGCTCTTTGGCGCACGCCGGCCAAATCGAAGTAAGGAGCGTCTAATAAAACGCTGTGCTATTGGTTTTCGGGCGGCGGAAGTGCTTTGTCATCCGTCGGCGCTTTTGTGGCTTCTTCGTCTGCCGGCTGCGCTTTGCCGTTCTTGACGGGTTGCTCAACCGCGGGCTGCGGCCGGGTGACGGGCGGCAGCAGCAGTTTGTTGGTCATGGTCTCGCCGTCCATGGCGGCGTCGGCCCTGTCGGCTTCGGCTTCGACGTTTTCTGTTGGTTCTTCCTGCGACGGGCTCGTATCGACCAGCATGTAGCCGGCCCAGAAAAATGGGTGAGCAGCCGTAGGCAGCTCGCCCGTTTCATCGGAGCGCTTGAGGCGGGGTTCGCGGGAGGCGTCGAGCGGCGTTTCGCGAGCGAGGAGACACGCGCGCTGCCATGCTTCATTCGCCGGTACGTTCGGCAGTTCTCGCGCGAACTCGCGGATCAGCTCGAAATTGGTTCGGCCGCTGGTGCGCCAGCGCGTGAGCAAGATTGTACGCGCCCCGTCGGCCATCATGCCGCACAGCGATTGGAACAACTCGTCGCCTGGTCGCGCACTACGGACGCCGCCGCGCCGCGAACCTTTGAGTCCCTGTTCGGCCGCGGTGGTAAATCCGCTAAGCACGACTCGCCCCGGACCACCGTACGGCAGTCCGAACCACGCGTTCAGCTCACCGTCGGTCGTGCCGCGCGATTTGGGCAGCGCCGACCAGCCGGAGGACGTATTTGAATCGAGCTGCACGTCGTCGAATCCAATCAGCTCGTCCATTAACGGCGAGATCACTCGCGCCGGCTCGGGCAGCGGCGTTGGCAGTCGCACTGGGCCGCTGACCACTTGTTCCAGCTCTTGCAGCATCTCCTCGCTCGGCGTCGCGGTTTCATCGTTGCCCTGTTGCGTGGCGACGATGCCCGTCCGCTGCGGCCGGCGCAGTGGAAGTGGGCTACTCACTGCGAGCGACGCCGTCGGCCCGTAACGCACGAGCACGCGATCGGCCAGCACGATTTCCGGCTTGGCCGGGTCGGGCACGAGGGCCTCGAACGGCAAATACCACAGCACGTCGTCGGGCACGATGATAAGGCTAGTCGTCTTGGCGAGGTCCAGCCGGGAGTCGGCGAAGACGGCCGCAAATGTCCTTGCGGCCGCGTCGCGCCATTTGTCGCTGCGCAGCTCGGCAACGGCGAGCTGACGATTCGGCCCATAGTTGCCCAGCGCCTGCAATAGCTCACCAATCGCGGCGCGCAAGTGACGCGGGTCTTGCGGCTGCCAAAGAACCGCGTTCGTGTTCGTGACGAGGAAGCCGTACAAGCCGCCTGCCAAGGAATGAAAGATCAGGAGCGCCTCGCCTTTGCCCAATGATTGCTGCAGTTGCTTCGCGGTGCGCAGCGGCGGGAATTCGAGCGACGTCGGCATTCTCCGCACGGCAAACTGTGCGAGCAGCAGTTGCCGCTGGTTGGCGTTCTTTTCCCAATACTCGTAAAGCGAGGCGAGCTTCTTGGTCTCGGCCCCGTCGGCGGCGATGAGGGGACCGGCCCGCAATTCGTCGTAGATCTGCTGGCCCCTATCGGCCAGTGTGCGATAGGCCGGAAACGCGGTAAGAATTTGTTGACGCTGCAGAACGGCATCGCGCGATAGCTCGGCCTCCGGCGCTTCGAGAATCGATCGCAGCGCGGCGATTCGCCCGCCGAGCGGCCGAGAGGCCAGGAAGCGGCGTCGCTTCGCCTGCTCAGCTATTTCAAGCGCGAGCGGTGGTTCCTTGCGTTCTAGCGCCGCGATGAACCAGCGGTCGAACGACGCGTCGTGAACCGTGTGCAACACGGCCATGGTGTTGAGCGGCTGTAGGACCCAGTCGGCCGGAGTTGGGTCGGCCAGCAGCGACGCGTACAAATCCACTGCCACGCGCGGCGACACGACCCGCGAGTCGTACATCCCGTTGGTGCGGGCGATCTGAAAGTTTCGCAGCGAAACGCCAGCCTGGGCGGCCAGCGCCTGCATCAGCAGCTCGCTGCCCGGTTTGACTTTTCCGTTCAGAATATGCGAGGCGGCCTGCACGTATAGCAGTTGGACGCCGGGCAGTCCCGTGCGCATTTCGCCGAGGCGCCGCGACGCATCCTCAAGGATCGCGGCCGCAGCGTCCAGTTGGCCGAGCCACAGCAGGCTCTCCGCTTGGGCCAAACGCAGCTTCGTGGTGATGTGCTGCAAGCGATTCACTTGTGCCCATGCCGCGACCGGTTCCAGCGGCGGATAGATACCCGCGCCGCCGCTGGCAATGTGATTGATCCACCCGAGAAGGACGCTCTCGGTGAGCACGTCCCAGTTTTCGTAGTAAAAGGCGGAAAAGCCGGCCTCGGCGAATAGTTGGGCCGCGCGGCGGTTGTCGCCGCGGATCATTGCAATTCGCCCTTGCTCCAAGAAGGCGACGCAAGTCAGCGGATGATCGTAGCGGCCTTCGACGACGAGTGACCGCTCGAGCAGCATATCGGCCTCATCGAGCTTGCCGATTCCGGCTTGCGTCAGGCCGCGCAACAAGTCGATCCACGCGCCCGACCAGTGGTTCGCCGGCGACAGGTTGCCGCGCGCCAATTGGTCGGACAACTCCTTGGTAATCGGATCGTGCTTCGCCAGCGGACCGAGCAGTTCGCCGCGCCGGCGGATGGCCAGCGCGGACATGCGAATCACCTCGATCACGTTCACGCGCCAGTACATGGCCTGGCGGACAACGCCTCCACCTTGACTTAGCGCTCGTTCGGTGGCGTTGAGTTCGCCGATGAGCACCTGCTCGGTCATCGGGAACTGGCCCAACTCGAATCGCCGCTGGCTTGGGCCCCAGGGCAGCACGCGCCGGGCTCGGTTTGTGTCCGGCCGCGGCGGCTGCTGGAACTTCACCTGCAGCAGCCAATTCGGATAGGCCAACAAAACCTGGCAGGCTTGATCGAAATTCGCCAGCGATTCCTCGTTGCGGCCCTGGTGATACAGCACCTCGCCGAGCATGGCGTGGTAACAGATCGCGTCGATCCAGCGGGTTTGTCCGGCCCGCACGCCGCGCTGCGTTTCGCGCCGCAGCACGCGTTCGGCGTCGCGATAGTCGCCCGAATAGAACGCCTGCACGGCAACGAAGTAGGGCGCGCTGGGAATTTCCTCCCCGAGCTGTGCCGCCGCGGGCCTCGCCGCAAGCGTTGACAGCACAAAAGCGCAAACAAATCTGCGTGCAGAGTGGTCCATCGCCAGGCCTCTTCCAGCTAGCGACCATCGGCCGGCATCCGAGACTGGCGGCCGGCGCACTCATGCATTCTACCAGAATCGTCTCGATGAAAAGCGGGACGAATCTCGTAATCTGTAGGATCGAATTGCCGAAGGCCGGCCCAGATTCTCGCTTGCGGTTTAGCCAGGTGACACCGCAAGCTGCTGTCACCCGCGTTTGCCGCAATCGCGACTTCAGCCGAAATTTGCCGCAAAACTTGAAACTCCGCAAAGCTTTTCCGGTTAGGCAGTCGATAACGGTTATGCGGAAAGCAGGGAGCAGGGAGCACGGAGCAGGGAGTCATCTCTTCTCCGTGCTCCATGCTCCATGCTCCGTGCTCGACGGAGACAGTACAATGCGAAACCCAAAAACGAAGCACGCGTCCTGGCGGTCATTGGCTGCCGCGATTCTCTGGCCGGTGATGACGTTGCTGACCGGTTGCCAGGTAGAATACGCGGGCCAAACGCTGCCCAGTCCGTACTATCTCACCGACGACATTCAATACTACACGCCGGGCCCCGAATTCAAGCTGGCCCGCGAAGCGGCCGCCATGCAGGAACAGGCCGAAGCCATCGAGAGCGAACAGCAGGAAGCGTTGGGCAACTAAGACCCGGCACTTTCGACCGCTCACCCCTCTGACGCATTTCTCACGTCGAAGCTGCGCGCCGGTTGACGCGAATGGCGCTGTCAACGAAGCTACGCGGTGTATTCCGCTCGCTTCGCGACAGAATCCATTCTCGGAGCGGGACGGCTTCGCCTTTTCGCCGCCCACGGCCCCGCAGCCGATCGTCTCAAGCAAGCCGCGAACGAAGCCGGTCTCACGCCGCCGACCAAATGACCGACCTCGTTTTTCACCGCATTTGTTATCACGCGGCCTACGCAACTTCTGGCGTAGCTTTTCCAACCAGCTAGATGTCCTAAGATGCACTGGGGCGGCAGATTTGCGTTGACCAGTGCCAAAACGACTTACTGGTCAGATGGCTGCAGAAATCTAGGCGGCGATGAGATGTTTCGTCGACGACTGATAATCGTAGCTCTGATGGCGACGAGCGCCGGCGTCAGGGCAGCGGAATTGCCGCAAGGAGCTACGGTACTCGATCCGGATATCGTTTGGGATATCAAACCCGATGTTATCTCGGAGAGACCGGACCAAGGTGCCTACGCGATTTCGCCGGATGACAAGTGGATTGCCTACATCAGCAAAGGCGCACTCTGGAAATCCAGCGTCACGGTTGCGCCGGCCAAAAAGTTGGTGGATTTGCCAGATACGAAAACCGTCTTCTTGGCCATGCCCGAATTTCGAGCCGCATGGCGCGAAATCCCTAAGCACGAGAGACACTCAGATCGTCACATTTTGCTGGGCAAGCTGCCCAGGAACATGATTGAGGTGTGCAGCCTGGCGTGGACACCATCCCAAGATGGTCTCGTTTACGGATTGCGGCGACGTTGGCAAAGCAACGCCGAGACAGCCCGTCACGACGTGTTGCATGTTTCCACCACGGGCGTCGTGACAGCGCTCGCTACCATTTTTCGAGAAAGATTCGAAGAACCTCACGAGCTACTTACCTTTCACGTTACCCGGGATAGGAAGTATGTAATCACCTCAACTGGATATACGCCATTAATTTGGGACATCGCTAGTCGCAAGCCGCTCGCGACATCTTTTGACAGGCTGGTGCCGTCTGCGACAAGTGGGCGTTTTCTCGGCGTCGAAATCGACACCAGACAATTGGTCATTGCCGACGAGACTTTTACGGTTACCAAGCGTTTTGACGTAACGTTCAAGCCGCAGCGCGCTTGCGATTTGGTTTGGTCGGCCGACGAGCGCTTTGCGATTTGCAGAACTCGCCTCGAGCATCCGTCGGAAAAGTGGGTTGGGGTCCGAATCGACCTGGAAACCGGCAAGAAACGTCCCCTGGCCGGACTGTTTTTCTCCGAGCGTTGGGCGTTTACCGGTCATCAAGGCGAGGTCATTCGCACGGGAAAGTCTCAGGATTTCTTCGGCGTGTACGCTGACGGCGGCGCCGGTGGTACCTACATATCCGTTGTGCCCGACGGCGATGCAGACCAACGCGATATCGCCCGATTTGCAAGGCCCCGCAAGGAGTATCAAACCCATTGGCGCGATCGAGGGCCATATCCTCCAGTACGCCTAAGCCGCGACTGCGAGTTGTTCGCCATGGCGTTTCCCCGCGAACTCCAAAATCCCGGATATCGGTATTATCTGGTTGATCGCGAAGGAAAGCGGTGGCCGTTGGCGCCGCACGATGATGAAACGCAACATGTCTCTCCGTTTTACGTTGTCGCGATTGCAAACGGCGGCCACACGATCCTGGCGTGCGACGACACGCGACTGTTTTCGATTCCAGTTGCAACCGTTAAGGAAGCCGGGAATGCGGAAAATCATTAAGACACACCTTGCCAAATTGATCGCGCCGGCGATGGCAGTCGTCGGTTTTGCAGCCATCGCCATTGCCGAAGTTGAGACCCTGCCCGAATCGGCGAAAGTTCTTGACCCGCATGTGATGTTCTATCACCGACCCGATCCCATCATCTCACCCGACGGTCAATGGGTTGCCTACATTAGCAAAGGCTTTGTCAGCGTGTGCAATGTTGTTGACCCCGCACCACGCCAATTATTCGAAGTGCCCGGTTCGGCGACGCATATCCTGGCTCGACCGGAGAATGCTCACGCAGGCGGCGACTTTCACGCGCTAACGCGCGGTTTGAGTCGCGACGACTATGGTAAGTTCATGGCACAGATCACCCATACCATCTTCGGCATGCAATGGACTTCGGCACAGGACGGCGTCGTATTTGGAGTGAGAAAATACAACAAGGATCGGCAATTGGTTATATGCGACATTTGGCACGCTACTCTTGGCGGTGCCGTAACAAAGCTTGCGCACATCGAGTACGGATTTGCCCAGGACCATCGGGAGAATTTCTACCCGGCGCGAGATCGTAAACATATTGTGCTGACAGGGTTCCGACGGCCTTTGATCTGGAACATCGCCACTAACAAGCCGAAAGCCACTCCGTTTCTGTATTTAATTCCTTCGGCGTCGGGCGAAGGCTGGATCGGAATCGAAAAAGATACAAGACAGTTGGT
>JAKEIB010000357.1 GCA_022614705.1 Planctomycetota bacterium | reverse complement strand
TATCTTCGTATTCGGAGATCACTGGAGCGATGCATTGATCGTAGACTTGCCGCAGAAGCACGATTGTCAAACTAGGACCATCGGAACCGGTTCGTTGCAGGCTTACGTTGATAGGTTACAGGGCAGACGATATGAACGACAATCAGCAATGTTCTGAAAACGTGGCTGAGCTGAGGACGCTGCTGGTCGCAACGGTATTAGGAGACGCAAGTGAAGCTGAATTGGCCCGCTTGAATGATCTCTTGTTGTCCGATGCCCAGGCGCGAGATTTCGCCGCCGAATTCCTTGCCGACGAGTCGCTGCTGCGCCGGCAATTCGAGATGCTGGGTCGCGTGGCGGATTTTCATAATCCGCCGATTGCCGCTCTCACCAGGAGCGGAGATTCCGTCGGCTTTCAACCCGCTGCTCCGTATCGCAGGGCCGGTAACGAGTCACACGGCTCAGGTAGGAATGTGGCGCGAATCGCAGCGTATTTCTTGCTGCTGGCAGCGTCGGTGTTGGTCGCGGTGGGAACGATTGCCATTTGGAAACCCGGCCAAACAGGTCAAGCGCGAAACGGAGCTCCGGCAGCGCCATTGCTGCCCGCATTGGTTGGCGTGGTCGTCGATGGACCGCCATCAGAGCCGAACTCGCTGTACCCGTTTGCAACCGGAACATTACTCCGGATCGGCGACGTCATTTCTACGCCAAGTGGCGTCACTAATCTGCGATTCAATTGCGGTGTGGAGGTGCTCTTAAAGGGCCCCGCGGAACTGGAAGTTATTTCACCGATGCGGGCCGCACTTCGGCGGGGCACGCTCACCGCCCGGGTTGAAGAGGCGGCGCATGGGTTCCAGGTCGACACGCCCAATTCCAAGGTCACCGATTTGGGCACCGAGTTCGGACTGTCCGTCGATGAGAAGGGCGCCACCAACACAGTGGTGTTTTCCGGCAAGGTCGCGCTTCAGTACGCCAAATTTCAGCCTCCAGACACCCTGAATCCGAACCGACCGGCGCCGCTCAGCGAGGGACGCCTACTCACCGATGGCGAAGCGATGCGGATCACCGAACTGGGCGAGGCAAAGCGACTCGTCGCAGTGAGAAGCTCGGACTATCCGTTCACCACGGATAAGTACGAGGAGCCGTCGACCTGGGCACCCATCATCGATTCAGTGTCCGACAATCTTCGCGAGGGCAGTACGAGCATGTGTTACCGCATCGTTCATCGTGGTTTCCGCGAAGATGCACGGGCGTACGTCGATCGGCGGTATTATGAGTGGAATGGGCTCAACGCGGAATATGGGTTGCCCAGGTTTCTGCGATACGCCGACTATGTCATGCCCTTTTGCAATGACAAGCTCAGAAAAGATCTCGAAGTTCGCGTGGCGCTCAATCGTGCCGCACGGGTTTACGTGTTGATCGATAACCGCGTCGAGCTGCCAGAATGGCTTACGGCAGAGTTTCAGGATACGGGCTACGACATTGGATTGGACGAAACTGCTCCGTCCGCGGATTGGTTTCAAGTTGGCGTCGGCCCGGGAGTGCGGATCGACAAATCGCTCTCCGTTTGGTGCCGCGACGTCGTCGAAGGGTCGACGGTTGTGTTCGGGCCAATGAAGTCGCCCAAGATTCAGTCTGTGATGTACGGCATCGCGGCCGTTCCCTTGGAAATGGCGGCCGCGACCGAAGCGGAACCCATTCGCTTCCATCAACCGCGCGTGGGAAGTGGTCTCATCCGCAACGACCTCTTGCCATCGCCGAAAGCCGAGGTGTTCATCGAGCACGTCGACAGCTTTGCGGAACTTACGATCGCCACACCAGCAGCCGACGACGCTGCATCCAGTAACAAGGGCGTCGTCTTTCGGATCGAATCCAACGATGGAAAGTTACAGCCCCATAAGAGCGTGCGCGTCGACGGCGATATTCTGCCTGGACTCAACGACGGCCAGATCGCCCGCAATCATGAGGACCTAGATCGCAACGTCTGGTACGATGGCCAAGGAAGGTTTAGCGTCGACCTGCAAAAATCAATGAAGATAGCGGCGATCAATACGTTCTCCTGGCACCGATTGGAGCGGGCTCCGCAGTACTTTACTCTATGGGGCTCCAACGAATCCGAGAAACCGTCCACGACATTTGATGAGGCAGAAAATGCGATAGGTTGGGAATTTTTGGGTCTCGTCAATACGTCCTCAATTAACTACGGAGGTGCCCACTTAAACTACGGAGGTGTCCACGCCAGTTCACTTCGAGGTCCAGATGGTCAAATAGGGCCCTACCGACACCTGCTTTGGATCGCCGAAGATACGACACATGGAACATTCTTTACGGAAATCGACGTGCATGAGGCAACGCCATAGGTACAGATTCGCTTCGGGAGTTGGTTGTCGCGTTGTGCGATGTTTGCCGTGTTGAACGGAATCTGCGTGCGGCGCCGGCCGCCGAGCTCTCGCCGCTGCCGGGCGTCGCGGAAACGGCGACCATGCTCCTATTGCTTGTCCCGTTTGGCGGCCCAAAGCACGGCCGCGCAGACGAGCGTCTCCAGTCCATCCGTTTTTTCCGGGTGGGGGCTGAAACAGAATACACGTCCGCGGCCGTGACAGGCCGTTTTCATGCCGACGCCACCGGCACAAGCGTCGTCAAGATGCGCGCACGCCACTGAATGACTCGATCGCGCCAGCGGTTTAGCGACGCGGAGGGCCAGTGATCGGCGGGCACACCGAGGCCTCTCCATCCGCGCGATTACCTGCCAAGTTATAAAGGCAATAGTCAATCGCATCTTCGACGAACTCAACATGGCCATCCGCGTAACAGAAGTAGGCGCCGCCGATATGCTCACTCTTGAAACCACAAGCGCGATACCATAAATCGTCCACGGCGGGGTTGTTCTCTGTCATGGTGTTGAGCGGAATGGATGTGCCGCCAAGTGGAACATTAGAGCTGTACGCGCCGTTGAATGAGCAGTGTCGAGGGATAGTTTCACCTACGAGGTAGGTTTTGCTGAGTCCGTCGGTCACCTTGCGAAATGCAATCGGCGATTCGCTCTGTCCAAACAGGCCGGCATGGTCCTTTTCACCTCCGCGACCGTAGTCGTGTCCCAGACAGCACCAGCTCGGATGCGCCCAAGGGCAAAAGACACAAGAGGTACTTGGCCCCTTGCCGTCGCGCGTTGGCCCCATCGACGCCAGATACCAGAGTGCCATCGCCTCGCACGGATTCCACGGTTGCCCGGCGCAGTTGGCGCCGCCTTGGAGCGGCCGCCCGGCTGTCTGGTCTGTGGGACACACGAAGGTCGCAATGACGGTCGTCACCGCCGTACGGTTTATGGGGTCGCTCAGGCTTTTCTTGAAATCTATCTGCGAATAGACGTTTTGTTCCTCGATGTAAGGAAGAAGATGGGCGGCCCACGTGCCTCCAATCCCGAGCTGATACTTGCTCGGGGCGCCAAAAGGTAACTCCTTGTGGGAGTCATGGTAGTTATGCAATCCGAGTCCCAGCTGCTTCAAATTATTCTGACATTGAGCGCGCCGCGCTGCTTCGCGTGCGGCCTGCACGGCTGGCAGCAACAATGCCACCAGGATGCCAATAATTGCAATGACGACCAGCAATTCAACGAGTGTGAAACTGTGTAGGGCAGTAGGTCCGCCGAGCCGAGGCGGACCTGGTTCGCCGGGTGTCGCTCGGCTCGCGACACCTACATAGCTAAAACCTTTGCGTCGGTCTAACCGCGACCGATGTGCTGTCGAACGGGACATCGTTAACCTCCTCCAAGGCGAGATGAAATTCGCAGCTTATTCTTTGTATGCGCATAATCGCGCCGTGAGCCACGACAAGTGAATGCCAATGTTGCCAACAGAAATAGCGACAAGCTGGATGGCTCGGGAACCGTTTGTCCCAACGACGCAAAGTTGAGTCCTCCGGCGCCCGCAGCCAATAATCCCTGGTGCAATATGATGGCGTCGGCGAGGTTAATCGCGCCGTCGTAGTTCAGATCGCCATCCTGGCGGCTGTTCCAATCGCCAATCTGAACGCCGTTGAGTGTTTGCACCATTAACCAATTCGGCGAAAACGCGGTCACATCCGCCTGATTCACGAAGCCGTCCAGATTGACGTCGGCGTCATCAGTAACGCCGAGAATAGAGAGTTGGCGAGCGATCCAATCGTTGTCCTCCCCCAGGTGTAGCCGACCGTAGTTCTGACCGGTGGGGAATACTGTAAATGGCGGCATTGCTCCTACGGGCGTAATTTGGCCGGTGTTATTGCCCCACAGGAAGACACGAGCGTCGTCAATCAGGCCGCGATAAAAGTTGCCATCTCCAGCGAGGTTGCTGCCGATCGCCAGCTTCCTAAATTCGGGGGTAGCGGTGAGATTGGTGTAGCTCGCGCCGATGGTACTCACGGCGACGCCGTTGACGAGCAACGCGCCATTGAGCCGCGACCGGCCCTCGATGAGATCGGTAATGCCGCTGAGCTGCATGACATGCGACCACTCGTCGAACGCGACATCGACGTTCGAGACGGACTCGATCTGCACCGAATTTGCCGGAACTAATTGCGCAGTTGCAAAAATCTGTGACCATTTGCCGGTGGCAGAGATAAAGACACCGTGCCGATTCGTATCAAGAATCACATCCTGCCGCGTGCCTGCTGCGAGAGCATTCGGCTTCAACCAGAGCTGCATGCCGTGCGACGTCAGAAGCTCGTAATTGAGCGGGTAATCACGATTTGGGAACAAGACGGTTGAATCCCAAAACTCGCTGAATGAAGTGACGCTGATGGCCGAAAGACGATCGTCCACGCCATCAAAGCTGCCGCCCAGTGCGCCCGCCGTCGCGCCGGGTCGATCCGCGACGTTCACATACGTCGGGTTGCCAATAACAGGAATGTCGAGAAACGCTCCAGTCGGTCCCTGGCTGTCGAGCGTGGCGCCGGGAGTTGGATTTCCGGCTCCGGACCCGATCACCTCACCCGCCACTGCGCCTTCTAAAGCATCATCGCCTAGTCGATATTCCCGTTCATTTGTATAGGCATAAATGGGCGCAGCACTGGCTACGAGCCAACCGGCCAACAGGCAGACAGCCACCGCACAGCGACGGAAACTAGCTCTACACCTTAATACGACTAACAGCATTGCAGAGGACAACAGCAGCACGCCGGATGACGGCTCCGGCACGGCGCCGTTGCCGCCGCCGCTGCCGGGCATTACTATCTCGCCGAAGTGCCTCTGCCAGAGACTGTAGCGGTCGGCCTGAGTGGTAAGTCCATCGTCATTCGGCAACGGATTGTTGGCCGTCTCGTTCTTCCGCCACCGGACGTAGTCTGCCGAATCCACTTTGTCGTCGTCGTTAAAATCGCCGCTCAGACCGACGACGTATTGGACATTCGCGGCGATGGAGGTTCCACCTGTGGTCGCGTAGGTCAGCGATACGTCTTGGGAATCGACGGAAGTGTTGTAAGCATTCCCAAGCCATCGCGAGGCGCCAGGGCCGAACAGTGTGCTCATGAGATTCGCCTCCGCGAGTGAAGTGGAGTCCTGGTTACCAGTTTCGAACCATTCTGACTCGTTTTGATCTTCCAAACTGTTCCAACCGGTCGGATTGAGCGACCCGCCGTTACTGTGCAGCTCGTAGAAGTCCACGTTGAAGCTGTCGCCAGCGGTCGTATTGAGCAACGTCACGGTGCCCGTCGTTCTATTCACCTGAAGAGTCAGCGGGTCAAACGCCGGTAAGTACTTAAACGTGCCGGCGTGATATCGATTGGCGGGGCCACCATCCACCGTACCGGGGAAAGTACCGGGCGGCGGATTGGCCGCACTAAATCGAGCTAACCCAACGAACTGAATCAGACCTCCGGAATCGTTGATCGTCGGGGGTGGAATGACAGGAAACGTAACTCTAGCAGTGTTGTGTACAGGATCTTCCGCCGTGAACCCCTGGGCCACGATCGTGTACGCTCCAGGGCTCAGTTCAATGGGAGTGATCGCTTTGAAACGACTGCCGCCCTCGAGGGTTCCAACGTCGGCCGACGTAAAGGAGATGTTGGCCAGGCTAGCGATGCCGGTGTCGCCAGCCGGAACGGTGGGCGTTCCTTGGTCATTTCGACTCCACAGATCAACTCGAATCGTGGCCGTGCTGAGGCCATTCTGGTCTGCGTCGAAGAAACCCAACGAGGAAACGGAGATGGGGAATTCGTTCACAATGAAATCCATGCCTACCGCATTGGTAAGGCTCTGGTTGCCGGCCAGCGGCGCCTGGGATTGCAGCGCTATGATCTGCGCCGACGAATCGCCCGCGCCGACTCCCAGGACGACCACAGTAGCCAGGAACGTCGCAGCGACGCAGCGGCCGCGTTTCCGTCGCACCACAATGGAAACTCCCAGACCGCCAAGAATGCCGATGGCCAGGCTTGCCGGCTCGGGCACTCCGAGCAATGCGTTTTCCAAGGCCGCAACGGATCCGCCGCCGGCGATATAATCGACTTTGAATAGCCGGAAGTCCTTCTGGTCAACGCTCTTGTCGGCGTTCAAGTCTCCTAACTGGTACGCTTCTGCCAGCGAGAGCGTCGGATGGTTGGAAATTAAGTTTGGCAGCATGACTTGGAAATCGCTGATCTCGAAAGGCGTGCCGTCGAAATCCAAGTCGCCCCGTTTGAAAGGCGAGCCGCCATTGCCGGAATACTGAATGTCCCCTTGAACCTGTGTGCCATTAGTGAGGACATATTGAAAGCTGAGATCTTCAACGTGCGACGCGATCCAAGGAGCAGCGCCCAGGTTCACCGATTGCGACGCGGCAAGTGTGGCCCCGTTGCCGCCCTCAAGCTCGAACTCGGTGAGGTCGCCTCTCGCGCCGCTGGTGGTAAGTCTGGTCCAGTTGTCGTCCGGATCCACGGTGCCGTCGTTGTTGTCGTCATAGTTTGCGGCGATTGACAACCAGTTGTTGGAATTCAACGAGCCGAAGGCCGACGTGATCGAATAGCCCACAATCGTCACAGGACTCGCGGTACCGTTGGTCAGAGTCATTGCGCCCGTCGCTCGATCGACGCGAACACTCAATAGAGCTTCGGACGCGGGCAGCGTGTAGATGAAATTGCCCGCCAGGTAACGCACGGGACCTGATTGGAATCCAACATCTAATCCAGCGGGCGGCGCGGTGACGTCCTGCGTAATCGGAAACCCCCCCATGATCGTGGAGGGACTTGATCTGAAACGGCTTGTGCCGACGAATTGAATGGTGCCGCCCGTTTCGTTGCGAACGGGCGGGCCGTAATTCGTAGCCGCCAAAAAGGCGCTGCCGGGGTCTCGTCCAAAATTCCAGAGGAGGTCAGTTGGCTTATTAAAGCCCCAGGCGCTGATCGTGTACGCCCCCGGTTGCAGCGTGAGGGGCGACGCTAGAGTTTTGGTGCGAAATTTGCCGTTCAGCGTGCCCGGACTTCCGGACGTAAACGTGTCGCTGGCGAGGATCGCAATTCCAGTGTCGTCAGCGAAGCTCTGAGTGGTATAGGTCTCTCGTGACCACAGCTCGACGGTCAGCGTTGTGGCGGCAGCGATGCCATCTTGACCATCGTCGAATACCGCCAAGGACGTGATGTCGACGGGTTGGTTGACCACGAAGTCATTGCCGACAGGCCCTAACACCGCTGTTGCCGTTCCAAACGGGTTACCCCCGTCTCCCAAGAACTGATTGCCGAGCATGGTTCCGACGGGAGCATTCAATCCTGGCTGAATGGCAAACACATCGACACTGTACGCCTGGGAAGCGGCCAACATGACGATCGGAAGCGATAGTCCGAGGACTGCGAGTTTTAGACTTTTAAAGGCTCGAAGATTCATCTCAGTAGTTCTCCCAAATTAAGCCCCGATGGTGACAAGTGTTGAACTAGTGTATGCGATGCGAGTTGCGGGGTGAGACGAAGCAAATGCGGCCGGCGATTTACGCGCGGTTCGGCGGAAAATCCCATTCGTAGGTTTGCTCAGCCGACTCCTCAGTGATCTCCACTTCGATATCACTCGTGGCTCCGGACTGATACTTTGGCGTTGTGTATCCCACGGGAGGCGGACCAGCTCGCGTGGGCCTTACCTTCCAGCATTCCACATACACTTTGTAACGGCCGGGTACGACGCCATCTCCTTCAGTCCACGAACAGGGCGTCTCAAAAACGCCGTCGGTTTCAAACTTGGCCGTCGCGGCGCGGCGCGGAAGGCCCGCTGCCGGTTCGAGGGGGAGAAAAAACAGCGTCCCGGCGATCGGCCAAGTTCCCTTGTTGAGCGTAACTTTTCCATTGATGGGTACGGTCGTCGGCCGGTCGGCGCCGCCACATCCCAGCAACGAGACGGCGATCGCAGCCATCAAAACGACGCGAAGCGCATAACACAGGCACCTTCGGATGTGTATCCCAAGCCCCTCGCCAAAGGCGAATCGAGGCTGCAACGGATTTTGCGACGAGTCAAACGACATTGCAAAGATCCCCGCTTTAGATCGAACGATCGGAATTGCCGGGCTCGGTTGATCGCCGCTGTGACTCACCATCCTGCCTGCGAAGCTCTTGCGAGTGCTGATCAAGTCGCTCGAACTCAAAGCTGCCGGCTTGGAACCGGTTTACGGCGCCACTATCGACCACTCGGGGAAACTGTCCGACAAGATCGTCCCACCGTGCGGAGCCCACAAACATGATTGCAACGTCGCCATCGTCGAGGCCCTTTAGCGCGTGAATTGGCACTCCAGGGTCTTGCCAACCAGCTTCCCGCTTTTGCACCACGATAATTTGCCCCGTCTCGCGATCGAATCTGCGGTCGCCTTCGTTGCCGTTCGGTTCCTCAAGTCCGTAGCCACTGGCGACGATCGTATAAGCGCCCGGGGCCAAGACGATGGGTGATGGCAGCCGCTTGAAGCGGTTCGACTCGATCAGTATCCCCGGATCGTCCGGAGTAAAGGTCATCTCAGCAATACGCTCGACTCCGGAATCATCGTCGAAGCGATAGGCGGAACCAGCCTCATCGCGAACCCACAACTCAGCACGGAGCGAGCGTTTCAGGCCGTCTGCGTTACTATCAAACACGCCAAGTTTGGTGACCTGGATCGGATCAATGACCACGAAATCCATGCCCAAGCTGCCCTCAAATACTTGATTGCCGACACTGCCTTGATAATTTCGATAGGCGATATACGACTCGGGCACGCTGACGACGAAATCGTCGCGATTAAACCTGATCTTCGAGACGAGTTCGGTGAATCGGTTGAAACGCGTGGCTGATCCTTGCGATAGACTACAGCGATGAATCACCGAGCCATCCTCGGTGACTAAGCCGGCCAACAAAGACCCCGACAACACTTGGACGTCCGTTACGCCCCGCTCATCGACGGTCGTCCCAATCTCGCCTGTCTTGGTGTGGATTCGAGTGCTGGGAGTGGAGAGCGTGACTTGCACGGCATCCGAATCGCGGAAGGCTGCAAATGTAACTTTCCCGTAATGTAGAAAACCCTCGGCATCTGATTTCACTTCGAATTTCGCCGGACCTTCCAGAATCGCCGACGCTCCGGCAGCCAACTGTACCTCGGCAACGCCGCGCTCTAATTCCAGTACTTGGCCGGGCCTTAAATAGGTGCCCCGCATAACGGCCAGGTTGGTCGGTAGCCATCGACTCTCTGGCGTGAATTTGACGATGCGTCCTGCAAATCCGACTCTTCCGTCAGCGTTCTCCAGCATCGACTCCACAGCTTCCACATTAATCCCGAATTCTGGCTTACTGCCTTGAATGCCAATGAACCAACCCGCCGCGATGCAACAGGCTATTGCCGCCACAAGGCCAATTCGCCGCGCTATTCCTTGCGCTGGTCTTGCAGGAGCAACGGCAATTGAACGGGGTTGCGGATAATGATCCAGCGAACGCGCTTGCAAATGGCCTTCGATGCCGGCCCAGTATCTCAAACTCGTGTCGAGATGGAGAATTTCCAAGTAACGCTGCTTTGCTTCAGCGTTGCCCTGCAAAATCTCTGCAAGTCGTCCTGCCTGCTCATCGCTAAGCCGATCGTCACATAACGCATGCAGCAGCGTTTGCAGCTCGCGCTTTATCTTGCTCTGGTGAAACATTTACGCATGCCCCTGGGCACGAATCGTACGATCCACGCATTCCAGCAACGTATGACGAATCCGCTGCAACGCCTTGTAAATCGTGTTGACGGGCCGCCCTGACCGCTCAGCTATCTCAGGACCTGTCAAATCTGATTCGTATCGAAAAAATAGAAGCGCGCGATCCCGCGACGACAATTTTTCGAGACAATGATTAAGGGCTTCATGCCGCATTTCCAAATAATCAAGTTGTCGAGCGTGACAGTCTGCCAGCTCGGCAGTCAGAGCTTCGCTGAACAGTGGACGACCTCTTTTCACTTTCCGACACCACTTGAGAGCTTCGTATCGCGCAATCGTGCAAATCCATGCGACAAAATCCTCAATCCGAAAGTCTCTTGGGTCGGCGCGCCCCCGCAAAAAAGAACTGGTAAACTTCGAAAGTCCCGTAATACTCGTCTCTTGAAGTACATCATCCGCATCGGCCGTATTCGGAATGAGCGTTCGAATAAAGGCGTGGACCCGTCGCTGATTGGCGACGAAAAGGCGAACGAACTGCTGCTGACCTTCTCGGTCAGTAACTTTGGGCGGCCCAGCTTCGTTTTGTTCACCGCCGCCCATCCACCGCCTCCGATTCGGTGCGAATCATTACCCGCGGCGACATATCACTCATTGGGCAATGCGCGCGAAAACACTGAGTTGGTATCCAAATTGTACGAGTTTCAATCACTTTTTTCGAAAAAGCAGCGGCTCGCTTTGCGTTGAACGATCCTTTCCATTGTCCAACGACGACAGGGCACCGGCACCCAACTGGGGAGCTATAGCCGGGCGTATGGCAATTTTTATGGGAATACGCCCCAGCAAGCTCCAGGATCGCCAAACAGAAAAAGGAATAGGATATCAGTAGTGTCCGGCTATAAGTCGAACAGTTTCAGTTGGTTAGGGTCGGAGGATTCTGGAAACGGTTGATGTTTGGCGGTGAGGGCCTCAAACAGCGG
>JAKEIB010000356.1 GCA_022614705.1 Planctomycetota bacterium | reverse complement strand
TAGATGTTTAGATTATCTGCGAACATCTGCGACATCTGCGGACAAGTCGTATACTTTAATCGGTGACGTTCGCTAACGTGTCCGAATTACATCCATTGACCACAGAAAAACCAGCGAGCCACCCGCACCGACAGGTCGCGCTCGATTGGCTGTTGGGCCGCATCAACTACGAGCGGACCGCGTTCGTTCCGTATCAGGATCGGCAGCTCAAGCTAGACCGCATGCGGCAACTTCTCACGCGGCTCGGCCAACCCGATGCCGGGATGAAGATCGTTCACGTCGCCGGCACCAAGGGCAAAGGCTCTACGTCGGCGATGATCGCGGCCATGCTCACGTCTGCCGGCTACCGCACGGGCGTTTTCAGCTCGCCGCACTTGGAACGAATCGAAGAACGATTCACAGTCGACGGCCAGCCGTGCACTGCCGACGAGTTGATTGCGCTCGTCGATCGCTTGAGGCCAATCGTCGCATCGATGGATGCCGAAGCGGCGGCCGACGGCGACCCGACTGGCGGGCCGACCTACTTCGACGTCACGACCGCGATGGCCCTCGTGCATTTCGTCGAACGGCAAGTTGACGCGGCCGTGCTTGAAGTCGGCCTCGGCGGCCGGCTCGATTCGACCAACGTCTGCCTGCCGGTCGTGAGCGTCATCACGTCGATCAGCTTCGATCACATGAAGCAGCTCGGCAATACGCTCGCGGCAATCGCCCGCGAAAAATCCGGCATTATCAAGCCCGGTGTGCCCGTCATCTGCGGCGTCACGCAGCCCGAGCCGCAATCCGTCATCGCGGAAGTCGCGCGAGAGCACGGATGCCGGCTGATTCAGCTCGGCGACGTTTTTCAATATCGATACGTCACTATGGAAGATTGCGGATTGCGGCACCCAGAGGGTACCCGGGATTGCGGATTGGGGGAATTGAAATCCGAAATCCTCAATCCGAAATCCGAAATCGGAGCTGTCAAATTCGATTACAACATTCCAGGCCAAGAACTCCACCTCGCCCCCCTGCCGCTCGCCATGCGCGGACCGCACCAGGCCGCCAACGCGGCCGTCGCGCTGGCCGCCGTCGCCGAGCTTCGCCATCAAGGCTGGTGCATTTCGACGGACGCGATGCGGTTAGGGTTGTCGCGCGCTAAGCTTGCCGGGCGCGTCGAAGTCGTCGCCGGCGAGCCAACGGTCGTGCTCGACACGGCCCACAACCCGGCATCCGCCCGCGCGCTGGTCGAAGCGCTGGCCGAGATGGCGGCCGCCCCCCGGCGCACTCTCGTCCTATCGATCAGTCACGATAAAGACGTTCGCGCCATTGTGCACGAGCTCGCGCCACACTTCGATCGAATTGTCGTCACCCAGTATCAGGACAACCCTCGCGCGATTGGCGCTAAAGACCTGGCTCAAATCGTTCACGACATTTTGGGCGACGCCCGCGTCGAAGTTTGTGTTTCCCCAACGCCGCACGAAGCGTGGCACTACGTCTGTCGTACCGCGATCTCCCACGAGCGAGCCTGCATCACCGGCTCCTTCTATCTCGCGGCCGAAATGCGCCGGCTCGTTCTCACGTCCGCGGCGACCGCCACCGCCGGCTCGTAGTGCCGAACCAGCGACCGCATCTGCCGTTCCTGGCGAACTTCAGCCTGCAGGTTGCGGATCAACTGGGCCACGTACGGATCGGCCCACGGCAACAAGTCCTGCGCGATGCGTCGCGTGGGCGACAAGCGATCCGACGAAACGGGAACAGCAACAACCGTGCAACAAATGCGATTACTGGCAACCATGATAAGACCCCCTCCTGTTTTGCGACGAGATGAAAACGTACGTTAGGCTTTCTAGCCTGACTCGAACGAAGGTTGGGCCTACTAGCCCGGTCAAGTTTTCTGTGTCAGGCTGAAAGCCTAACGTACGGCTTAAGTCGCGCGGTCAACCTTCCCGCACGTTGTCCCGGCTTTGACGAGGTCGGCCTGAGATAAGCCGTAAGCGTCCTGCGTCGCGACGAGTGACCACTGCATCCTCACAGCGGTTGATGCTCTTAGAAGCACACGCTATGCCAATCGCAAAAATGCCGCTCGCCGGCTTATTGGACCACGGCGTAACTCGTTGCGAACAAGAGGCTTAGGATGCTATCGGCCGGCACGCACCGCGGCCGCCCCGCACCGTAAGAATTACGACACCCAAGAAAACGCTACAAGCGAGGCAATCCAGAAGGCAAAGTTTAACGGCAGATGTCCCGATCTGAACGCTCAACGCGACTCGCCGTCCAATTCGCCCTGCAGATATTTCACGGCCAATTGAAGCTGCTCGTCGACAAACGCCGCCGCAGCAGGCGCGTTTTCTTCCGAGGCAGTAGTTTTCGCGCGCGCAGGTCCAATCTGGTCGCGATCGCTGCGATACTTCACAAATGCGTCATACTCTTCGGGCGACAAGCGACGCTCGTAGCCGGTGTTCGGCACCACACCCCAAATGTCGTCTTCCGTCGCGCCCGCGCCGCGATGGATCTTAGCACCGCTCGGCCGCCAAAAGCTGGCCCAAGTGAGTTGCAACAGGCTCTTGCCAGACTCGAGCGGCACGAGCTGCTGCACCGTTCCCTTGCCATAGCTTCGCTGTCCAGCGACGACCGCGCGATGATGGTCCTGCAAACACGCGGCAACAATTTCCGCGGCGCTCGCGCTTTCCTGATTCACGATCACCGCGAGCGGCAGACTCAAAAACACTCCGTCCTCGGTGGTCTCATCCCGCTGGCGAACTTCCCCATCGCGGCCGCGCGTTTCCACGATCATCTTGCCGGCCGGAAGAAGCATTTTGCAAATCGCCACGGCCGCCTCGAGCGCGCCGCCTGCGTTGTCGCGCACGTCGAGCACGACCGCCTCAGCGCCTTGGGCCACGATGTTGTTTAGCACGTGTTCCAGCTCGCCCGGCGTACGCTCACCAAACAAAGTGATGCGGACATGCGCAATCCGCGGATCGGCTGCGAGCAAGAATTGCCAGCGTCCATCGTTGCTCCGTCGGTCGCCCAATACCGACTCGATGTTGATGACCTCGCGCACGAGCTCGACCGTTCGCGGCTCCGTCGCGTCGGCCTGCTGAATCGAAAGCCGGACCGACGTGCCCGGCTGGCCGCGCATCCGTCGCAGCACCTCGCCCATTTCCATGCCGTCGGTCGCTTGGCCGTCGATGGTGAGAATGCGATCGCCCGCTTGCAAGTTCTCGCGTGCGGCAGGAGAATCCGCATCCGGCGGCGCAACGATCGCCAGCCGCAGCGGCTCGCCCTCAAACCCGATCCGAACGCCAATTCCGCCGAACTGCTGGCGGATTTCCGTGCGCAGCGGGTCGGCTTCCTGTTCGTCGAGGAACTCGGAATGCTGGTCGCCGTGACGCGTCAAAACGCCGACCATTCCGTCCATCGCCCCGTTGAACAATTCCTGATCGGGCACGCTCTCGAGCGCGTTCTGGTCGATGGTGGCCAGTCCCTCCGCGACGTACCGGGCAAACGGATTTTGTCCGCCCCGCACATAGCACGCGTACGACACCGCGCAAGCCAGCAGAAGTACCAGAAGATTGCGTTGAGACATGGGGCAAATCGAAGTCTGTAGTCCTCTCGCTCCGCGAGAGGACTACAAAGCCGATTGTGCGGCCAGAATTTATTTGCCGCAATGCCCAGGTAAAATTGGCTGCCGGCGCAGGCTACCAATACCCCTCAAATCCAAACGAAGCCCCGTGATAGAACGGATCGCCCGTGGTGTTGAGGAACGCGAATTCAGGAATGAACGTCGTCTGGCTGGGAGCCAGCGCGACGGAATCCAAGAACATCATCTCGTACGCTGCACGTAGCGAAATGTTGGGCGTCAGGTGAAAGCGACCCAACAGCCGCGCCTCGCCGATGAACGACAGCTCGTCTTCCTTGAGGAAAAGTGTGGCATCATCGTCGTCATCGGCCGTAAAGTCCAGTATGGTCTGACCGGTGGCATCGTTGGCGAAGATACCGCCCTTGCAACTGATGCCGATGCTCCAACGCGGCGCCTGGTAGGTGAACCCGCCACCCAATTGAAAGCCGATCATGTCGTTGTCAGTTTCCACCTGGTAGCGTCCGTCATCGCCCAGCACCACGATGTCCTCCGCCTGCCAATCGAGCGATTCGCCAAGATTCATGAATCGCAAACCGGCCAGGTAGTCGCGCTCGAAACCGGAGTGCGCGGCGCGGTGCCACTGCCCATTGGCGTCCATGACCAACTGGTCGCGCCCCAAACGCTGCTTGACGCGGTAGTTCAGCTCGAAGCTCTTGTAATCGCTACCATAGTCGATGGTTTGGCGCGTCGAATTGTCGAACGAACGGTTAAAGCCGTCGATGTAAAACGGAACCTGCAATCCGAAATTGACCGTGGAAGTGATCACACGGTCTTGCTGCCAGTCGCCGCCGCCGAACGCCGTGAATTCAGCCGTGTGATCGCGATTTCGCGCGTCCCGAAACAGAAAATTGCCCAACGTCGCGCGCACCGACCCGTCCTGGCCCGGATGCGCGCTCTCCAGGTACATCAAACGGTTCGTGGTCAAAATGGGCACTGGGTTGAGCCGTGAAAAGAACGTTGGCGAGTTGACTTGCGGATCCTGCGCCGCGTACAGCTTGTCGTCGCGATTCCACAAGCGGTTCCAAATCACACCGTCGGCCTCGGCATACCAGAACCCGCGGCGTAACCACGTGCCGGTGCTCTCGATCGGCGCGAGGCCCGGCCAATGGCCGTGCATTTCGGGCCCAAAATCGTCGAACCCGCCGTCTTCGTAACCGCTGAATGGGGCCTTCGGATCGTGGACCGATTCCATAAGCACGCTCTGATCGCGCACTTCGGGCGCGCCCATTCCCGCCGGGCCCTGAGCGTCGCTTAGCGGAAGCGTGAAATCCTGGGGCAATTCGTCCCCCGCATCGGAGAACGGTAGGTCCTGCGCCGCGGCTCCGCCAACCCACAGCGCCGCCGTTAGGAACAGCACGAAATGTCGGGCTGAGTTGGCCATGAATTCCGTCTCCCCCGTCGCCAGTCTGCCAAGCCTTGTGATTACTTATCCCGCTACCGCCCGCGTTACTCGCGGAGGAATGACACACCCGCGACGGCACAACGCATGGCACGAACCGCCGAGGCGATTCCCGTGAATCGTTTCATCGACCTCCATGCGTCGGCAATGTAGGAATAACCGTTAGAATCCGAGGAATCGCTGCAATCGTTGCTTTCGATAAGGTCGATTCATGCTTTCTGGGTTTGCCAAATTGACCAGTTTCGCGGTTGACCGTTCGTGAGAAAAGCGAAACGCGGTATCATGGCCAGTTGTCACGCACGCCCTCCGCGGCCGGTTCGACAGGAGCTAGCAATGCCATCCCCCCTGCAGTCCCTCATTGCCACTGGAACCAAGGTCTGGCTCGATTCCGTCGACCCCGACTTGGTTCATCTCAACCGTGCGCGCGGTATCACCGGGGCCACGTCGAATCCAATCATCATCGCTGATCTAGTGAAGACGGGCCGCTTCGACGGCGACCTCAAAACGCTGATGGAGTGTAAACGTTTTGGCGATGAGGACGTAGCCTGGCGGCTGACCGACACGATTGTTTGCGATGCACAGAATGTTTTTCACTCAGTCTGGAAATCCACTCGTGGTGACGATGGGTATGTCAGTTTCGAGCTCGACCCGCTGCTTGAAAACCCCGAATCCATGATGTCGCACGCTGATCGTGTCAGCCGCTATATCGAGCTCGGCCGGCAGTGGTCCGAAGGCCACGAAAACCGCATGATCAAAGTGCCCGCCACGCCCGCTGGCCTCGACTCGCTCGAAGAGTTGGCCGCCGCTGGCGTCACGATCAACGTCACGCTCATTTTCACGATGGGCCAGTACGAATCGGCCCGCGACGCCATCTGGCGCGGCGCTCAGCGCCGGTCGTCGCTTGAGCGATTCAAAAGCGTATACAGCATTTTCATTTCACGCGTCGATGTGTACACGGAAAAACACGTGCCCGAGTTAACACCGTCCGCGCAGGGGCAAGTCGGCATCGTTGGCGTCAAACGCATTTGGCGCGCGAACCAAGAGTATTGGTCGAAGCGTCCGACGCCGCTGAAGCAGGAAATCGTATTCGCCAGCACCGGTACAAAGAAGCCTGAAGATCCGCCGTGGAAATATGTGATCGCGCTCGCTGGCAGCGACATTCAAACGAATCCGCCAGCGACGAACGAGGCCGTCGAATCGAGCAAACTCAAGTTTCGCCGCACCATCGACGAGCTGCCGCCGCCAGCGGTGCTTGCCGACATTGACTCAAAAGTCGACGTACACAAACTGGAAGAAACTCTAATGCGAGAAGGCGTCGCCAAGTTTGCCGACCCGCAGAAGTCGTTACTCAAATTGCTAGCCGACAAACGGCGGTATTTCGCATTGAATCGCGCTTAATCTTGGCATCATTGACGCAGTTCTCGGCGGGTCGCCAAGCCCGTTTTTCTATGCTAGGATCGTGGGCGATTGTTCTAGCGTAATCGCAGCCGCGCTCGGCCGGCTCCGGGTGGTTCCACTTTGTCTTTATTCGCTTGTGGATGATCGATCATGCCTGTTGATCCGTACGCGTTGTGTCCGTGTGGCAGCGGCAAAAAGTTGAAGTTCTGCTGCTCCGATCTGGTCGGCGAAATCGAAAAGATCCATCGCATGATCGAAGGCGAGCAGCCGCGGGCCGCGCTGCGTCATGTGGAACAGACGCTGGCCAGCTATCGCGGCCGGGCGTCACTGCTCGATTTGAAGGCGTCGCTTGAATTGGCGCTCGAAGACATCGACTCCGCCCGCAAAACGGTCGCCGAGTTTGTAAAACTGCACGTCGAGAGCCCCACGGCGCACGCCTGCGAAGCATTGCTGCTCGCCGAATCGGGCGATGCTCGCGCCGCCGTCCGCGCGCTGCAAAAAGCGCTATCCTTCGTCGAACGCGACATGCCGCTGCGCGTGTACGAGGCGATGGGCGCCGTTGGCGGCGCGCTATTGGAAGCTGGCCACGTGCTGGCCTCCCAGGCCCATCTCTGGCTGCACGCCGCGCTCGCACCGAAAGAGGACACCCGCTCGCGCGAAGTGCTCGCCGCGCTGCACCACTATTCCGGCCTGCCGCTCCTGTTGCGCGATCAAGTCACGCTGCGTCCGGCCCCGCCGAATGCTCCGTGGAGGGCCGACGCGGACCAGGCGGTACGCCTCGCAAATAACGGTAAGTGGCAACAGGCCGTCGCAATCATTGATCGGTTGGGCGAACGCTACGGCGCGGAGCCGGCGCTCCTCTATAACCGCGCACTTTTGGGCGGCTGGCTCGCCGATGACCGCGCACTGGTGGCCGGCCTGCACGCCTACGCCGAGCTCGAAGTCCCCTTGGACGACGCCATTGAGGCCGAAGCGATCGCCCAGCTTCTCGACCCCAATATCAAAGAGACGCGGCTCGATTCGGTGGTGCAGGTCTACGACGTTTCCGACATCGATTCCTTGGTCGCGCGTCTACTTTCCGACGCTCGCGTCCAGGCATTCGAAATGGACCCCGCGCTTTTCGCCAAGAACGATCAGCCGCGGCCGCGACACACGTACGTGCTCCTCGATCGGCCGATGCCCGAATCGGGCGTCGGCCTGGAGCGCGGCAACGTGCCGCGAATGGCCGGCATCCTCGCCGTCTACGGCCGGCAAACCGATCGCCCCGAACGGCTCGAATTGACGGTCGATAAAGGCTCCGCCTTCGATGCGACGATCGGTTCGCTCAAACAAATTGCCGGCCACACTCTGGGCGACATGACCGATGAGCGAGTCATCGGCGCCGTTTCACCTACCGACCAGGCGCTCAACTGGCGATGGCAGTTGCCGCGCGACACGCCGCCCGATGTCCGTCGCCGACTCATGGACGAGGAACGCCGCGTGGCGATCGTCGAGCGCTGGCCGACGCTGCCCAATCCAGCATTCGGCGGAAGGTCCGCTCGCGAAGCGGCGGGCGACCCTACGCTCCGCATCCCGCTCCTCGCCGCCATCTTGATTCTCGAGCAAGGCTCCAATACCGATCGCGACAGCGACGCGATCGCCGAATTGCGCCGCGAACTCGGCCTGCCGCAACCGGAACCCATCAAGCCGGGCGATCAACCGGCCATCACTCTGCCGCTGGTTCGCATCGCGCGGCTGCAAATCGACGCAGTTTCCGATGACGATCTGGTGACGCTTTATCAGCGTGCCGTCATGGCCGGCGCCGGGGCCGCCACCACGATACTGGCGCGAGAAGCCGTGCGCCGCCCGTCAATTGCCACACGAATTCCACCATCGGATGCATATCGGCGTCTGGTCGCCGTCGAGCGCGATCCCGAACGTGCGCTGGTGCTCGTCGACGAGGCGCGGACCCATAGCAAGGCCGCCGGTGAGTCGACCGCCGCCTGGGACCTGGCCGAACTCGAACTGCACATCACCAGCGGCAACCCGGAGGAAGCAAAGCAGGCATTGACGCGCATCGAGGCGGAGCACCGCAACGATCCCGACGTGGCCGCCGCTTTGTATCGACTGCTATACGAAACCGGCGTCCTACCCGAAGCGATGCACGCGCACGCTCCGATGGACGAGGAAATGCCGGTCGTCGTCGGCGCCGCGCCCGAACCGGCCGGCCGCATCTGGACGCCCGACAGCGAACGTCCGCCCGGCAGCAAATCGGCTCTTTGGACGCCGTCCTGAACGGCGCGATTCACGACGTGACACACCGCGCCAGTGACGACAACCGCTTCATGGATCGCGCGCTCGCGCTCGCCATCCGCGGCATCGGCTGCGTCGAGCCAAACCCACCCGTCGGCTGCGTGATCGTCCGCGACGGCGAGATCATCGGTGAAGGTTTTCACGAACGCTTCGGCGCCACCCACGCCGAAGTAAACGCCCTGCTAGCCGCCGCCCAACGGGCGTCCGGTGCGACCGCATATGTCACGCTCGAACCCTGCTGCCATCACGGCAAAACCCCGCCCTGCACGCAAGCGCTCATTGCGGCCGGCGTGAAGCGTGTCGTCGCCGCCGTCCAGGATTCCTTCCCGCCAGTGAGCGGCCGCGGTATCGCCGAGCTGCAGGCCGCCGGCATTTCCTGCGACGTAGGCGTTCGCGCCGCCGAGGCCAACTGGCTCCTCGCGCCGTATCGCAAACTCATCACCACGGGTCGGCCCTGGGTGATTGCCAAATGGGCCATGACGCTCGACGGCAAACTGGCCACACGCACCGGCGACAGTCAATGGATCTCCAGCGAAGCCTCGCGCGGCGTGGTCCATCAACTTCGCGGCCGAGTCGACGCGATCATCATCGGCAGCGGCACCGCCCACGCCGACAATCCGCTGCTCACCGCCCGCCCCGCCGATCCGTCCGATGTGAAACGAATCGCGACGCGCGTTGTCGTTGATTCGGCTGCGTCGCTTTCGCTCGATAGCCGTCTCATCCAAACGGCCCGCGACATCCCCGTGCTCGTCGCGGCGGCCAACGACGCGCCGGCTAATTCCGCTCAACAACTCGCCGACGCCGGCGCTGAGGTCTTCCGTTGCTCCGGCGACACACATGGCGCCCGAATGGACGCACTCCTTCAAGAACTGGGCCGCCGCCGCATGACGAATGTTCTGGTCGAAGGTGGCAGCAAACTCCTCGGCACGCTCTTCGACATGCAAGCCATCGACGAAGTGCACGTCTTCATCGCACCCAAGCTCGCCGGCGGTGCAACGGCCACCAGCCCCATCGCGGGCCTCGGCATCGAACGAATGGCCAGCGCCATGCGCCTCGCCGACGTCGCCATCGAAGCACTTGACGCCGACGTCCACATCCACGGCCGCATAAATACTTGATTTCCTGGGCCCAATCGGGTGCAATCATGGTTCACCGCTTGCGGTTTAGCTAAACCGCAAGCGACGGACCACGCTCCTCCCTGGAATACGCCATGTCCGTCATCGCCTACCACCTGATCTGGACCAACTACGGCACGTGGCTCGGCAATGACCCACGCGGCAGCGGTTCGCAAACCGTTTACACCCCCGTGCTCGCTGAACTAGGCGAGGTTCACTTCGGCCGCAAAAAACTACAACCCGTGAGAAGCAAAGTCCGGGAGTTTTATAAATCGGCTGAACCGCGTCTGAAATTCGACGTCATCCGCTTCGACGAGCAAAAACGAAGTCAAATTGCCAATTCATTTGGCGAGATAGTTCGTAAGCATCAATACACTTGCTATGCTTGCGCGATCATGTCCGACCACGTTCACCTCGTGATTCGCAAACATCGCGATCAAGCCGAAAACATGATCGACTATTTCCAGCAAGAGTCGCGATTGTGGCTCATCAAAGAGAATGCAGTACCGGATTGGCACCCCGTTTGGACCCAAGGCGGTTGGAAAGTGTTTCTCGACACTCCGGCGGAAGTTTGGTCGCGTATTCGCTACGTCGAAAACAATCCGTTAAAAGAAGGGTTGCCTAAACAATACTGGCCATTCGTTGTGCCATACGATGATTGGCCGTTTCGCGAGAAGTTACGGAGCTAAACCGCAAGCGAACTGTCAACATGTTGCCTCCGCTTGCGGTTTAGCTTAGCGTTCCACCAACTCCAGCGCCGCCCAACAAGTCGGATCTTCCAAAAACGGAAACGCCGCACCCGTCGCGAATGTCTGCATCCCCAACTCGCGATCAAACACGGCGTAGGTAAACCCAATCTGCCGATGCTGCAACGGATCGAATCCGGCCAGCGCCGCCGCGGGCACAAACGCGGCCAGAATGTACCCCGTCTTCGTGAGCTTACTCGCCACCTGCAACTCGCGCGGCTGGATCGGCCGGGCGTTCTCGCGGGCCCGATTGATCAGCAACTGATCCGCCACCGGTGCCGTCTGCCCGTGTCCGCCGCCCGCCGGCAGGAACACATATCGGTGACAATACCGGCTCGCGCGATGAATGTTGAGCGTCGCCCGCGTGTCGATCCACACTTGTAATCCGTCACTGTCTTCTAGTCGCCCCTCGCGGCACCACACCGGCTGATCCTTGCCCTCAACGCGCACGTTGAACGCCAGCCCCTCATGACTCCATGCCGCCCGCACGTCCGCAAATGACCGCTCGCGATCCGCTGTTCCCGCATCCAACTCGGCCAGGTTCAGTAGCCGATACGACTCGTCGAGTTCGACACCACCCAGCGTCCAAATCAGATCGCGGCGCAAAACCGGCACCGAAAAGCGGAACAAGAACCGCGGCGCGAGCAACGAATCAGTTTCCGGCGATGACATAAAAATCCTCGTTTAGCCGCGACCGGGCACCCGCCGCGGCGGGTCGGCGGAGCGCGTCACGCTACATTCGCCCCGCGCAGCGAATCCAAATGCGCTTTCAAAAACGCCGCCACGTTCTCGGCGTGCAATTCGTCGGTCGTCACAAACCGCAGCTTCACCTGATCCCGGTCGTCGGCATCCGTGGCCAGCGCCCGTGCGGCACCCATTTCGGCAACGCTTCCTAGCTGAAACGCGCCCTTCGGACCGTTCAACACGAGGTCCACTCCCGCCAGCCGCTTCGTAAACACCGTCGCCCACGGCTTGCGCACACCCGGCACCATCAAGTAAACCACGTTCTGGTTGTTCCACAAAAATTGCCCGCCCGGCACCGCGTCGTCGAGCATCTCCAGCAGCTCTTCCAGCACCTCCGGCTTCCACGCCGTCTTCTTGCCCGGTGGAAATCCCTTTCGCGATAGATGCCATTTCTGCCCCAACACTTTCCACGGCATCACGTCCTCGGGCTTCGTGCCCACGCGCTGGGCAAACTTCTGAAACCCGGCCACTGCTCGTTCCACGAACGACCAGAAGGCGGGTGTGTCGATCTCCTGCCACGAATGGGCGTCGATTTGCACTTCCTGCCACGGCCCGCGCAAATTCTTGCACTTCACCCGTGGCCCGCGACCGTACGCCTCGACCTCGTCGACGTCGTTGAGCGGCTTGAGTCCCAAATCGGACACGAGCTTGTCGCGTTCAAACGTCTTCTTCGCCGTGCGGAACTTCAACTTCACGAGCCACCGCTCGCCCGTGATCGCGTGGAAGAACCACCCGTCCGCTTTCTTCGACGCCGTGATCTCCACAATCGACCTGTTGTTCCAATTCGTTTCAGCAAATTCGCCCAGCTTGTGAATCCGCCGCTCGACCGCATCCAGGATGCGACCGTCCCATTTGCAATCCCGCCCATCGCGCGCGACTCGATCTCGCGTATGCCATCCGCGCCCGTCCAACTCCCACGGCATCCGCGTATCGCGCCCCACTGCCTCGATATCTAAATCATCCGTCCGCGGGGCCGCCTCCGTGGCCGCGTCATACATCGTTCGCTCCACAAACGGCCCGGCGGCCAGTACCGGCGCGAGGGCGACGGCGGTGTGGGATACGATTGCGGATTGCGGATTGCGGATTGCGGATTTAACTCGTTTGCGTCCTTTCTTAATCCGCAATCCGCAATCCGCAATTCGCAATTGTCCCACGATCTCCTCCGGCGTCCCCGCCGCCACGACGTATCCGCCGTCCGCTCCAGCCTCCGGACCCAGGTCAATCACCCAATCGGCTGTCTTGATCACGTCCAGATTGTGCTCGATGACGACGACGGTGTTGCCTTGGTCCACCAGTCGGTTGAGAACCTCCAGCAGCTTCGCCAGGTCATCGAAGTGCAGGCCGGTCGTCGGCTCGTCGAGCAGATAGAGCGTTTGGCCCGTATCGGGCCGAGCAAGCTCGGCCGCTAATTTGACGCGCTGTGCTTCGCCGCCGGAAAGCGTTGGTGCGCTCTGGCCAAGTGTCAGATAATCAAGTCCCACGTCGCACAGAGTCTGCAGAATGCGGCGAATCTTCGGGATGTTCGCGAACAGCTCCACCGCCTGCCCGCACGACATGTCGAGCACGTCCGCGATGTTTTTGCCGTGGAATCGCACCTCCAAAACGTCCGGGTTATACCGCTGCCCACGGCACTCGTCGCACTCAACCCAGATATCGGGCAGAAAGTGCATTTGGATACACTTCTGCCCGTTGCCCTCGCACGCCTCACACCGCCCGCCTGGCACATTGAAGCTATACCGCCGCGGGCCGTACCCGCGTAGCTTCGACTCCGGCAGCTGCGCGAACAATTGGCGAATCAGCTCAAACACGCCCGTGTACGTAGCCGGGTTCGATGTGGGCGTATTCCCCAGCGGCTGCTGATCGACGCGAATCACCTTGTTGATGTGCTCAACCCCGCGAATCGCCTCATGAGCCCCTGGCACAGTGCTCGCGCGATGCAACGAGCGCGCGAGCTGGTTGTAGAGAATGTCCTCAACCAGCGAACTCTTCCCGCTGCCGCTCACGCCGGTGACGGCGGTGAGCGTACCGAGCGGAATCGCGACGTTGATGTTCTTAAGGTTGTTGTGACGGGCACCGATAATCTCAATAAATGACGAATGACGAATGACGAATGACGAATTTGCTCGTCCTTCGTGCTTCGTGCTTCGTGCTTCGTCATTCTTTTCATGCGTCTTCGAATACACCTCGCCACGTCGCTTCTTCGGAACGCCAATCGCTTTCTTCCCGCTCAAATACGGCCCCGTGACGCTGTTCTTTTCCCGCGCGACCCGCTGCGGCGTCCCCGAGGCCACAATCTGCCCGCCAAGTCGCCCCGCGCCGGGGCCAAAGTCCACGAGCCCGTCAGCGCTCTCCACCACTTCGCGATCGTGCTCCACGACGATGAGCGTATTTCCCAAATCGCGAAGCTTTTGAAGTGCGGCCACGAGTCGCGTGTTGTCGCGCGGGTGCAATCCGATCGTCGGCTCGTCGAGCACGTAGAGCACACCGCACAATCCGCTGCCAACCTGGCTAGCCAGACGAATCCTCTGGGCCTCGCCGCCGGAAAGCGTCGGCGCGGCACGACCCAGAGTGAGATAATTGAGCCCCACTTCGACGAGGAACGTCAGCCGGTCCTCAATCTCGCGAATCAGCTCGCCCGCGACCTTCTTCTCATTCGCCGCCAGCCGCCACTTCTTCACCTGCGCGACAAGCTCACCCAACGGCGTGCGAGCAATCTGATCGAGTGTGCGACTGCGAAACCGTACTGCCGCCGCATCATCCCGCAATCGGCTGCCGCCGCACTCGCTGCAATCGATCTCGCCGACAAATTGCTCCAACATCGCCCGCAACCGCGGCGAGAGCTTCGACGCCTCCTCCAGCGCCGGATACAACCCCTTGTACTGAAACCGAAACAGAGTGGTCGCGTCTCTCCGAGACGCGATTCGCGAGTCTCGGAGAGACTCGCCCACACGGACTTCAATCCAATCGTCTCCAGTGCCGAACAGCACCGTCCGCTTCTGACGCGGTGAAAGATCGTTATACGGCACATCGATCGGCACGCCCGTGTGCGCCGACAACGCCAACAGCATCTGTTGCGACATCGTCAGGCTCACTTCGGGCCACACCAATAGCGCGCCCTTCGCCAGCGTCAGACCCGGATCGCGCAACAGCGCCGCCGGATTCGCCCCTACTTGCGTGCCCAGTCCTTCACACGCCGGGCACCATCCCAGCGAACTGTTGAACGAAAAATTATGCGGGCCCAGCGTATCAAAACTCCGCCCACATTTCTCGCACGCCAAATGTTGGCTATGCACGCGAACCAGCCAGCGCGACTCGGGCAAGTCATCATCGGGATGGGCGACGTGAACGACACCCTTCCCCAGTGCCAGCGCGTTCTCGATGCTGCCCGCAATTCGCGACCGCCCGTCCGGCCGGACGATGATCCGGTCAATGACCACTTCCACTGCGTGCTTGCGTCGCCGATCGATCGTCGGCGTCTTGTCGAGCGAATGCGTCTCGCCGTCGATGCGCACGCGCACGTACCCGGCGCCACGGAGCGATTCCCACAGCGTTTCATACTGCTCGCCGACCTGCACCTCGACCGGCGCCATCACGAACAGCTTCGTGCCCGTCGGTTCTTCAAGCAGCTTGTCGACGATTTGATCCGACGTTTGCGTGCCGACTGGAATGTCGCACTCCGGGCAATGCGGCTGCCCTAGCCGCGCAAACAGGATACGGAAGTAATCGTAAATCTCCGTCACCGTGCCCACGGTCGACCGCGGCGTATGCCCCGTGTTCCGCTGCTCGATCGCAATCGCCGGCGACAACCCGTCGATGTGATCCACCTGCGGCTTCTGCAACTGCCCCACAAACTGCCGCGCGTACGCGCTCAAACTCTCGACATACCGCCGCTGTCCCTCCGCGTAAATTGTGTCCATCGCGAGCGACGTCTTGCCCGACCCGCTGGGCCCGCAAAACACGGTCATCGCATCGCGCGGAATCGCGAGGTCCAAGTCGCGCAAATTATGTTGCCGCGCCCCGCGCACCGTAATATGCGTCGCCTCCTTCGCCGGTTTCGCCTTCTTCGCAACGCCCTTTTTCTGCGCCTTCCCATTCGCTTGTGGCTTAGCGCCAATCCCCAACACCGGCGCCAGCGCCCGCCCGGTATGCGACTCCGCACATCGCGCGAGTTCCTCCGGCGTCCCGCAAGCCACCACGCGTCCGCCCCCCGCGCCGCCGTCCGGCCCGATATCAATCACCCAATCCGCCGTCTTCACCACATCGAGATTGTGCTCCACCACAAGCACCGTGTTGCCCGCGTCCACAAAGTCGTGTAGCACCTTGAGCAGCAGCTCAATGTCGGCGAAGTGCAGCCCCGTCGTCGGCTCGTCGAGCAGATACAGCGTCCGCCCGGTCGACTTCTTCACTAGCTCGCGTGCCAGTTTGATCCGCTGCGCTTCGCCGCCCGACAGCGTCGGCGACGGCTGCCCGATCTTGATGTAATCCAGCCCCACCGCGTGCAGCGTGCTCAGCTTGTGGTAAATCGACGGGATATTCTCGAAATGTGCGAGAGCCTCCTGCACGTCCATCTCGAGCACCTGGGCGATGCTCTTCTCCTTGTACATCACCTGCAGCGTTTCGCGATTGAACCGATGCCCCTGGCACACCGGGCACGTCACCCACACGTCGGCCAGAAAATCCATTTCGAGGCGATTCGAGCCGTTGCCGTCGCACGCCTCGCACCGCCCGCCTTGCACGTTGAAGCTGAACCGCCCCGGCTTGTACCCGCGCCGCTTCGACTCGGGCAACTGCGTGTACAGCGAGCGGATATCGTCGAACAATTTGATGTATGTTCCCGGATTCGACCGCGGCGTGCGCCCAATCGGCGACTGATCGATGACAATCAGCTTATCGAGCCGATCGAGCCCCTCGATGTGATCGTGTTCGCCCGGCTGCCCCTTGCCGCCCATCAAATCGCGCATTAGTGCTTCGGCCAGGATGTCGTTCACCAGGGAACTCTTCCCACTGCCGCTCGCACCCGTCACGCAAACGAACGCGCCGAGCGGAATTTCAATGTCGATGTTCTTGAGGTTGTTGTGACGGGCGCCCATAACGCGGAGCTTGGCAACTTCATTGTCGGAGCGAGCCGGGGCGTCCTCGCCCCCGTGTGATAGCGCTGCACTCGGGGCGCTACCATCCGCGGCGGATGGTGCCCGCCGCCCGGCTCGCTCCGATCCATTCTTTTCAATCCGCAATCCGCAATCCGAAATCCGCAATCGCCGCTGCGACGGCACCTCAATCTTCCGAGTCCCCGCCAAAAACGCCCCCGTCACGCTCCGCGACTTCTTCGCAATCTCATCTGCCGCCCCAACCGCCACGACTTCGCCGCCGCGCACGCCCGGCCCCGGGCCGAAGTCAATGAGATGATCGGCCGCACGCATCGTGTCTTCATCGTGCTCGACCACAACAACCGTGTTGCCCAAGTCGCGCAATTCGGCCAGCGTGTTCAGCAGCCGCTGGTTGTCGCGCGGATGCAAGCCAATCGACGGCTCATCGAGAATGTAAAGCACGCCGACCAATCCGCAGCCGACTTGTCCAGCCAGCCGAATCCGCTGCGACTCGCCGCCCGACAGCGTCGGCGCCGTCCGCTCCAGCGTCAGATACTCGAGCCCCACGTTCTGTAAAAATCCGAGCCGGCCGCGGATTTCCTTGAGCAACTCGGCCGCAATTAGCTTCTCGTTGCCTTCGAGTTGGAGGTCCGCAAAGAATTCCCCCGCTTCCGACACGGCCAGCGCGCATACGCCCGGCAGCGTCATGCCGGGCGACTCCGCAAATCTCGCGCTTGCTGTGGTCACCGTTACCGCGCAGGCCTGCGGATTCAGCCGCCGCCCGTGGCAATCGGGGCAACGGATGACGCTCATGTACTGCTCGAGCTGCCGAATCTGCGGCGGGCTCCTGCTGACGCGATACTTTTCCAGCAGCTCCGGAATAAGCCCGTCGAACGTGCCGCCGTACTTCTGCGCCGCCTTGCCGGCCCGCCATGTGAACGTGATGTGTTCTTCGCCCGTGCCCCACAGCCAAATGTCGCGCTGCTTCTTCGTGAGATCGCGCCAGGGCGTTTCCAGCAGCGTCCCCTCGGCCAGCTCGAGCTTTCGCTCCATCGTCTCGGCGACGCCGCGATAAATGTGCCGCTTCCACCGCCCCAAATCCTTCCACGGCCCAACCAACTCGATCGCGCCTTGCACAAACGACATCTCGGGCGACGCAACCAACCGCTGCGGATCGAAACTGAAAAACTCGCCCAGCCCGTCACACGTGAGACACATTCCCTGCGGGCTGTTGAAACTGAAAAGCTGCGGCGTCGGCTCAGCAAAACTCAACCCGCACTCCGTACAGGCGAAGTCCGACGAGAGGACGATGTCCCCTGCTTCACGACGTTTCTTTTGATTGCGGATTTCGGATTTCGGATTGCGGATTTCTTCGTTGCCTTCCAAATCCGAAATCCGAAATCCGAAATCCGAAATCGAGTTTTCCTTCGGTGCCTGATCGCTGACGGCGACAACAACGTTTCCCTTCCCCATCCCCAGCGCCATATCCACCGCTTCCGACAACCGTCCGCGAATCGCCGGCCCTGCTGTCAGCCGATCCACGACGACCTCAATGTTGTGCCGCATCTGTCGATCGAGCGACAAATCATCGGTGAGCGACACCACCCGGCCATCCACGCGCGCCCGGACAAATCCCTGCTTCCGCAAATCCTCGAACAGATCGCGATACTCGCCCTTCTGGCCGCGAATCACGGGCGCGAGCACGGAGAAATGCGTCCCGCCCGGCAGCGTCAGAATGCGCCCGATGATCTGCTCGCGCGTTTGCGCCGTAATCGGCCGACCACACTGCGGACAGTGCCCGCGACCAACACGCGCAAACAGCACGCGCAAGAAGTCGTAGATTTCCGTGATCGTGCCCACCGTCGACCGCGGATTATTGCCCGACGATTTCTGCGAGATCGAAATCGACGGGCTCAGCCCGCTGATGTGATCCACCTCGGGCTTAGGCATCTGCCCCAGAAATTGCCGCGCGAAGGTGGACAGACTCTCCACGTACCGCCGTTGCCCCTCGGCATACAACGTGTCGAACGCCAGCGAGCTCTTGCCCGACCCCGATACACCGGTCAGGCAAATCAGTTGGTTCCGCGGCAGCACGACGTCGACGTTGCGGAGGTTGTGCTCGCGGGCACCACGGATAACGATATCGGAAGCGGGCATCAATGCGCCGTATGGTTCAATCCCTGGGAGCGCCCGATCCTGCCCCCACGCCATGAGCGTCCGCAAGCTCGGGCGCAAACTGTGCATTTTACGGCCAACCGTCAAACCCGAAAAGACGATGATTTTCCGCTTGCCGTCTTCGCCTTTTAATGACTGCCACCACCAACCAATATGAACTGCTCGATTTCGGCGACGGCCGAAAGCTGGAGCGTTTCGGCGGGGTCATCCTCAATCGCCCCTGCCCAACGGCGGAAGACGTCGCCAAATCGCGACCCGAGCTGTGGGATGACGCAACTGCGCGATTTCGCGGGCCGCGCATGGGAGATGGCTCATGGTCGCCCGCGCCGCGGTCGTGGGTTCCCGCCGAATGGCACTATGTGCACGGCGGCGACGCACCATTTCGGCTGCAGCTCGAAGCCTTGCCGTCGGGACAGGTGGGCGTGTTCCCGGAGCAGCGCGAGAACTGGGACTGGATCGCCGGTCAAATAACAAAAGCGAAATCAAAACTCGATCGACCGCCGCGCGTGCTCAACCTATTCGCCTACACCGGCGGCAGCACGCTAGCGGCGTCGGCGGCTGGCGCGGAAGTCGTCCACATCGACGCCGCCCGCAACCTCGTCGATCGTGCCCGCGAAAACGCCGCGTTCTCTGGATTCGCCGATCGCCCGATCCGCTGGATCGCGGAGGACGCCGTCAAGTTCTGCCAGCGCGAGCTGAAACGTGGGAATCAGTATGATGCCGTGATCCTCGATCCGCCGACTTTCGGTCATGGACCGAAAGGCGAACTTTGGCAAACTGAAACCGGCCTGTTGTCGCTGCTGAAACTCTGCGGCCAGCTCACCGCCGAAAGCCGCGCGTTCGTACTCGTCACCTGCCATTCGCCCGGCATCGGACCCGCCGAGCTCGCCGCATACCTCGCCGAAGGCATCTTCGGCCACTGCGGCCAACCACCCAAATCCGGCGGGTTGTTCCTCGAAACCGCCGACGCCCGCCGCCTCCCCAGCGGCACGTTCGCCCGCTGGCCCAAGTAACCGCGTCTCTCCGAGACGTCCGCCGCGGCGGACGTCTCGGAGAGACTCGCCTACTTGCCGTCCGACTTCGGCAATTCCACCTTCAAATCCACCACCGGCGCCCCGCCGGTACGCAACGTGTCGAGCATCTCACGCAACCGCAGCGGATCCGACGGATCGAGCTCGACGAGCGTCGCGACAACTTCATTCGCCATCGTCGACTTGTTGAGCTTCTCCAGCGAGCCAATGAGTCCGCGTCCGGCATCGAAGAACGCCCGATTCGCCGGTTGGGAATAGAGCAGCGGCTTTGGCATCTTGGCCCGTCGCAACGTCTGCAACCCAAGCTGATACCCGGTCCCATAATGCCCGCGGGCCAACGGAAAATCACCGGCCTCGGCAGCCAACTCGCCTAAGAGCACGTGCGCCGCGATGTTTTCCGCACAGTCCGACAAAATCCAGCGTAACTCGTCGAGCGCGATCTCCGCCTCACCGGCGTCGATCATGAGACGGACTTCTTCCAAGTCCTCGGCCGTCTCCCGCGCGCAACGCGGATGCACCAGCACCCAACTACGCCCATCCGTCGTCCGCCGAACACTCAACCCGCTCGGCGACTGCTGCCGACGACGTTGAGGTTTGCGCTTGGCCACAACCGCTACTCCAAAAAGAAAAACCACGAAGGCACGAAGGACACGAAGATTCTTTGACAGGATTTACAGGATCAACAGGAGCTTAACAGCAATTCTAATCCTGTTGATCCTGTAAATCTCGTCAAAACAAGTACCTGCTTCGTGTCCTTCGTGCCTTCGTGGTCAAATCTCTCCGCCAAGCGCGTATATCTCTTCGGCATCCAAGACCAAGTCGTTCGATTCAAACAACCGCCGCACGGCCGCCTTGTGCAGCTTCATCTTCGTGCCGCCCACGCCGATTGCGCCGTAGCAAATTTGTCCGTCCCGCTCGACCGCTTTGTCCTGCGACTGTATGCCGCCGATGCCCGTCGGCGGCACGGCGTTGAGATCGATCGCCAACTTCAGCGTCGTCGTCGCCCGCCGCACGCCCTCCGGCAACAGCTCCGCCGCCGGCGCCCCGGCCGCCACGACAAACGCCGCGCCGTCCACCGCCGCGCGCACCGACTCGACATCGCGAGTTTCCCACGCTTCTAACTTCGCCTCCGGCGCGAGCTTGCGCACCTCATCGCATACCTGCTGCGCCCGCCTCAATTGTCGCGACGCCACACGCACGCTTGCGCCTTCGCGAGCCAATAGCCGCACGACTCGCCGGCCCACCGACCCGGTCGCCGCCAACACGGTCCCAGTAGTGTCCGCCAGCGACACATGCTTCCGCGCGCACAGCACGGCCGCCGCCGCCGTCGTATTGGCCCCGTTCGAGTCGAGCATCAGCGACACGCGCATCGGCCCAAAGAAGCACTCGCGTGCCCTGGCCAGCAGCTTCTCGCCCGCGGCGACGTCCGACCCGCCAATGAACACGGCCGTGTTCTTGAGGTCCTGCGGCCCGCGCGTGAACATCGCACCGTAGACCAAATTTCGAACGTCATCCGGCGTCACGCCGCCATGGCGCAGCAGCTGATCCACCTCCGCATCCACCGCCACGACCGCGTCAAACACGCTCGGCTGCGGATCGGTGTCGAGACAGAGCAGGATTTTGGCGAGAGACATGATTACGGATATTTCGGCACCCAGAGGGTACCCGGGATTTCGGATTGCGGATTGACTGGCCCAATCCGCAATCCGCAATCCGCAATCAGTCCATGGGGACGGGTTAGAACCCTCTAAAGGGATGGGCCGCCTTTTCCTTGCCGGCGATGATCTCGTCGATCGTCGGCTTGCCGGCCATCGCACCCTTGAGCGCTTCCTTCGTGGCCTGGTAGTTGTAGTCGTAGATCTTCTTGTCGTCCGACGCTTCCCAATGGATGAACACGCCGCACACGCACACGAAGTCCTCGGCCTGCTTCTTGGAGATCACGCCCTCGGCCACCGAGTCGGTCACCGCCTTGGCCACGGCCGCCTGCGCCGGGCCGAACATCTGCACGGCCTGCTTCGCGCCCTTGATCGTCACCTTGGTGATCAGCACCGTCGCCGGCTTGGCCAGCAAATTGGGCGTCAGTACGGCCAGCAGATTCGAGTGCCCTTCACTTTGCCGCGCCAGCGCGTTGGCAAACGCGATGCCCACCGGCCCGGTCTTGTCCCCGATCAAGAGGTCGATATGGGCAACCTCATTTCCCTCGCCCGCCAACGCTTCGCCGATAAACATGCTCATCCGATAATCCTCCTATGTACGTCAGGCTTTCCAGCCTGACTTCTCATGTAGGTTAGGCTTTCCAGTCTGACCCCTCCACGCTTGAGGTCAGGCTGGAAAGCCTAACGTACGAAACCTATTGCAACAAAACCACGACCAGAAAGCGAAGAATATCTCATACCCAGCCCGGTCCGCAAGGTACCGGGTGGCACGTGGAGGTGATGCCACTTGCGATGTCACCCCGAGGTCCGCCGAGGGGTCTGCGTAGATTCCTCGGAAGACCTCGGAATGACAAGGGATATGCTCACGAACGGCAAGACTACCCTCCACTTGGCTTTCTGGACAAATTCGTCAAATTCTGGAACAATGGATTTGGACTCCGCACTTGTCTGGGGCTTAAGAGGGAGTCTCGGTTATGCGCGGTCGCGGTTGTGCACGGGTCTCCTGACCCCGCACTGGATCGTTATCATTCCCCGGTCCGGACTTCATCGCGCGGCCGGGCGGAACAGAGGCATCGGGGCGCAAGCTCCAATTCAACGCAAAGGGACTTGGTCATGAGGCACAAACGTCTTGGCTTTACTCTCGTCGAGCTGCTCGTGGTAATCGCCATCATCGGCACGCTCGTGGCGCTGCTCCTGCCGGCCGTGCAAGCCGCGCGTGAATCGGCCCGCGCAAACACCTGTCGCAACAACATGAAGCAGCTCCAGCTCGCCCTCACGAGCTACGAAACGACGATGCGCAAGCTGCCCGGATATGCGAACGAGCTGTTTAATCCCAACGCTCAAAAATCCGGCAGTCCGCCAAACATCCCGGCCACCTCTGGCCGCCGCGCAAGTTGGATCGTGATGACCTTCCCCCACATCGAGCAGCCCGCCTTGTGGGACCAATGGAGTACGAAATTTGGGACGCCGCCGTCCGCACCCGGCATTGAGATGCTCACCTGCCCCAGCGACGCCCCGGATGTTCCAGGCCAGCCGTGGACGAACTACGTCGGCAACGCCGGCCAGGCGTTTATCGATACGACGCGCGCCGACAAGGCGGAGAACGCTGCCAACGGCATCTTCTTCGACAACAACAAGAACTTAAACTTCGGACCAAGCGGCGGCGACGGGCGCGAGAGCGATCCACGATTAGAAATGTCGTTTGCGCAAGTTGTCGATGGGACCAGCAAAACGATCATGCTGTCCGAAAACATGCACGCTTGGTATTGGTCCTACGGCCTCGATAACGACACTAGCCAGATCCGCGACACAAAACACCTATTTGGCTTCGTCTGGAAGAATGTCAGCGGCAGCCAGCCGACCCAATATGAGCGCATCAACGGAGATCGCTACTTTGATCAGCCAACGCCTGGCGTGCCGGCTTCGATGGAGGCATTTGCAGTTCTTTCTAGCACTCCGTCAACCGATTATGAGCAATACGGATTCCCACATAGCAATCATCCGGGCGGCGTTAACATGGCCTTCTGCGACGGACACCTGACGTTTGTGGCCGAGACGTTGGATCCGGTCGTCTACGGCCAATTAATGACGTCCAATCGCAACCGCTCCAGCCTTAAGAATGCCAGCGGTGTGCCCGAGCGCAAGTTGCCGCCCCCACCCGACAACGCTTTCTAGTGATGCGAGCCGCCGGGTTCGCCGCAGTGGATTCGCCGTGGCGGACTTGTCCTGGCGGGATAAACCCGCCGGCTCGCGGCGCGATTCTCGTTCCCGCGCTCTGCGTGGGAATGCACTACTACGACGCTCCGCGTCGTTTGGCGTCACACCTGTTCCACGCGCTGCAAATCCTCGCGCGCATAGAATTGCTCGATCGGTTGATCGCCTTCGGTAATTTGATAGCGCAGCGCGCGCCCGCGCTCGTCCCACAGCGTCTCGCGCACCACGCCCGTGCGCGGCTCGTTCAACATGCCGCGCGAAAGCACCTCGACCCAGTCGCCGATTTCAAGCCCCTCCGGCTCGACTTCTTCCCACAACGTGCGCCGCACGCGCAGCCGCACGTCGCCATAGTGCATGAGCACGAAATCCCCCTCGGCGCCATCGCGGCGAAACACGTAGGCGAGTTTCTCCGAAACTCGCATTTCGCGTTTCGGAGAAACGCGGCCACGTGGAATCATCCCCCGCGCCGCTGCCACGTCCTCCGGATGCACCCACCCATCCCCATCCTCCGGCCACCACGGAAAATAGCCATACTTCGGATCGGTCTTTAACGGCGGTGCGGACATGCTCAGCGTAGGTCAGGCTGTGCCTGACACTTATCAGTCAGGCACAGCCTGACCTATGGCTCATCCGAAAAAATCTGCAACACAACAACGGAAGAAGATGCCGCGAATTAGCGAAGGGTTATTGGACATACGTGTGAGCTTGCTTTG
>JAKEIB010000355.1 GCA_022614705.1 Planctomycetota bacterium | reverse complement strand
GCTGGCGAGTTCAGATCGTGTACACGCTTTGTCGAACGCAACTTGTTGAAATCCTAAGAGTTAACCGAAGTCACTCCGGCGTTAGCCGGACAGTAGTGGAATCAGATATTGAATATTATCGCGGTAGTTCTTGAACGTTTCCATCATTTCGACGGACATGCCAGGTATTGGCAAACCCGAACCGTCGGCGATTTCAATAAACTTCCATAGTACTTCAACTTCGGCACCCACCTGTACCACAACCCGGTTATTCACTTCAGCGTTGAATTCGCTGGCGCCGTAGGCCAGTTCGAGTAATTCAGGTTTATTCTCCGGTCGTAGGGCCGCCGGAATCAGTTTGTGAGATGAATTACCGGCTCCACGGAAATACCAAGCGAACCGTCGGTCACTGAGAAATATTGGTCCGTTAGGCGAAATGTCATGAAAGAAACGTTCGGCCTTATCATAGGAATGCACTTCAGTGCCCATGACACACTCCTATCTCGATTAGCGAGTTCAACACATGATCTTTCATCAAAGACCGCGTTCCGTCCACCTCGGAGTTTCATTCATCGTCGATCGCTGGTAAGGTTTTTAGCCCTGCGCGCTCGCGGTTGTCGCGTAACTCCTCAGGCGTCAAGCGGGTGAACTCGACGGGGGTGACCGACATTTTAAAATCGCCGTCCGCCAGGGCCATGCGGATGTTTTTTAGCCAGCGGATGTCTTGGGTGGGGAAGTCGCTGCGGTAGTGGGCGCCGCGGGACTCTTCGCGGGCCAGGGCGCTGCGGGTGAGCATTTCGGCACTACGTCGATGCGGCGATCCATCAGACAACCAATCTGGACTTATTGTGCCCCGCCAATGGGGAATGCACAATTGCCATCGACGCAACTGTGGACAAGCGTCAGGAGATTGCTTCGATGGCCGGAAAAGAAGCTGAACCAGGCGTGCGAGAGCTATTCGACGCGATTGCGGCGTGCGAACAGCGCGCTATTCCTTTCCAAGGCACCGTAATGCGTTCGGTAGGTATTCGGCATGCGAATGCGAAGGGCATCTTTTCTGGCGACGGGGCTGCGGTGCGCGGCGGCCGTTGGAATCCCCGCGGAATCAAAGCCGTATACGCATCACAGTCGGTCATCACTGCGGTGCGTGAGGCGTACCAAGAATTGCTTCGGTTCGGGTTTTCCGCATCGGCGGTTCGGCCTCGTGCGTTTTGTGGAGCAGAGGTCAGCTTGCAGAGCGTGCTAGACCTGACCGACAAGAACATCTGTCGCGCGATCGGTTTCACGGTTGCCGAGCTGGTGGATGAAGACTGGCTCGCAATCCAGCAGGAGAGCGACGAATCGTGGACGCAAGCAATCGGCCGGGGCGCTTATGAAGCAGGTTTCGAGGGGTTGCTGGCGCCGTCCGCGCGCGATCGACCTGGCGGGATAAACTTGGTTGTATTTCCCAAGAATCTTCGACCTGGCAGCAGAATTGACATAATCGGCAAGGATGACTTGCCGCCTCACCCGGCTGGTCGAAGATAGCATTTTTGCATGTTTTTATGCTTGCTTTTATGCTCGCTAGCCGATAGGATTGGATAGAAGCAGTTTCAAAACCTCCGCGGATAACGGGACAGTCCCATTTTTCCTCGCGGACTCGAAAAAATTGGGACAGTCCCCGTCGGTTTTGACGAATAGGAGCTTTCTCCGTGCCGACAAAGACGCAATCGCGAAAAAAGAGTGGCCGCCGAAACTTGCCGTCGGGTGCGATTCAGATCGTGCGCGTGGTGAAAGTTAATCGGGAGCCCAAACTGGAGCTTCGCGAACGGCTTAACATGACGCGAGAAGTCTTTGGCCGTCTCGTGAATGTCTCGGTCCGCGCCATTGCTGCGGCCGAGCGAGATCAAACCGATGTTGCCAAGTTGCAGCGCCCTTACGCGGAAGTAGCGCGACTCTACGAGGCACTGAGCGAAGTCGTCGAGCCAAGTGCCATTGGCCCGTGGTTCCTAGCGCCGAACGAAGCATTTGGTGGACTCAAGCCAATGGAACTTATCGAACGCGGCGAAATCGACCGCCTTTGGGACATGGTCTACCGCCTACAGACGGGCATGCCGGGCTAGCGCACGCGTCGCTGTGTCGCAAGTGCCTCATTCGTCGTCGATGACGGGCAAGGTTTTTAGGCCGGCGTGGATAGCGGGGAGCACGGAGCCGGGAGTCGGAAATGCGTCTGGCTCATTCGTCGTCGATGGCGGGGAGCGTTTTCAGGCCGGCGCGCTCGCGCTTGTCCTTTAATTCTTCCGGCGTTAGGTGGGTGAAGTTCACTGGCGTGAACGTCATCTCAAAATCGCCGCCCGCTAGGACCTTCATGCAGATGTTTTTTAGCCAGCGGATGTCCTGGGCTGGGAAGTCGCTGCGGTAGTGGGCGCCGCGGGACTCTTCGCGGGCGAGCGCGCTGCGCGTGAGCATCTCGGCGATGAGGAACAGGTTTTCGGTGTCAATCGCCTCGTTCCAGGGGGCGTTGTAGATGGGGGAGGAAAGCAGGTGTCGGGTGTCAGGTGTCAGGTGTCGGAGGAGGCGTCTTTTGTTCTTGCGCGGATTTCTTGGATTTCGGGGAGGGCGGGCTGCATGTCCGGGCCGTTGCGGACCACGCCGACTTTGGTCCACATGATGCGTTCGAGGCGGGCGCGGAGGTGGAAGGGGTTTTCGCCGGTGGGGCGCTCTAACGGCTGCATCCACCGCGAGCAAATCTCCTGCACCTGCGCTTTTGGGTGGTGTCGGGTGTCGGGCGATGTAGTCGGCCATGGTGTCGCCGGCGCGGGCGCCGAAGACGATGGAGTCGGCGACGCCGTTGCCGCCGAGGCGGTTTGCGCCGTGGACGCCGCCTGCGTCTTCGCCGCCGGCGAACAGGCCGTCGATGTTCGTGTGGCAGTTGACGTCGATCTTGATGCCGCCCATGTGGTAGTGGGAGCTGGGGCTGACTTCGACGCGGCTGTTCACCAGGTCGAAGCCGTATTCGCGACAGCGTTCGACCATGCCGGCGAAGTGCTTTTCCGCGCCCGGGTCGGTCCGCGCGAGCTTGAACCGATACGTGGCCATATCCCCTGCTGCTCTCTGGCGGTGGGTGGCATGCCCGGAGGTTCTGCGACGGGCGTGGCCCGCGCCGAAAATTGTCGACAAGGCACGCCCTTCGAAGACTCAGGGCGTGCCACTCAGATAACCATAATCAAGAATCATCTTCTCTTGGAGCGCGACGTGCGTCAAATTCTCGCCACTCCAAGAGTCGATATTAGAACCGCATAACTTCCGCCAGGCAAATTCGCTACCTGGAAGCTCACATGAGCCGCGCGCTAGTTGCTCAACTCGACTGCGATCCCAAATGGCCTCGATGGATAGCCACACGCTGGCGGCCTGTCAGCTGTGAAGTGATGGGTGGCATGCTTTCCCGCCGCGGCGGGTAAGCCTGCAGCTTGGAAGCTACTTCCGCTGCGTGTCATCGGGCTTTTTACCAAGTAGGACTTCCGCCGAAACGTTGCCGGTGAACGCCGTCCAGATGCGGGCGTCCTGGCGGAGCTTCGTAAGATACTTCTCCATCCCGGCCCGCATCCGTTCTTCCTTAAGCGCTTCGCGAATCTCGCCCTGCACTTCGGTGAACGGTTTGCGACCCGCTTCCCCCCTTTCCAGCACGCGGACGATGTGAAACGCGGGGCCGCTATCCAGAATCGGGCTCATTTGACCCACTTGCAGCGTGAACAGCGCGCTGTCAATGGCCGTGCATTGCAATGCGCCTTTGGTGGTCCAGTCGTGCAAACCGCCGTCCTTCGCGGTGAAACCGTCCGACTTCGATTTAGCGACTTCGCCAAATGCCGGCCCGAGGATTTGCGCCTGCGTGCCGCGCTGCCACACTTCGTTGCCCATCCGCGTGAGCTCGGTGTACGCCTCGCGCTCATTCGCAAATCGATCCTTGTGAACCATCAATTCCTCCCAGCGGGCCTGGGTCGGATATTCGTAGGTCGATAGGTGAGCCCGGTAATATGTCAACATCTCATCGGGGCTGACCTCGTCGTCAATCTTCACCTTCGAGCGGATCCACTCGCTGGCAATCACCTTTTCATTGAACGCTCGCTGCGTGTCGGCGAGCGACGAGCCGAGTCGGGCCAGCTCACGTTCCAAATCGCGCTGATTGTCCACCTTGAGATGCTTCATCAATTCCGGCATTTCGCGCTCTTCGAACGGTTGCTGCAAGCTTTGCTCGACGCGCGGCAAGTTCTCCGCCGGTACGTTGCGGCGAAATTCGTCGTACAACAGTTTGCGATCGACGAGCGACGCCACCTCGCGCTTCATGAGCTGCGCGCGAACGCCTTGAATTTGCTCGGGCGGCACTCGCTGCTCCGGCGGCACGCGCGATTGGTGCGCCTCGAGCATCTGATTCACTCGCCACAGCACCTCGCAGGCCAGCACGATTTGATTGTCGATCCGCGCCACCACCTGGCAGCCTTCGAGGTTGGCCGAGTCGGCCGTCCAAACCGGCGTGACTTCGGCCGGCGGCGTTTGCTCGACGGGCGAGTCCTCCGGCGCAGACGTCACTTCGGTCGGAGGTGCGCCAAATAACTCTTGGGCCGATAAACGCGCGCAGAGCGAACCCGACGTAACCGCCAGACTAAACAGGAGAAAAAGCGGGCTTACAGTGCGCACGATCGCGGCCTGCCGAGACTGTTTTTGGCCGATAGCCGACAGCTCTACGAGTCGCCGTGGCAACCGATAGCTGACAGCCCCTCAATCGACAAGCGGCGAATTTTAGGCTGCTTGCACGTCCGGCCGCAAGAGTGATTTCACTTCGTCAAACGCGGTCGATTGGTCCCCATTCGCCAAGGGCAGGTACGCGCTAGCAGCATCCGCAACCCGCAACCGGCCGGCGGATCGCGTCAGCAACCGATTCAGTTTTTCGCGCGACGTGTAGTGCAGCACGATGTATTGGTTCTCGATGCGAATCTCGCGCACGCCCCAGCGATGAGCCCAGATTCGCAGGCGTGCTAGCTCCAACAGGTGCTCGACCAACGGCGGCAGCGGCCCGAAGCGGTCGGATAGCTCGCTGCCGAAATCATCCACCGATGCTTCGGTCGTCAACCTAGCGAGCCGGCGATAGAGGTCGATCTTCGCGCGCATGTCGGGCACGTAGTTGCGCGGCAAATACGCCTCGCCCGGCAGGTCGATGTTCACGTCGACCGACTCCCGCGGTGGCAGCTTTTTCAGTTGCCGCACGGCCCGCTCCAATAACGCGCAGTACATCTCATAGCCCACGGTCGCGATGTGTCCGCTTTGCTGCGTGCCCAAAATGTTGCCGGCGCCGCGAAGCTCCAGATCGCGCATCGCCAGCGCGAAGCCTGCCCCCATCTGGCTGAACTCCTCGATCGCGCGCAGCCGTCGCGCCGCTTCCGGCGACAGATGTCGGTTCTCGTCCACCAACAAGTAGCAATACGCCCGGTGCTTGTACCGCCCTACTCGCCCGCGAAGCTGGTGTAAGTCGGCCAGGCCGTAGCGGTCGGCATCATCAATGAACATCGTGTTCGCGTTGGGAATATCGAGGCCGCTCTCCACAATCGTCGTCGACAATAAAATATCCGTCTCGCCGCGCACGAACCGTAGCATCACGTCTTCCAACTGATGCTCAGGCATCTGTCCATGGCCGATATCGATGCGCGCTTCGGGCACGATTTCGGCCAGCCGCTCCACCACACCATGGATGTCGTTGATCCGATTGTGTACGAAATAAATCTGCCCGCCGCGATTCAGCTCGCGCACGATCGCGTGCCGAACAAGCTCGCTCGTGAACCGCGTCACCCGCGTCTCGACCGCCAGCCGATCGGCCGGCGGCGTTTCCAAGTTGGAAATCGCCCGCACGCCCAGGAGCGACATGTGCAGCGTGCGCGGGATCGGCGTCGCCGTCATCGTCAGCACGTCGACCGTCGAGCGCAGCGCCTTGAGCCGCTCCTTGATCTCGACGCCGAACCGCTGCTCCTCGTCGATGATCAATAGACCCAGATTCGCGAACCGCACGTCGGGCGATGCGATGCGGTGCGTGCCGATGAGAATGTCGAGCTGGCCCGAGGAAGCCCCCTCGATAATCTCCCGCTGCGCCTTCGCCGAATTGAACCGCGAAATCGACGCGATCTCAAATGGAAACTCCGACATGCGCGCGGCGAATGTGCGGCGATGCTGTTCCGCCAGCACGGTCGTCGGCACGAGCACCGCCACCTGGTAGCCGGCGTCGATCGCCTTGAACGCCGCGCGAATCGCCAGCTCCGTTTTGCCAAAACCGACGTCGCCGCACAGCAGCCGGTCCATCGGCCGCGCAGCCTGCATGTCGCGCTTGATGTCGTCGATCGCCGTGAGCTGGTCGGGTGTTTCCTGGTACGGAAACGCCGCGTCGAACTCGCGCTGCCACTCCGTGTCTGGCGGGAATGCAATCCCCGGCCGCGAGTCGCGCGCCGCCTGCAGCTCGATCATCTCAGCGGCTAGATCAGTGACCGCCCGCTGTGCCGCCTCCTTCTGCCGCACCCACGCCTTGCCGCCGATGTGCGCGAGCACCGGTCGCCCGCGCGTGCCGCCAACGTACTTCTGCACAAGCTCGATCTTCGCGCTCGGCACATAAATCTTCGTGCCGCCCTGGTAATCGAGTTCCAAATGCTCCTCGGCCCGGCCCTCCTGCTCCAGCAGTCGCAGACCGCGATACCGGCCGATGCCGTGCGCGACGTGCACGACTAAATCGCCTTCGCGAAGCTCAAGAAAACTATCAATCGCCCGCGCCTGCCGGCGCCGCGTGGTCCGCGCCAAATCCTGCCGCTGAAACAACTCGGCCGCACTCACCAACACCACGCGTTGCGGCACAATGCGAAAACCGGCCTCAAGGTGCCCGACGACGAATTGCGTGGCGACAGGCGGCTCGCCTGTCGCGCCTTCGGCAGCCGAGCCGGCCGCCGCCACGTTCCGCTTGAACAACTCTTGGAGCCGCTCGACTTCCCCAGCCGTCTCGCAAACGATAAATACCCCGTGCCCTTCGCTCACCTTGTCGAGCTCGTCGCGAACCTTCGAAATCTCGCCGCTGAATCGCTCGACCGACTCGAATGCCAGATGCGCCGTCGCCTCCACCGACCCCGACGGCACGCCGGACGCCGTCACCGATGGAAACTTGTAAATCTCCTCCAGCGTCGGCCGCACCGAATGAAACGCCTGCGGCCGATCCATCCGCTCCAGATAGAACTTGCCCTCCTCCTGCAGCTCGTTCGGCTCGATGAGCATGAACCAGG
>JAKEIB010000354.1 GCA_022614705.1 Planctomycetota bacterium | reverse complement strand
GTCAGCAATCAGGAATACTTCGAGCGGCTGGCGAAAGAGGTGATCCGGCTGCTCACCGAGCCGACCGAGTTGGGCGCGGCCTATCGCGTCGACCTGCGGCTGCGGCCGGAGGGCACGCCGAGCCCGCTCGCACTGAGCTTCGACAGCACGCTTTCTTACTACGACGTGAAAGGTCGCACGTGGGAACGGCAGGCATTCATCAAAGCGCGGCCGATTGCCGGCGACCACGACTTGGGTTTTGAGCTGTTGGCGCGGCTCGAGCCGTGGATTTATCGCAAGTATCTGAGTCTGGCCGACATCACGGGCATCAAATCGCTCAAGCGCCGCATCGAGCAGCGCGTAGAAGGCGAGGGCGGCGATTTGCGGAACGTGAAGACCGGTCACGGGGGCATCCGCGACATCGAGTTTGTGATTCAGTTTTTACAGCTGCTCAATGGCGGCGCGTTGCCGGAGGTCCGCACGGGCAACACGCTCGAAGCGATCGCCAGCTTGGAGAAGGCCGGTTCGCTCACGCCCGACGAGCGGGCCAAGCTTGAAGACAACTACAGTATGTTGCGGAAAATCGAGCATCGGCTGCAGATGATGTTCGACTTGCAGACGCACATGCTGCCCAGCGATCGCGATGAATTGGCCAAGCTGGCTGTGCGCATGGGCTACACGGGCGGCGAGGTGTCAGGTGTCGGGTCTCGGATTTCAGAGAGCGCCCGACACCTGACACTCGACACCCGACACCCGACACCGCTGGAGGCGTTTCAGAAGGACTATGCGCGGCGTACCAAGCAGAACCGCGAGATGCTCGATCATCTGCTGCACAACGCGTTTCCTGGCGACGGCGCGGCGGAGCCGGAGGTGGACCTCGTGAACGACCCCGATCCGCCGCCGGAGCGGATCGAAGAAGTGCTCGGCCGATATCCGTTCGAGGACATACCGACCGCGTATCAGAATCTGATGGCGCTGGCGACGGAAAAGATCCGCTTCTTATCGACGCGCCGCTGTCGCCACTTTCTGGCGGCGATCGCTCCGCGGCTGCTCGCGGCCATCGCCAAAACACCCGAGCCGGACACGACGCTAGTGAACTTGAGTCGCGTTAGCGATTCTCTCGGCGGCAAGGCCGCGTTGTGGGAACTGTTGAGTACCAATCGGCCATCGCTGAACTTGTACGTCACGCTGTGCGCCGCCTGCCCATATCTAGCCGGCATCCTCACCAGCAACCCGGGCATGATCGACGAGTTGATGGACAGCTTGCTCGTACGCCATCTGCCGACACTCGCGATTCTCGAAGAAGCGCTAACCGATTTGTGCAAAGGCGCCGAGAACGTCGATCCGATTCTGCACAGCTTCAAGAACGCCCAGCACCTTCGGGTGGGCGTGCGCGACGTGCTGGGCAAGGACGATATCCGTTCTACGCACGCGGCGCTGGCCGACATCGCTGAAGCGTGTCTCAAGCAGATCGCGGAACGCGAGTATGTGAAGCTCGTCGATAAGTACGGGTTTCCCACCATCGGCCGGCCGAGCGATGAGGACCTATCCAATCCGATTAGCCGCAAGTTTTGGGAGCACTTTGCCGAGCGCCAGGGCGATAGTTGCGAGCCGGTGGTGTTGGCGCTCGGCAAGCTAGGCGGCCGCGAGCCGAACTATCACAGCGATCTCGACCTCATTTTCCTCTACGAGGCGGGCGGGCAGACGCGAGGCCGCCACTCCCATCTCTCCTCGCCGCTCTGGAGAGGGGCCGCGGGAGGGGCGGACGGCACCGTAAACAGTCACTTCTTCAGCGAGTTCGGCCAGCGACTGATTCGCGTGAGCAACCAGCTTGGCCCGCATGGGCGATTGTACGAAGTCGACGCCCGGCTGCGTCCGACCGGCAAGAGCGGCGCGCTGGCCGTGTCGTTCGACGCGTTCGCGCGGTACTTTGCGGAAGGGCCGTCGCAACTTTGGGAACGCCAGGCGTTGTGCAAGGCGCGGTCGGTGATCGGCAACGAAGAGGCCAGCCGGCACGCCATGGAGATCGTCGCGCAGGCCGCGTTCGGCACCCCGTGGCGTCCCGAGTTCGCCGCCGAGATTCGCGGCATGCGGTTGCGGATGGAAGAGAACGCGTCGCGGCGCAACCTCAAGCGCGGGCCCGGCGGCACGGTCGATACCGAGTTCCTCGTACAGATGCTGCAGCTCAAGCACGGCGGCGACGACCCGTCGGTGCGCGTGCCCGGCACGCTGGATGCGCTCACCGCCCTGGAACAGGGCGGCTATCTATCCGCCGATGATGCCGAGTACTTCTGCAAAAGCTACCGCTTCCAACGCAGCATCGAAGCCCGAGTGCGCCTCATGGACGCCACCGGCCGACACGAGCTGCCGGAGAACGACCGCGAGCTAGCGAAGCTCGCGTATCTCCTCGGCTACTCGCGAGCGGATGCCCTCGTGGACGAAGCGGAAAACGCGTTCGCGGAAAATCGCGCGCGCTTCAACCGCATTTTCGATGCAGCCGAACGAGCATAAAGCCGCGACCGTTGGTCGCGTGGGTTGCCGCGGCGAAGCGCGGCGCTGCGACTAGCGCAGTGTTCCGTGGGTCCCTTCGGCGACTCGAATGACTGGTGGTGACTCGGGCCGGCGAAGCGTGACGTGCTTGATGCATTTACGTAACCTGCCATTCTGACAATAGCGGTAGGTATAGGTCACGTGAATCGAGCCGTCGGAGGTTTCGGTAAGGCATGGGTAACTGAACTCGCCCTCTTCGGGGGAGGCGTCTTCGAGGTGATAAAACGGCCGCCACGTATCCCCTTCGTCGTCGGAAATAGCCACACTGAGCGCGTGGCGCCCGTCGACGAGCGGGTTGTAGGCGACCAACCAATCACCGTTGTCGAGCGCGGTGACAGCGACCTTTGTCCCTGGATTCGGCAACTCGCTTTCCTTCACGGGAGACCACGACCGGCCTCCGTCCGCGCTGGCGCTGTAACGAACGCGTTTACGTGGTCCGTTTTCGCGCATCCAGGCGACGAGCTCGCCGCTATTGTTTTCTACCAGGCTGGGTTGAATGTTGCCGTACCCCACCAGCGGCTCACTGGCTTGCCAAGACCTTCCGCGGTCGCTGGAGATCGCCATGATCGAGCTCAAGAACCGATCGGAATATAGCGGCAGTACGATCTCGCCGGTGGCGAGCTCGACGGGCTTGTTGGCGGTCATCCAGCCGAGCCGCTGATTGAGCTTGCTTTGCGCTTGCAGCCAGAAGTATCCCAACGCAGCCACGCCGCCGACGACCAGCGACGACGCGTACAACGCACTGGTCCGCAGGGCGAAGCGCTTCCAACCGCGTCGGCCGGTGCGTCGCCGTCGCCACGCATGCACCGCCGCAGGAGCCATGAACACGAGCAGCAGCGCGACGAGCAGCTTCAACCCGTCGCCAAGTCGCGCCGTGAATGAGCTTCCCGACAACTCGGCGCGAATGGCACGCGGCGCGAACAACACGGTGCCGATCAATTGGCGCCAGCCAGACAGCATGTGTTGCGGGAAGTCGGC
>JAKEIB010000353.1 GCA_022614705.1 Planctomycetota bacterium | reverse complement strand
GTGTACACGCATTGTCGAACGCAACTTGTTGAAATCCTAAGAGTTAACCGAAGTCACTCCGGCGTTAGCCGGACAGTAGTGTCTTTTTGATTTGTTTCTTAGTTGTCTGGTTGCAAATCCTCGAGTTCAAGTTGTCAATCTTCTGTGTACGTCCGCGAAAACCCAGTTCTCCAGCACGAGCTTCTCACTAATCTCCGCATGACGCGGGCGTTTGTGCTTTTGTTTGCCTATGTCGCGCTGCTGGGCGGCGTTGTGTGGCTCGCTTGGCCGCAGGAACAGCGGTTGGATATGGCTCAGCCGGAGGCGGCGAAGCGGCTGGTGAATTTGTTTTTCTTCGGGCAGTACATGCTGGCGTCGCTGATGGCCCCCAGTTTCGCGGCTGGGGCGATCACGGGCGAGAAAGAGCGCATGAGTTACGAGATGCTGCTGGCCAGTCCGCTGCGGCCGGGAGCGATCGTGCTCGGCAAACTGTTTGCCGCGCTGTGCCACCTCGGTATCCTCATGGTTTGCTCGCTGCCGATCGTGATGCTTTGCCTGCCGCTGGGCGGCGTGTCGCTGTACGAAGTGTTTGCCGCGTATTTTGGGATGATCGCGACTGTGGGCTTATTCGGCATGATCAGCTTGTGGGCCAGCAGTTACTTCAAGCGCACGAGTGCGTCGCTGGTGGTGTCGTACCTCATGATTCTGCCGCTGGCGATGATTTGCGTGTTGGCCTGGAATTCGCTCGAACAGCTTGGCGAAATGCGGTTGTTGGTCGTGGTGACGGTTGTACCCATCGCCTGCGTGTCGCTCGCGGCGCTGATGTGGCAGAACGTTTGCCGCCGGCTGCTCTATCCGCCCGACCTGGGTAGCGAAGGCAAGGAAGTGGTGGACCTTGAGACCGAGGCCCGCGAGGCGGTCGGCCTGTACATCAAGCGCGACGAATTCCCCGACCGCCTGTTCGCGCCGCCCAAGCGCACGTCGTTCATGGAAGAGGGCATCAATCCGATCTACGACAAAGAGATGCGCAGCGAGATTTTCAGCCAGGGCACGCTCATGCTGCGGCTGGTGATTCAGATCAGCATGCTGCTGGCGCTGATCGTGATGGCGTGCTGCCTGTACATCTGGCCCGCGTACGCGCCGTGGTACATTTCATACGTGCTGCTGTTCAACATGCTGGTCGGCCCCGTGTTTTCCGCCGGCAGCGTCACCAGCGAACGCGAGCGGCAGACGCTCGACCTGCTATTGGTGACGCTCGTTACGCCCTGGCAAATGCTGTGGGGCAAGCTGTTTTCCGGCTTGCGGGTGTCGAGCGTGCTGACGTCGTTCCTGCTTTGGCCGGTGCTCTTGGCGTGCGTGATGCCGCTGCCCTTCTGGTACAATTTGCCGACGATGGCCGGATACTTGCTGATTGTCGCGTTGTGCTGCGTGACGACGGCCGTAACGGCGCTCTTCTGTTCGACGATCTTTCAGAAGTCGTCGACGAGCCTGATCGCGACGTACCTGATCATCGTGACGATGTTCATGGCCCCAGTCGCGGCGTCGTTTTTTGTGAAAACGTTTTTAACGGGTTCGACGGAAGCGGCCGTTGCCGATGCGCTCGGCGTGCTGAGCCCATTCTCGGCGACGTTCGCACTGCCGCTGGATGTGACGCAGAACGATAATCCGGGAGTGACCGCGTCGGTCGGCGACTTGGGGTTGTTCTTCGGTTACGCGGGCTGGTCGATTGTGTACAACGTGGCGCTAATTCTTTTGATGACGCGGCTATTTCAAGTGCGCTGGCGCGTGGCGGATTAGTACATTAGCCTGTCCAGGCTGACATTCCGCAACGTGTCAGGCTGAAAGCCTAACATACGTGCGCCCCTTGACGACTGCTGCGCTCGCGTGCGATAACAGCGCTAGACCAGTCGCGGCAAGGCTGCCGGTGCCCGAATGTCCACCGCCCCCACCATGAAACGCCCGAAGACGCAGGACGAACGGGACCTGCTGCTTTACGAATCGCGTTTGCAGCGGCCGGTGCGGATGAAAACGCCTGAGTTCGAGCGCGACGGGCGGATTCGCCACGTGATTTTCTCCGGCCAGTTCTCGGCCGGGTTTTTGGAGGAGCTTGCCGGCATCGCCGACATGATCCGCATTCTCTCCAAGAGTCGCGCGGGGCAGGATTTTCTCATCAATCTGCTGCCGCACAAACGGGCCATGCTGTACTTTACGCAGCCGTCGACCCGCACGTTTCTCTCGTTCATGGCTGCCTGCCAGATTTTGGGCATCACGTGCAATGAGGTGCGCGACCCGAGCACGTCGTCGGAGACCAAGGGCGAGACGCGGTTCGATTCGATCCGCATGTTCAGCAGCTACTTCGACACGATCATCATGCGCAGCCCGATCGCCCGGCTGGCCGAGTCGTGTGCGTACCTGATGAACGACCTGGACACGAGCGGTCAGCGCAGCGTGCCGATCGTGAACGCAGGTTCCGGCGCGGATGAGCACCCCACGCAAGCGCTGCTTGATATTTACACGCTGCAGAGGTCGTTCCAATTCGCCAGCTCGAAGGATTCGCCAGCTGCGAACCGATTTGAAGAGCTGCGTGAGCGCAAGGGTTACTTGGGACTCACCAAGGGGCTGGCGCACAAGACGTACAGCTTCTGCGGCGATATTGGCCGGGGGCGCACGGTCCGCTCGCTTGCCATGCTGCTCGCGCTGTACGACGAAGTGCGGCTGGTGTTCATCGCCCCCGATCATCCCAAGCTGGCGATGCGGGAAGACCTGCGCGAGCGTCTCAAGGACCGCAACGTGCGGTTCTACGAGTTCGATTCGTTCGAAGAGCAGCTCGACGGCCGGCCCGTGATCGAGCAGCTCGACGCGCTGTACATGACGCGGATCCAGAAGGAGCACAACGATCCACAGGATGCGGCGTCGTTCGCGTCAATCGACTTCTCGCGCTACTGCCTTACGTCGGAGCTCGTGTCGCGGATGAAGGAGTACGCGCCGATCCTGCACCCGTTCCCGCGCGACCAGCATTTCGGCGAGATTCCGCCAGAGATCGACAACGACCCGCGGGCCATGTATTTTCGCCAGGCCCGCAACGGAATGTGGATCCGTGCCGCCCTGTTGGCCCACATCTTCGACGTGGACCACCTCATCTCGCGGCATTTTCTCACCGAGTACGTCGAGCGGCACAATTACAACGATTGACCGCCGTTTCGCATTATTGAAATCGCTCCATTGAAATGTGGGAGGCGTCTCCGACGCCGATTCCGCCCAATTGGCGATACCGTAATCGGCCTCGGAGAGGCCTCCCACATGCCGGGTGCCGCTTATTCCGACCGCGCAAACCTTGCGGTCGGCTGCATGTCGTCTGATTCGCCGCTCGCCGGGCGCTCGATGCATTACGATGAGCTGGCTTGCCGCTCCGCACACCTTTGCGAGATCGCCGTATGCGCCGTCGACTGTTGGAAAATGTCGTACCGTTCGCGGCTTTGCTGGTCGGTGTGAATGTCACTGTGCCAGTTCAGGCCAGCGGCTATTGGAACATGCCGGGCAATTTTTGCCAGTGCTGGGGGTATGGCTGGGGCGGCGGTTACCATGCGTGCTTGGTTCTCGGCCCGACATCGTGTGGCGGCTTCTGCACACACAATCTAGTGCGCGTGCCACACGCGCCGCGGCCGCCCTACGAGTGCCGCGGTGTCGTCAACGGATGTTATTCAAACGACGACGACGGTGCTTACCAGCAGGTGATGGCGGAGCCGGTTGGGCCGCGGGGCGCGCCGATGTCCGCGCGGCCGCTGTTTGATCCACCGGTCGAGCAGTAGCGCGAACTGTGTTACACTAGGGCGGATGTTCAAGTATCTGTTCTGGTTCACGCTGTTCGGGCTATTTGTCGTGGCTTGCCTGCTGTGGACCGTGTTGCGACCGACGTTGTTCGCGCGACGGAAGGAGCGGGCGTTGCGGCAATTCGTGCGCGATCGACGCCTGCTGGAAACGAAATTCTTCGAAACGGCGGCGGCGAGTGGCAAGCCGCGTGGCCTGGCGTGGAAGAGTTGCGCTTTTCAGGATGGCGTGCTCTTGGCCCGCGACCGGGCCAACGGCGAACTCGTGGGCCTGGTGGGGGTAACGATTGGTTTCGAAGCGATCGAAGGCGGCGGAATGGAGGAGGTCGAAGCGGTGTCGAATCTCCGTGCCGCCACGGCCGTATTCATTTGGAACGGCAGCGAGTGGAACACCGCCGGCCGGGCCGTGTTCAACCTCGAGCCGCGGGAAGTGCTGGAGCGCTTTCGCGATAATCTCGACCCAGTCTCGGCGTAAAACCGGCGATGCCATCGCCGGCTTTATGGGCTCAGATATCGGCGGCCGCTGTGGGCGTCCGCGACGCGGCAAGTTCTGCTAATTGATTGTGTGACAATTCCAGTATCGACGCTTCGCGTGGATGAACCGTCCCGCGCGTCAACACCACCGTGGCGACCGGATTCTCCCATACGAGCTGCCGCGGTTTTTGTGTTTCTCGCGTCACCGGCCCATATTTTTTGATTGCCGCTTCGCTGACGACGTGGAAATGGTCGGTGGGCAAGAACGCGGCGATGCGGAACAACTTGCCGTCGACGAATTGATACAAAAGTAATTCCGTTTTCACGCCGGCCACCGTGGGCGAATTGTCTTCAATCGGCAAATCGACCCGCGCGTTGATAATCCCGGCCTGCTTATGCCAGGGTTCCGAATGGAGCGACGCCTTGTTCGCGCCCCAGGCCGTGTCCGAGCAAAGCGGCAGCTTCAAGCCGCCCTCGCCGCTGCGCGCGTACTTTTCCTTGAACTCTTCAAAACTCATCCCTAGCCGATCGCCCTTCAACTGGTACAGTTGCTCTTCGAGTGTCGGCCCCACCACGCTCTTCTTTCGCGGCCCGAATCGTTTCGCGAAGCTGGCCACGAGCTGAACGAAGCGCGGCTGACTGATGTCCTCGGTAGCGATGCACTTCAGCTCCGCATCCGGCACGTTGTCCAGATCGTACGAACCGTCAGCCGGCATTGGAAACAGCAATAGCAGCGCACTTTGTTGCCGGCGGTGCAGCTCGCGAATCATCGACTCGGGCGTGGCTTCGAACAGTGTCGGCGAGAGCCCGCCGAGGCTCGCGCGTCCCGGCACAGTCAGCTTGTGGCCACACTGGACGCACTTGCCCTGCTTGCCGGCCAGCTCGTCGGCAACGTGAATCGTCGCCTTGCATCCCGGACACTCGATCTGAATCGCCATCGACACACCGAAAAGACAGGCCGCCGGCGGAGCGCCATCGCGCAAGATCAGTGCGCCGCCGCGTGCCGGACATGAAACCGCGCCATCTGCCCGTGCCCACGCTCGCCCGCTTTTAGTGTACACACCGCGCTTGAAAAGTGAAACGGCGCCTGGGAACGCTGCCATCGAATCACTCGACGATGACGCATCCCAACGCGAGATGGTCGGAATAGCCGTTCTTGTGAAAGTCGTTCCTGGTGTAGCTGGTCGAGGGCCGGGGAATGACGTTTGGATACTGCGGGCGGTAGATCAACTCGTCGCGGTCGATTCGCTCGCTGCTGTCGTCTTTCCAGCGGTAGCCGGCGTCATCCAGCAGGCCAGGCGAGATGATAATGTGGTCGATTAATTCCCACTTGTTGTCGAAGACAAACGTGCCCTGCTTGTCGTCCTCGAGGAACGCGGTTGTATCGAAGAGCGCGCCGGCAGGCAGATTGTCCTTGCTTTTTGCGGCCCGTAAGTTGTCCCGCAACGCGATATTGTCCGGCTCGTCGTTGAAGTCGCCGACCATCACGATGTCGGCCTTCGGGTCGGCCGCCAGGATCTCGTCGAGCCGCTTGCGCAACACGTCGGCCGCCTTGAGCCGTTGCCACTCGTCGTTGTGTCGCGACGGCCAGTGGTTCACGAACACGAACAGGTCGCCGGAGTCGCGATGTAGCCGGGCCTCGATGATATCGCGCGTTTTCTCGGCGTCGACGAAGTGAAACTTCGAGTCCGCCAGCCCGAACACGTCGGCATCGTAGAGTAGCGCACAATCGATGCCGCGATCGCTGGGCGAATCCTTGTGTAGGATCTCATATCTGCGTCCCAAGGGCGCGAGCTTTTCCCGCAGCATCTCGACGACTTTGCGATTCTCCACCTCGCATAGGCCCAGCACGTCGGGGCCATTGCCGTTGTTCATCTTGCCAATTGCATCGGCCAGGTTCTTGAGCTTGATCTCCAGCCGCTCCTTGGTCCACTTCTTCGGCGACTGGGGCGTGAAATCCTCGTCGTACTCGACTTCGGGGTCGTCCTGCAGGTCGAACAGGTTCTCGACGTTCCAACCGGCGACGTAGAATTCCGCGGCGCAAGAACCGGGGGAGACCACAAAGAGGAAGCAGTGCGCTATCGTGATGTAAACAAGAATTCGAAGCATTTAGCAACTCCGTCGGGTACAGAATCGTTGAAGAATGATTTAGTTACGCGCTCGGCACTTGCTGAATCTGTCCAGGCGCCGCTGACCGTAACTTCGACAACAGATCGGGTAACAACGGCAACAAATCAGCAAACCGATTGCTCGACGCGTGGAGCAGAATCACCGCCAAGCCGAACCCGGATAGATTCTGTTGATACTCGATACTGCGGTCCATCGTGACAAATGCGTCGAACTCCGGTTCGGCCAATCGCATCAATTCACCGTTTCGTTTTCCACTCCATCCTTGTTCTTGCACCGTATTGGCAACAAATTCAGCAGGAAAATGGCTCTTCAGACGGCGCGGTAGAAATTCGTCAAGCAGAATGCGCATTCCGGCCGTTCTCCATGATCAGGTCCGCGGTGAGATCTAAAAAAGCTTCCACCTGCGCGCGAGAGACGGACGGAAAGTCCGCTAGAAACGCATCGATCGTGTCCCCCGCTTTTAGATGCACCAACAAAGAATCGATCGGTACGCGCGTACCGGCAAAAACGGGAACGCCGCCGAGTATTTCGGCGTCGGAGATGACGACACTAGGATGCTTGGCAATCATGTTGTCGTCAAGCGAAGCCGTTCACAAGATACCAATTCATTGTACGCCCGCGACTGTCGTGCTTCTGCGCTTGCCGATATGGGAATTCTTTCGCTTTTCGGCGATTCAGTCCTTCAGCAATTTCCGCAACACGGTTTGCAAAATCCCGCCGTTTCGATAGTAGTCGAGCTCGACGGGCGTGTCGATTCGCACGGTCAGGGTGAACTCTTTGCGTTTGCCGTCCGGCGACGTGGCGACGACTTTCAGTTTCTGTCGCGGCTTCAGGTTATCGCTGAGGTCCGGAATGTCGAAGACTTCCTCGCCCGTGAGGCCGAGCGATTGCCAGGTCGTGCCCGGCTCGAACTCCAGCGGCAAGATGCCCATCATGACGAGGTTGCTGCGGTGGATGCGCTCAAAACTCGCGGCCATTGCGGCCCGTACGCCTTGCAGGAACGGGCCCTTCGCGGCCCAGTCGCGGCTCGAGCCGCTGCCGTATTCGGCGCCGGCGAGCACGACGAGCGGCACGCGCTCCGCCTTGTATTTCATCGCCGCGTCGTAGATCGACATCACTTCGCCGTCGGGCAAATGGCGTGTCACGCCGCCTTCGGTGCCCGGCGCGAGCAGGTTGCGGATGCGGATGTTGGCGAACGTACCGCGGGTCATGACGCGGTCGTTGCCGCGGCGGGCGCCGTAGCTGTTGAAATCGCGCGGCTCGACGCCAAGCGACATGAGATACTTGCCCGCCGGGCTGTCCTTGGCGATCGACCCGGCGGGTGAAATGTGATCGGTCGTCACCGAATCGCCGAGTGCGGCGAGGCAACGCGCGCCGCGAATCGGCTGAATTGGGCTTGGCTCCGGCGGCAGATCGATGAGGAACGGCGGTTCCTGGATGTACGTGCTGTCCGGATCGAAGTCGTATAGTTCGCCTTCGCTGGTGTCGATCGCGTTCCATTTCGGATTCTTGTGCCAGATATCACCGTACTGCTCGGCGAACATCTCCGGCAATACACATTTCTCGACGACCGACTGCACTTCGGCGTGCGTCGGCCAAATGTCGCGCAGGTACACGGGCGATCCCTTCGCTCCCGCGCCGATGGGTTCGTTTTCGAAATCGATGTCCGTCGTGCCGGCCAGCGCGTAGGCGACCACCAGCGGCGGGCTCGCCAGGTAATTCGCTTTCACGTCCGGATTGATGCGTCCCTCGAAATTCCGGTTGCCCGAGAGGACGCCCGACACCACTAGATCGTTCTTCTTCACTGCGTGAGAAATCGCTTCTGGCAGCGGCCCGCTGTTGCCGATGCACGTCGTGCATCCGTAGCCGACGGTGTAAAAGCCGACCCTTTCGAGGTACTTGTCGAGGCCGGCTTTCTCAAAGTAATCGGTGACCACGCGCGAGCCAGGCGCAAGGCTCGTTTTCACGTGCGGCGGCACGGTGAGGCCTTTCTCGACCGCCTTCTTGGCCAAGAGGCCGGCGGCAACCATCACGCTCGGGTTGCTCGTGTTCGTGCAGCTCGTGATGGCGGCGATCACCACATCGCCGTGCTTCAGTTCAAAGCGCTTGCCGTCAGACTCGATCGGCACGCCGGTGAAACCGGGATCGGCCGACCGCGCGGCCGGCGTCGCGTGGGCGGCCGACTTCGGCTCGATCTTGTGTCCGCCTTCGCCCTCCCAACGTCCTTCCGGCGTGCCGTTGGCGACGAGCCGCTTGCCATACACCGTACACAGCGCCTCGCGCCATGCCGGTTTCATGTTCGAAAGCGGCACGCGATCCTGTGGTCGTTTCGGCCCGGCAAGACTCGGTTCCACCGTCGAAAGGTCGAGTCGCACCACCTTCGTGAACGTCGGCACCGGCGCCCTATCCGTGCGGAACAATCCTTGCTCCTTGGTGTACCGTTCGACCAACTCAATCTCGTCCTTCGTGCGGCCCGTTTGCCGCAGGTAGCAGAGCGTTTGATCGTCGACCGGGAAGAATCCCATCGTGGCGCCATACTCGGGCGACATATTGCCGATCGTCGCACGATCGGCGACCGCCATCGTCGAAACGCCCGGCCCAAAGAACTCGACGAACTTGCCCACAACTTTCTCGCGCCGCAGCAGCTCGGTGACCGTGAGCACGAGATCGGTTGCGGTCGTGCCTGGCGACAGCTTGCCCGTGAGCTCCATGCCGACGACTTCTGGTAGCAGCATGTAGATCGGCTGACCCAGCATCACGCCCTCGGCCTCGATGCCGCCGACGCCCCAGCCGACGACGCCGAGGCCATCGATCATCGTGGTGTGGCTGTCGGTGCCCACGAGCGAATCGGGGAACGCGACCAGTTCCCCTCCCCGCTTTGGGGTGGGGTTAGGGGAGGGGCCGAGGAACACGACTTTTGCCAAGTACTCGAGATTTACCTGGTGCACGATACCCGTGCCCGGCGGGACTACGCGAAAATTGTTGAACGCCTTCTGGCCCCAGCGAAGGAATTCATATCGTTCGCGGTTGCGCATGAACTCCATGTCGATGTTGAGCTCCAGCGCGTCGGCCGAGTTGAAGTAGTCGACTTGCACCGAGTGATCGATCACGAGGTCGACCGGCACGAGCGGATTGATCTTCTTTGGGTCGCCGCCGAGACGTTCCATGGCGGCGCGCATCGCGGCCAGATCGACGACACACGGCACGCCGGTAAAATCCTGCAACACGACGCGAGCCGGCTTAAATGGAATTTCCACCTGCGCCGGCGACGCAGCCTGCCAGCCGGCGAGCGCCTGCACGTCGGCCTCGGTCACTTCATAGCCATCGCAATTCCGCAGCAGCGATTCGAGTAGGACGCGAATCGAATAGGGTAGGGCGGCAACGTTTCCAAGCCCGGCGTCCTCGAGTTTCGACAGGCGATAAATGCCCACTTTGCCGGCGGACGTGTTCAGCGTATCCCGCGCGCCAAACGGGTCGGTCTTGGTGTGTGCGCTGCGCATCGATGGCCTCCTCGAAGAATAAATGCTGGCGAGCGGACGACGTCATATATCCCCGGCCCAGCGAGATTGAATTTTACATGCCGCGCTCTGGGTGTGGTAGGCGTCTCTTTACGGATGCGTGTCGGCACCGTCGTTATCAAATTTGTCCGTCCCGGAGGGACGTCATGAGAATAGCCCAGCAATTTATTGCTGGGAAAACGTTGGCAAAAGCATTCAAGTCCCGCAGGGACGGCAGAAGATCAGCGAAGCCTTCGATCGTCCCTACGGGACTTGCTGTCTCATCGCAATTCCGTACCCAGCGATAAATCGCTGGGCTATTGTCGGATGTCCCTACGGGACGCGTCTCATGCGGACACACAACTAGTCGGACGACTTTCGTTCGACGAACCCTACGCTGCCGGTACTTGTCTTGCAGAGCAGCCGCCCAAAACACCCATCGTCAGCCCAAGCACCAGGGGGTACAATGTGCGAGAATTCCAGGCCTGTTACCATCCAACCCCCGTAGCTGGATTCGCAAGAATTCAGCTATCTCCGTTCCGTGGATGATCTGAAGTCTTGCGACTTCAGCTACGGATTGCCATCGATACGGACGACCAGACCCCCATGACGCAGCGTGTTTACAATTTTTCCCCCGGCCCCGCCGTGCTGCCCGAACCGGTTCTTGCCGAAGTGCAGCGGGACCTGATGGCATTGCCGGGCGTCGGCGCGTCGATTCTTGAAATTAGCCATCGCAGCAGCACGTTTGAGAACATCATTCAGCAGGCCGAGTCGAACCTGCGGCAATTGCTGTCGATCCCCGATGATTACGCCGTGCTCATGCTGCAAGGCGGCGGCCGGCTGCAATTTTCGATGATCCCGATGAATCTCGTGGGCGAAGGCCGACGCACGTGCGACTATATCGTCACCGGATCATGGAGCAAGTACGCAGCACAAGAAGCACCAAAATTCGGCGAGACGCGCATCGTTTGGGACGGCAAGTCGAACAATTACAATCGGCTGCCCGAGCCGTCCGAGCTGCGGCTCGATCCGAAGGCGGCCTACGTCTATTACGCGTCAAACGAAACGATCCAAGGCGTGCAATTCGCCAGCGAGCCTCAAGTCGGGAATGTTCCGCTGGTATGCGATGCGTCGAGCGACTTTTTGAGCCGGCCCGTCGACGTCCGCAAATACGGCATCTACTATGCGTGTGCGCAAAAAAATGCCGGTCCCGCCGGTCTCACGCTACTCGTCATCCGCAAGGACCTGCTGCAGCGCAGTCGCGAATCGCTGCCCGGCTACCTTAACTTTCAAATTCACGCCGAAGCGCAGTCGCTGTGGAACACGGCCCCGACGTTTCCCATCTACGTGTTCATGCTCGTCACGAAGTGGCTGATCACCGACATCGGCGGCCTCGACAAAATGGAAGCGCTAAATCGCAGCAAGGCCAAGCTGCTGTATGATGTGATTGACCAGTCGAACGGCTATTACACGGGCCACGCCAAGCCCGATTGCCGCTCGATGATGAACGTGTCATTCCGCCTGCCGAGCGACGAGCTGACGAACAAGTTCGTGCAGGGCGCGGAGGAGCGCGGCATGACCGACCTGAGGGGCCACCGCTCTGTCGGCGGCATCCGCGCATCGATTTACAATGCCATGCCCGTCGAGGGCGTTGAAGAACTACGCGATTTCATGATTGAGTTCCGCAACCAAAATGCAAAGTAACTGTTAGCGTCAGCGGCCATGCCGATTGGACGCCAACCGGCGTTAGATTCGGACTTGCGGCCGACGCTAACGGGAATTTCTTCTCAAACCCTGACCACTGAACCCTGAACCCTGTTCATGCCCCGCGTCATCGCTCTCGACACGCTCGCCCAGGAAGGCCTCGACATGTTGGCCGCTGCGCCGGGCATTGATTATGAGGTCCGCACCGGGCTGAAGGGCGACGCGCTTCGCGAAGCACTGACGCAATTCGACGGGGCGATTTGCCGCAGCGGCGTGAAGATCACGCCCGAGTCGCTCGAAGGCAACCGCCGGTTGAAGGCGATCGTTCGCGCCGGCGTCGGCACCGATAACATCGACAAGGAAGCGGCCACTCGTGCCGGCATCGTCGTGATGAACACGCCCGGCGGCAACACGCTCAGCACGGCCGAGCACACGATTGCCCTGATGCTGGCCCTGTCGCGCAATATCGCGCCGGCCTACCAGAGCCTGCTGGCCGGCAAGTGGGAACGCAACAAGTACATGGGCACGCAGGTGGCCGGCAAAACGCTCGGCATCGTCGGACTTGGCCGCATCGGCGTGGCGGTCGCCAAGCGGGCCCGCGCGCTCGAAATGAAAGTGCTCGGCTTCGACCCATTCCTTTCCCGCGATCGCGCTCAGGAGCTCGGCATCGAACCGGTGGAAACGGTCGAGGCCATGTTGCCGCGAGTCGATTACCTCACCGTTCACACACCGCTCACCGACGAGACGCGCGGTCTGATTGGCCGAGTGCAAATAGGAAAGATGAAGCCGGGCGTGCGACTCATTAATGCCGCTCGCGGCGGCATCTACGACGAAGCCGCGCTGGCCGACGCGCTCAAAGCGGGCCGGCTCGGCGGTGTCGCGCTCGATGTGTACGCCACCGAACCGTGCATCGACAGCCCGCTGTTCGGTCTGCCCGGCGTCGTCTGCACGCCGCACCTTGGCGCGAGCACCGAGGAAGCTCAAACGCAGGTCGCCGTGGAGGCGGTCGAACTGCTCGTGGCGTATCTCACCACGGGCGCAATTCGCCACGCGGTGAACGTCGCTTCGCTCGATTCGAAGACACTCGCCTCGCTCCGCGGCTACCTCGACGTGGCGTACCGCCTGGGCATGTTGCTCGCCGGGATGGAACCGACCGGTCTGCGCGCGTGCCGCTTGCTCTACCGTGGCGAAATCGCCGAGAAGGAAACGAAGGTTTTGACGGCCGTCTTCGCCGCGGGACTGCTGCAGGGCAAGCTCGACCAGGAAGTGAACCTCGTCAACGCCGAACTGCTACTGCGACAACGTGGCATCAAGCTGACCGAGGAGTCGCGCACCGAGATGGGTTCGTTCCGCTCGTCAATGACTGCGGAAATCACGACAGATCAGGCCATGCACAAGGCGGCCGGCACGATCTTCGGCCAGCACATGCCGCGATTGGTAGCACTCGACGACTTCCGACTGGAAGCGTATCTAGACGGCTTGCTATTGGTGTTCCGCCACCGCGATGTGCCCGGTATTATTGGCGCGGTCGGCACGATTTTCGGCCGGCACGGCGTCAACATCGCCCAGATGGCGGTCGGCCGCGCCGCGCCGGGCGGAGAGGCCGTCGGAGTGCTGAACCTCGATAGCGAACCCTCTGCGGAAGCGCTCGCCGAGGTTCGCCAGCTCCCGGCCATCACGTCGGCCACGGTCGTCCATCTGCCGCCCGCCGGCCAACTGCCAGCCTGGCTACAGTAGGTCAGGCTTTCCAGCCTGACCCCCAGGCAGCCGAGGCAGCCTGGAAAGGCTGACCTACGACCGGTGCAAAAGCCGCAAAGGCGGAATAAAACCGCCAAATTCGGCCGCTTACCGACGCGTCTGCGCCCATTGGGCTGCCCTGGCCAAAAAATGTGGCATGCTCTCCACACGCTTGAAAAGCCAATGCTACTTTTTAGAAACCCCGCCTTCACTTCCCACCTTTCGCATGACCGCGAGCCTCCCGTCATGAGCACTGCCGCCGCCACTCGCCCGCTGTTCGAACGCATCCACGAAGCTCTCACCAGCAATCCGCACGTGCCGAGTCGCGAGGTTCGCGTGGAAGCCGCCGGCGGGCGAGTCGTGCTCAAAGGCAGCGTCCGCTCGTTCTTTCAGAAGCAAATGGCGCAAGAAGCCATTCGGCGGATCGACGGCGTCGAGTGCATTGATAATCTGCTGGAAGTGAATTGGGCGTGAGAGAAGCTATTAGCTGTTAGCCATTAGCTATTAGCTAGAAGAGTAGGCGTTAGAGAGTTGCGTCTGGCTAAAAGCTAACAGCTAATAGCTAAAAGCTTCACTGCTCCATCCGCCCGAAGCAAACCAGGCACATATCGTCGCTCTGGTCTACGCCATTCACGAATTGCCGCACGTCTTCCAGGATGTGAGTGCCAAAATCGGCAACGTTTATTGCCGGCGAGCTGATTTGAACCTTTAGCCGCTCCAACCCGTACAGCTCGCGCTCGCCGTTCATTGCCTCGCTGAAGCCGTCGGTGAACATGGTCACGACGTCGCCCGGCTCGAGTACGTGCGTGTACGCCTGATACTCGTACCCAGGCGCAACGCCCAGCGGCAGGCCGGCGGCCTCCTCGCCGATTTCTTCCACTTTGCCGCCGCGCCGGCGTAAGAACGGCGCCATGTGGCCGGCGTTGACCATCGTCAGTTCGCCGCTCTGCGGATTGAGCACGGCCGCGATCATCGTCACGAAGCGATCCGACCAGTCGTGATGGGCGAAGCCTTCATTGATTTGTTGGATGGCCTTGGCCGGGTCCGCCTCGCTGGCCAGCGAAAACCGCACGTCCGCCGAGAGGCGGGCCATCATCAGCGCCGCTGGCACGCCCTTGCCCGCTACGTCGCCCACGATCACCGCATATCGTCCACCCGGAAGCTGCACGTAGTCGAAGTAGTCGCCGCCCACCTGCCGCGCGGCCTGGTAGTAGTCGAAGAAGAAATACCCGGGCACCTGGGGAGGCTTCGAGGGCAGCAGCGTGCGTTGCATTTGCCGGGCGAGCTCCATGTCGCGCTGCAGCGCCCGCTGGGCCACGACCTGCTCGTGCATCTTGGCGTTGTCGATCGCCACCGCCGCCTGACTCGCCACGCTTGCCAGCACTTCCAGGTCCTCGTCGGTGAACCGGGCCCGCTGATTGAGCGTGTCGATCTGGATGACGCCAATCGGCTCGCCGTCGGAGCTGATCATTGGCGCGCACACCAGCGATCGAATCGAAAAGTCGGCAATGCTCTGCGCCATGCCGAATCGCTCGTCGCTGGCGGCATCGGCCGAGAGGAACGCCTTCTTCGTGTTCATCGCCTCTTCGACGATCGTTCGGCTGATCCGCATCCGCTCTTCGTCACCCGGTCGGCGTGACTTCACCGCCACGGGCGCGAGCGGCCCGCCCGGCTTCGTGCGCATCACCACGAACCCACGGTCCGCCTGCACGAAAATCTTGAACAGGCTATCCAGCAGCTTCGGCAAGATGTCTGCCAGCGACAGCGTTTGCGCTAGGTTATTCGAAATCTCCAAGAGCGCCGCCAGCTTGACTTCCGGCTTGGCCGACAGTCCCCAGCTCGCGCTCTTGCCGCTCACGTCGAACGTGGCCATCACGCTGGCCCGGCTGGAGCCGGGCTTCGTGTCGTCGACGATTTCGGCGATGCTCGACTCGTGCACGAATCGAAGTGGGTCGAGCAGTCCCGTGCCGCGACCACTGAAGAAGAGAAACTCCTGGTCGCAGATGACCAGACGGTCGCCGTCTTTCAAAAGCGTACGGTCGGCGACGGGCTTTTCGTTGAGAATCGTGCCGTTACGGCTCTTGAGATCTTCGATGTAGTAGCCGTCGCCGTCGCGAATGACGGCCGCGTGCCGCCGGCTCACGGCCGGCGTGTCGACGGGGACCTCGCACTCGGCGCTGCGGCCGATGACTGCCATCTCGCCGTCAAGCTCAAAGCGCGCGCCGGGCGACGACCCACGAACAAGCTCCAGGAAAGCCATGATGACATCACCGCCCGATAGCCTGTAGCTGGCCTGTGAGAGGCCGGTAATGACCTCTAAGAGGCCGGCCTCTCACAGGCCAGCTACAGCATGCGATCGAATCCCTGCGGAAGAACAATGAAGACAAGCCGTCATTTTATGGCTGCCGTGAGCCAAGCGTCAACTATTCACCGCGCTGGGGTGGCACGCCCAGAGGCTTTGCGATGGGCGTGATTATGGCCCATCGCAATAAATCTGCAACATTGGCCTGGACAAGTACATAATATCATGGGACAAGGCGCGCGCCATGAGCGTAGGCGCCTATTCGACGTG
>JAKEIB010000054.1 GCA_022614705.1 Planctomycetota bacterium | reverse complement strand
GGCAATCTCTCGAAACACTGCCGGCTTGTCAGGCGCAAGGTTGATAACGCAGTTACTAATGACGCAATCAACGGATGCGTCAGCCAGCGGCATGTTGTCGATTGTACCTTTGTGAAACTCGACATTGGTTCGGCCGGCGGCGTTGCGACGGGACAATTCGAGCATTTCGTCTGTCATGTCGATGCCGATAGATTTCCCCGTTGGCCCAACCTTGTCGGCTGCTAGGAACACGTCGAGGCCGCCGCCGCATCCAAGATCGACGACGGTTTCCCCAGGGCGAAGAGTGGCGAACGCTGTAGGGTTGCCACACGACAACCCCATATTGGCCTCGGCCGGAATGGACGCTAGTTCATCCGGTGAATAGCCGAACGCTTCAGCGACCGCGCGCACACCATCATGATTCGTTGACAAACCAGCCCTTGCAACCGAGGCGTACTTTTCGCGAACTACACTTTCGATGCTCATGGGGTTTCCTTTAACCATTGCTTGATACGTGATTCGATTTGGTCCCGCACTGTGCGAAACTTTTCGAGTGTTGCAGCTTCCGAGCCGATAAAAGCTGCCGGATCATCGAATGGCCAAAACATCCGATTCATCATGCCCGGAAATATCCGAGGACACTTTTCGTTGGCCCCGTCGCAAACAATGACCAAGTGTCTTACGGGCAGCCGCCCTAAATACTGGCTGACGTTCTTTGGCTCGCCCTGGCTTATGTCGAGGCCCTTTTCGGCCATGACTTGTACGGCCAGTGGGTGGACTCGTTCAACCGGGTTGGTGCCAGCACTGTAGGCAGCGAACCTGTCGCCACCGAACTCGCGTAAAAACCCTTCAGCCATTTGGCTGCGACAGGAATTGCCGGTGCAAAGGAACAGTACACTTGGTTTGTTTTCCATATCGAACTCCCTTGTCTCGTTACGATAGTTTTATTACTATGGAAATATGGAAGTCAAGACCGCTGTTACTGCTTTGACTGCATTGGCGCAAGAATCCAGGCTGAGAATCTTCCGGCTACTCGTTCAGGCTGGCGAGACGGGACTTGCGGCTGGCGAGATAGCCGATGAGTTGGACATTCCGGCAGCAACGCTGACATTCCACTTAAAGGAACTCAGCCATGCCGGTTTGATCGACTCGCAGCGGGAGGGCCGTTCGATTCGCTATGCACTGCGAGTTGACGGCATACGAGACTTATTGAACTATTTATTGCACGATTGCTGCAAAGGCCGACCGGAGTTGTGCGGCGGCGGTCAATGCGGACACAAGAAACGTGAGCGCACAGCCACAGCATCGATGCAGCCGATTAAGGCGAAACGTCTGAAGTCGCAGCGATAGTGCTTCTCACTGGCTTGCCAACGAGACTCGCCTCGAAGCGACATACCGACACGCTTCTGGACAAGTGATTTACCTGTTTTGGTGACGCGTTTGACTCCTTCCCTACTTCGATTAATCCGAATGAGTTCGGTTACCTAGTTCTCCAGAAAGGGAATTCTCGTGAAGTGAGGGGACGGCGGATCAGCCTGCAAAAGTCGCCGTGCGTTAATCAAGGAAGGCGTTCTTGCGAAGCCACTGCTGCACTGCAAGCTCGATAATTTCTTGCTGCGTGGCTGGTTCACAGCGATTGAGTTTTTGCTCAAGATAAGCGCGGCGAAGTGCATCGGCAGTGCGGGCCTGAAGTCTCGTGGTTATTGCCACAAGGTAATCGTCGTTTGCAGGTGTCGTCGTGCTGCGTGCAATCGGATCATCCTGGATTGGTTGAGTCCGCTTAACACTTGGATTTTTAACTGGCTGAGTTTCAGGGAAATTGGAAGAAGCCTCTGCGGCCAACTCCACGACCGGGACGACCACGGCATTCGATTGGACCGGAGGCTGCAAATCTGGTGCGTTGTCCACCTGATTGGTCTCTTGGCCCTTAATGAACGCCATCTTCTCGGGGGAAAGAAGTGCATTACTTAGCGAGCGATGCTTTGCCATTGAGCCTCCCCTCCCCTATTCCGATTTCACTGACGTGGTCTGAAGCGTCTTGGTCGCGTTCGACGAACACAAGCTTTTCGGTCATGAGTTCCACAAATAGCTGCGTGAGTTCGGCGGCGGCATCCCTTTCGCGTGCCCCCATGCGTGTCACGACGGTCCCCTGCTGAGCCGCATTGCGATAAGCCTGGAGGTCCCGAATCGTAGTTCGCGCTACGGTCAGGCCCAATGCCGGCGCCGCTTCAGTAAGTTCGCGGCTGATCCGATCGCGCTTGCGAAGGCGATTCAGAATCAACCGCCCTTCCGGCCGGCCCCCGTTGATGCTCTGAGCAAATTTCAAAAGCTTTGTCGCTTCCGCTACGCTTCGCAGGTCCAAAATCGAAGGCAGTACCGGGAAGAACGCTAGGTCGGCAAGAATAAGCACCGTGCGACTAAGCTCCTCTAACCCACCCGGGGCGTCCGCGACAATGAATTCGTGCTTCTCCGCGAGTTCCTGGACCGACGAAGCGACTTCTTCATGCGTACCGGCCGTGCGAACCGTAAGTTTCGGCTCCGCTTCCACAGCCCACGCCGAACTTGAACGCTGTTTGTCGGTATCGAGCAAAGCGACGCGATTGCCGTGGTCATGGAGCCAGACGGCGAGGTGCACGGCGAGTGTCGACTTCCCTACCCCACCTTTACTGTTTGCAAATGCAATGAGCACGAAACGAGAGTAACTCGTCGGCAAGAAACCTGACAAGTAGGTTTGTTTGATGGTTTGTCAGCAAGTTTGCAGGCCTGCCCGTAAACCTGCAACGCAGCATTTCAGCCTGGTTGCCCGCAATCAAGCGTGCTTACTTTGCAGTCCGTAAGAACGTCCGATTGCAAACATGTTTGCTTGCTGGCTTTCATGCTTGCGTACTTGCAAGGAAGAGTGCTTACTTAACTGTCGGCTTGCTTTCTTACAAGCCAGCACGTTTGCTGAATACAAGGGTCAATCACTAGCAGGGTAGGGAAGACGTGCGTGAACGTGCTACGGTTAACGACAATCAATATCCGACCATGGGATGATTAATATACCTAGCAGCATGGGAGTCGTAACTAGAGCTAGCAAAATCGGTCGCGTGACAGGAAACTCAAGAAAGGGTAGGGATGAGTGGTTCAACGACAGTGCGATCATCGAACCGACGATAATTTGTTCGGCCCGCTGCCTTCGTCCTTGGCCGTAATCTGCCAGTCCGCTGCCAGAAAGCAATGCCAAACAGCGGGCGACTGTGTATCCAGCTCACGCGATCGTTCTCGACAAAGCAAAGCGACGCGGGATGCGAACGTCATTCCGCGGAATTCGTATGGGTGACGCTACCGACGCGTTAAACCCCAAGTGGTGGAGTCGCGTCTGTCCGAAATCTCGAAATGCGGGTTCGAGTCCACCCGAGGAGCGTAACTTCTTTGGTATTAAGCATTTCTGACGTAGGTCGGCGAGTGACTCAAATCCTACCATGGGATGCTTTCTTTGAAGTCGAAAAACCGTTCGACGTTAGGGTGCCGATTGCCGACCCTTCTGCGGTATCCCGCATGAACTCCGCATCGGGGGCAAAATCGGGGTCACGTTGACGACGCATTGCGTCTGAGTCGCTTATGATGACATGCGGGCTCTGTTTTGCAGACTGTTTCCGAGGCAGTCCTTCGTCTCGCAAGTAACCGACTCCGTACACGCAGATCGCGGCCTCAGTTCCGCCGATTTGGTCCACTCAGAATCTGATTCGACGCGACCCGGGCGCCGGGGGACGTCGAGTTGGTAAAGTGAACAGGAAGTCGATTCGCAATTATGAACCGCACACAAGTGATAGCCGTGAAATCAAGACTTATCATCACGATCCTCGCTGTCTTAGCGCTCACCGTTGGAGCACAGGCTCAACAGGAGGCATCCAGACTCGACCGCACGGTGTTGCCGGCCCCGCCCCCGGCATTTCGAGGCACAATCGGTGTTTCGCTCAAAGAGTCCAAGTCCGAATGGCCCGAGATGATAAGAGCGCCCAAGGGCGCGCCTAACGTGCTGCTCATCATAGGCGATGATATCGGATACGCCCACATGAGCGCGTTTGGCGGGCCGGCGAATACGCCGACGTTCGATCGGCTCGCGAAGAATGGGCTGCGCTTCACCAATTTCCATACCACTGCCGTTTGCTCGGCCTCGCGCGCCTGCTTGCTCACGGGACGCAACTCGCATTCTGTCGGCATGGGCAGTACTCCGGAAGGAGCGCTCCCGTACCCGGGATACCACGCGCACATCCAACGCAACACGGCCACTGTACTGGAAATCCTGCGATTGAACGGTTACGGCACTGCCTGGATCGGTAAAACCCATCTCACACCTATGGACGAAATCACGGCCGCAGGACCGTTCGACCGGTGGCCGAGCGGCATGGGCGCGGAGTATTTCTACGGATTCTTCGGTCCGGGCGTAAGCCAGTGGTATCCACCGCTGTGGCAAAACACCACGCCGATCCATGCGCCCAAAACGCCCGCAGAAGGTTATCATCTCGAAGCCGACATGGCCGATCAGACGATCGCCTTTATTCAGCGGCAGAAGTCATTGCATCCAGGTAAGCCATGGATCACGTTTTACGCTCCGAACGGTCACAAACCGCCGGTTGGCGTGCCGAAAGAATTCATCGAGAAGTACCGAGGCAAATTCGACGACGGATACGACAAACTCCGCGAACGCATTCTGGCACGACAGAAAGAGCTCGGGATCGTGCCGGCCAACACCAAGCTTGCGCCGCGGCCTGCCGTCATCCCCGCCTGGGACACACTCAGCGGGACGGATAAAAACGTTGGTTCTCGCTGGATGGAAGTCTTCACTGGCGCGGTCGAGCACACGGATTATCAGATCGGCCGCATCGCCGAAGCCATCGAGCAAAGCGGCGAGTTCGATAACACGCTCATTATTTATATCGCCGGTGACAACGGCCCAACGCCCGAAGGCGGCCTGCATGGCATTAACAACAAGCTAACCTACGCCAACGGCATCACGGAGTCGCTCGAAGACGTGGCGAAGCACATCGACGAATTCGGCGGCCCGCATTCGCACGGATGTAATCCCGCCGCCTGGAGCTACGCCACATCCACGCCGTTCACCTACGGTAAGTTGGTCACCTCCGGCGGAGGTAACAGCACGGCCATGGCGATTTCGTGGCCAGCAGGTATCAAGGCGCCGCAGGGGGGCGGCATCCGCCGGCAGTTCACACATCTCATCGACGTGGTCCCAACTATTTTGGAATGCGCCGGACTGCCTGAGCCCAAACGCGTCAACGGCGTCGAGCAGAAACCAATGGAAGGCGTGAGTATCGTCTACGCGTTCGATAATCCCAACGCAAAGGAACGGCATACGACACAGTATTTCGAGTTAACCGGCAGCCGCGCCATCTATCACGACGGCTGGTGGGCTGGCACCCGCCACGGCATGGACGGCGTAAGCCCTCCGTCCAACAATCCTGCGTCTTTCGACAAGGACAACTGGGAACTCTACGACATGCGGAGCGATTTCGGTCAGGCCAACGACCTCGCGGCGAAGAACCCGCAGAAGGTCAGGGAAATGCAGGCGCTTTTCGACAATGAGGCCCGCAAATTCAACGTCTACCCGATGGTTAATAACATTTTCGAACTGCTGGCCGTCGATCGCCCGTCGCTCGTCTCCGGCAACAAGGCCGTCTACGGCGCGGGCACCGTTCGACTCGTCGAGGAGGCCGCGATTGACATTAAGAACAAGTCATTCTCCATCACGGCCGACATCGACAACCCAGACGGCAACGCAGAAGGCATGCTCGCCACCATGGGCGGTGAAACCGGTGGCTTCGCGTTCATGGTGAAGGACGGCAAGCCGACGTTCGACTATAGCTATGTCGGCCTAGAGCATTACGTCATCATCTCTTCCGGGCCGCTGCCAAAGGGCAAGTGTTCGGTTCGCTTCGACTTCGCCTACGATGGGGGCGGCGTGGGCAAAGGCGGTACGGGCACGCTGTCGGTCAACGGCAAGAAAGTGGGCGAAGGCCGGCTCGAAAAAACGGTGCCCACCATGTTCTCCACAGATGACACATTCGACGTGGGCGAGGACTGGGGCACGCCAGTGTCGCCAACATACAAGCTTCCGTTCAAGTTCACCGGCACGCTAAACAATGTGGCAGTGGAAGTACCGGAACCCTAAGCAGCCCGGATCCGCTCCTAATTCTGCAATTCGCGGGAAAGACTGGACTTGGAGGTTTCCCAAATGTCTTGGCCGCAAAGTGATTAATCCGGTCGCTCAAAACTTCCACTGCATTTGCCACTGGTAGCCAAATCCTTCATTGTCGGGCAGCGCCAAATAGTCGGTCGTGCGATAAGTGAATTCGCTAGCCAGACGGAAGGATTGCGTCACGTCCCAGATCACATTGGCAAAAGCCGTGTCGTTCTTGTCGACTTGCGTTGGAGCCACGTCGGCATTCACCGGATCGTCGATCCCGTAGCCCCAATGCGTGTGGACGCACGGTGTGCAGTAGTAATAGACTTCGATCCAGCCGCCGGTCCCGGCAATCGCCTCAAATGTTGTTGAGTTTACCGTTTGCAGCACATCGCCGCCGTATGTGCCGAGGCCCTGGCCGGTGAAGACTTCGCCCTGAAAGCCCCAGCGTTCCGAAATTCGCCATCGGTAATCAGCGGCCAGGCCCCAGACGTCGGCGACGACGCGATTGACTGGTCCCAGGTCAGTTGAGCGCACCTGCCCCACGACGCCGGAAACTCCCACCTCAAACGGCCGTCGCGCCACGAGTCCTTCTTGCGTAATCTTGCCTACACCCCAGGCCGCGCGGACTTCGATATTCGGCCAACCGTTGTCTTCGCTCAGCACTTCATCGATTAGTATTGTCGGATTCGGGTCGCTGATACCGGATGTGATCGTAATCTGCTGGTCTTCTGCAGGGTGCAAGTATCGCTCGGCCCGCAATTGTCCGCGGAACATGCCCGTGTTGCCGGACGCAGCCAGAATGCTGTAGGGGAGCACCGTCGGGATAACAGGTGCGAAGATGTCGAGCTGCAAGCCGCCGGCAAACCGCCATTCTTCGTTTTTCAAGTCACCTAACGCTTGAAACGGTAAGAAACCATAGCGATCAACCGTAATCGAGTCGTTGTAGAGGGCGAACATAACAAGCGCCCCGCTTTCGAAGTCACCAACTCTTGGCCCCGATCCGGCAAGGTATGGCCCATCGCAATAAATCTGCAACATTGGCCTGGACAAGTACATAATATCATGGGACAAGGCGCGCGCCATGAGCGTAGGCGCCTATTCGACGT
>JAKEIB010000352.1 GCA_022614705.1 Planctomycetota bacterium | reverse complement strand
ATCAGCACCATCAGCGACGCGATCGCCACTTACCTCACCACCGGACAACTACCTCCATTACCAACCTAAACCGCTACAGACGGCTAAACTGTTACCAAATTTGCAATGACAAATCAATCCCTCTTCGTGTCCTTCGTGCCTTCGTGGTTAAATATTTGCTGACTATGGCGGACCTTTACATCACCATCATCGGCCTCGAGGTTCACGTGCAGCTGAGCACGGCGAGCAAGTTGTTCTGCGGTTGCAGCACGCGGTTTGGGGCGGTGCCGAATACGCAGACCTGCCCGGTGTGCATCGGAATGCCGGGCACACTGCCGGTGATGAATCACGAGGCGTTTCGGCTGTCGCTTAAAACGGCGTTGGCGCTGAACTGCGAAATCCCGTCGTTCACCAAGTGGGACCGCAAGCAGTACTACTACCCCGACTTGCCGAAGAATTACCAAATCAGCCAATACGAACTGCCGATGTCGCAGCACGGGCATCTCGACATCAGCGACCCGAAGGGCGCGTTCGAGCCGAAGCGGGTTCGCATTCGCCGTGCCCACCTGGAAGAAGACGCCGGCAAGATGCTGCACGACGAAGTGGCCGGCAAAGCCGATAGCCTCATCGACCTCAATCGCACAGGCACGCCGCTGCTCGAAATTGTCACCGAGCCCGATCTACGCAGCTCCGCCGAGGCCAAGACATTTCTCACGGAACTGAAGCTGCTGCTCACGTACATCGGCGTCTCCGACTGCAACATGCAGGAAGGCAGCCTGCGAGTCGACGCTAACGTAAACCTGCACGTCGACACGCCCAACGGCCCGGTGGCCACGCCGATCGTCGAAATCAAAAACATGAACAGCTTCCGCGCCGTCGAGCGAGCGCTCGACTACGAAGCCGATCGGCAATGGCAAGTGTGGCAGGAAACTCATCAACGGCTCGGCGACGCGCCAAAACAAACGCGGGGTTGGGACGACGCGGCCGGCGTCACCCGAAGCCAGCGAAGCAAAGAAGAATCGAGCGACTACCGCTACTTCCCGGACCCAGACCTTGCGCCCGTCACCGTGACACCCGAAGAACTCGCCGAAGTCGGCCGATCGCTGGGCGAGCTGCCGGCGACATTGCGGTCGCGCATGGAAACCGATTTCGCGCTTTCGGCCTACGACGCCGACGTACTCGTAAACCAAGGCCGCCCCGTCGTCGATTATTTCCTGGATGTGGCCCAACGCTCCGGCGACGCCAAGGCCGCCGCGAACTGGGTCACGCAAGACGTGTTGCGGGCTCTCAAAGACCGGGGAATCACAATCGAAACGATGCCGGTTGCGAGCACAGCCCTGGCGGACCTCATCGGCAAAATCAAATCGGGCGAGATTCCCGGTGCGCGGGCGCGCGACGTGTTCCAGACGATGCTCGACCAATGGGTCGACGCCGCGGCGGCGATGAACGCCATCGGCATCGCGGCAGTTGACGAATCGGAGCTAGTCGCGCTGTGTCAAAAACTGTTGGCCGCAAATCCAAAGACGATCGCCGACGTCCGCGCGGGCAAAACGCAGGCCGTCGGCGCGCTCATCGGCCAAGCCAAAAAGCAAAACCCCAACGTCGACCCCAACCGCGTCCGCGAGATTTGTTTACAATTGATTGAGTCGATGCAGCCGATGCCGTAGCTGGAGTCGCAAGACTTCAGCCGAACTCGATCCAATCGGAATTCTTCTGAATTCCGCTACATAAGTTCGCAATGGCCAAGGACTCCCCACCTCCGGCAATCATCACGCTCACGACCGATTTCGGCGCTGGCAGCCGATATGTCGCGGCGATGAAGGGCGTCATCCTCTCGATCAACCCGTGTGTGCAGATCGTCGATCTTTCGCACGTCGTCCCGCACCAGGACATCCGCACCGGCGCGATCGTGCTGGCGGAAACGGCCCGCTGGTTTCCGCAGGAGACGATTCACATCGCCGTCGTCGATCCGGGTGTGGGCAGCAACCGGCGCATCGTTTACGCTCGCATCGGCTCGCATCACTACATCGCGCCCGACAACGGCCTGTTGAGCGGCCTGGCCATGATCGAGCCGCCGTCGAAAATCGTCTGCATCAACGAACCCGAGTTTTGGCTGGGCGACGTGTCGCGCACGTTTCACGGGCGCGATATCATGGCGCCGGTCGCCGCCAGGCTCAGTTTGGGCCTGTCGCCAGACAAATTAGGGAAGCCGATTGATCGGCTCATTGAACTTCCGTGGCCGGAGGTCCAGCAAGTGCCCAACCGCATTGAAGGCGAAGTGATCGAGGTCGATTCGTTTGGCAATCTCATCACGAACATCACGCGCGACATGCTGCACGGTGTACCGAAGAGCGACGTCGTCGTCGTGACCTGCGAGGAACACGAAACGCAGGGCATTTTCGCGACCTACAGCGACCAGCCGCCAATGACGTTCATGGCCCACGTCGGCTCCACCGGCCGCCTGGAGCTTGCGATCGTCGATGAAAACGCCTCCGCGATGCTCGGCGTACGAGTCGGCGCCCCCGTCCGCGTTTCATGGTAAGCATGCTCATTAAGGAGTGTGCCACTGCTTGCGGCGCACGATTCATTGTTCGATCGTGCGCAGCACTGCACACTCGTAAAATCTAAAGCACACCGCGGGAAGCAAGCAGTGCTGATTACGATATAAACATTTCTCAATCGCCGCGAGCAGTGGCACACGAGCATGCCGAACACAATAACTAACTCCGACCTCCGCGACTGGGACCGCCGCCACTACTGGCACGCCTTTACGCAGATGTCCGAGTATGAACCGCTCATCATCGAGCGTGCTGAAGGGTGCCGCTTGATCGACATCGCCGGCCGCGAATACCTCGACGGCGCCGCGAGCCTGTGGTGCAATGTCCACGGCCATCGCCATCCGCGGATCGACGCCGCCATCCGCGAGCAGCTCGATCGCGTCGCTCACTGCACATCGCTTGGCATGGGCTGCGACACAACCGCGCGGCTAGCGAAACGCCTAGCCGACCTCGCGCCGGGCGATTTGGAGCACGTCTTCTTCTCGAGCGACGGATCCTCAGCCGTCGAAGTCGCGCTCAAAATGGCGTTTCAATATTGGCGGCAATGTGAGAATGCGCGTCCCGAGAAAACCAAGTTCATCGCGCTCGGCGAGGCCTACCACGGCGACACGATCGGCAGCGCAAGCGTGGGCGGCATCCCGCGTTTCCATGCACTGTTCAAGCCGCTGCTGTTCGATGTCGTCCGCGCGCCGCTTCCCGATCCGCGACGGCTTGGACCAACCGCCTCTCCTCAACTAGCAACAGAAACGTTTCTCGGCGAGTTGAAATCGTTACTACAAGCCCATCACCGCGAGCTGGCCGCGATGGTGATCGAGCCGCTCGTCCAATGCGCGGCCGGCATGGTGATGCACCCCCTGGGCTATCTTCGCGGCGTGCGTGAGCTTACAAAACGCTACGATGTGCTCTTAATCGCCGACGAGATTGCCGTCGGCTTCGGCCGCACCGGTACTATGTTCGCCTGCGAGCAAGAGGGAGTTGTCCCAGATTTTCTTTGCCTGGGCAAAGGGCTCGCCGGCGGTTACTTACCGATGGCGGCGACGTTGACGAACGACAGAATCTACAACGCGTTCCTCGGCTCGCACCACGAATCGCGCACGCTTCACCACGGGCACACCTTCAGTGGCAATCCGCTCGCCGCCGCCGCCGCGCTGGTCTCTCTCGATGTATTCGACGATGAGCAAACGCTCGCCAGATTGTCGCCGAAAGTCGCGAGACTCGGCGAACATCTGGGCAAACTGGCCGAACATCGTCATGTGGCCACAACACGTCAACGTGGCCTCATCGGCGCGCTGGAGCTCACGCCCGACAAATCAACGGGCGTCCCCTACCCCGCACAGGAGCGTCGCGCCTGGGAAACCTGCTGTGAAACCTTGTCGCGCGGCGTCTGGCTCCGCCCCCTCGCCGACGTCCTCTACGTCATGCCGCCGCTGGCGATTTCACTCAATGAAATCGACCTTATGATGGATACGCTCGTCGCGGCGATTGATGTGGTGACGGAAAAATGAGCACAGCCGCGCTCCGCTCCGCGTCGCGGCTAAACACCTTTTGCAAACATGCGGTCCCTTCGATATCTCTTGTTACAGACACGCAACTCCGGCGACCCGATGGCCGCGCAGGAAGTTCGCTGCTTCGCGCGGATGCTCGATTGTGAGATCTCCGCGATCGACGTGTTCGACCTGCTGAGCGCCGCCCCGTCGATCGACAAACTGCAGCAACCAGACATGCTCCTCCTCGGCGGCAGCGGCCACTACTCCGCCGCCAGCGATCCCGTGGCTCTGAGCGAGCCAGCGACCCGGCACACGGCTAAACCGGCTGCCGGGTGCCCGCCCCGGCCCCGAGTTTGGCTCGACCGCGCCCTGGACTCCATGCGCGACATCCACCACCTCGCCAAACCCACCTTCGCCTCCTGCTGGGGCTTTCAGGCCATGGCCCGCGCCATGGGCGGCCGATGCATCAACGACCTGCCAAACGCCGAAGTCGGCACCATTGAGCTCGCGCTGACCGACGCCGGCCGCGACGACCCGATCTTCGGCAAACTTCCGCCAAAATTCACGGCCCAAGCCGGCCATGAAGACCACGTCGTCGAGCTCCCGCCAGACGCCGTGCTGCTCGCCTCTTCCGCCCGCGTCCCGGAACAGGCCTTCCGATTCGCCGGCCGGCCGATTTACTGCACCCAGTTCCACCCTGAGCTCGACCGTAACGCGATGCTGGAGCGCGTCATCGCGTATCCCGATTACGTCGCCCGCATCGCCCGCAAACCGTTCGACGATTTTGTTCACAGCGTCGAGGAAACTCCCGAAGCAAATTCGCTACTCCGCCGATTTGTCGAAACGATTTTCGGCTAGCCGTTTCGTAGGTCAGGCTCTGCCTGACGCCCGCGCGATCGTCAGGCAAAGCCTGACCTACGGTTTTATGAGAACCGCAACAACTCTTCGGGAGCAATGAGCCGGTTGAGATTGCCAGAGCGGAAGCCGGCCAGGTCGAGCGTGATGAACTTGAAGCCGAGGCGCGCGAATTCTTGCACGACTGCCGCGCGGACGTCGTCGTCACAGAGCTCCGCGATCTCGTCGATCGGCACTTCGATGCGGGCCATGTCGCCGGCGTGGTAGCGCACGCGCAGCTCACCGAAGCCGAGTGAATGCAAAAACTGCTCGGCCTGGTCGATCATTGCCAGCCGCTCCGGCGTAACTTCCTGGCCGTAGGCGACGCGGCTGGAAAGGCAGGGCGCCGCCGGTTTTTCGGCGACGGTCAGCTTCCACGCGGCCGCCAGTTCGCGAACTTCCTGCTTCGTGATGCCGCACTCGGCCAGCGGGCTGCGCACGCGATGTTCCGACGCCGCCTGCATTCCGGGCCGATAGTCGCTCAGGTCATCCGCGTTCGCCCCGTTCACGACCACGTTCATGCCGGCCCGTTCGGCAAGCTGGTCGAGCTGCGTATAAAGTTCGCTTTTGCAGTGATAACAGCGATCCGGCGCATTGGCGACGTAACTCGGGTTGTCGAACTCCTCGGTGGCAATTTCCACATGACGAACGCCGATGAACGCAGCCAGCTCGCGGGCCGCGGCAAGCTCGCCGTCGGCCAATGCGGCGCTCGTGCCGGTCACAAGCAACACTTTATCCCCAAGCGCCACCTGGGCAGCCTTCGCGACGACGGCGCTATCCACGCCGCCCGAAAACGCCACCGCGCAGCTCCCATAATCGGCCAGCATTTTAAGCAACCGGTCGCGCTTCGCCGCAAGATTTTGGGAAAGCTCACGCATTACTGTAGCTGGCCTCTCTGAGGCCGGCGGTTTGGAACAACGTTGGTATCTCTGAGATGGTCAATCGCATAGGCCGGCGTCACAGACGCCAGCTACAGGTCATTTTCCAACCGCCGCAGCTCATCCCGCAGCATCGCCGCGTCTTCGTAACGCTCCTCGGCAACCGCCAGCTCGATTTGCGCGCGAAGCTCGGCCGCGCGGTCCACTAAATCAGGCGTCGCAACGACCGTGTCGACGGCTGAACCGGACGCCGCTTCGATCTTCGAAAGGATTTCTTCCTTCCATCGCCGCAGGAACGTCAACTCGCCGACGCGCGGCGCCTGCTCGACCTGATCGTACTCCTCCAAAAATCGCTCAATGCCGCGGATTCCCGCGTCGAGCACGCCGGCCGCGGCGTCCCATTGTTCCAATTCCACCAGCGGCGTCGCCACCGCGCGAGCGTGCATCATCGTCACGTACGGTCGCCACTGATCGAACCGCAATTTGTCGCGGTCGTCGCGTGCGTGTCCGCGCACAAACGCAAACAGCCGCAGGTTCCGCTCCGTATCGCGGGCGCACAGCTCGTAGTGTCCCAGGTGCCAGAAGCAAATGTACCGATGGTAATACTGGACGCCTTCGCGCAGAAGCTCCGCGCAATCCTCGGGCTCGAGCAAGTACGGAGCGCCGTCCGGGTTGGCCGCGTCGTGGTCGCGTTGCCGACGCTGGTGGTAGGCAAACCACGACTCTTCGTCGTGAATCCGCCGACCGTCCGGCCGGCCGTCGAACTCCATCTGCAGCATGCCCAGGTCGAGCCGCAGTTGTATCTTCCGCCGACCATCCTCGCCCTCGACCACCCGGACCGTGATCTCATCCGGCCGATACGGCCAATCGCGAAGGATAGGGTCGATATCAGACGACACGCGGCTGCTCCCGGCGGTTATTGTCACCCTGAGGTCTTCCGAAGGGTCCGGCCAGATTCCTCGGCAGACCTCGGAATGACAGAGGACTTTTGCCGGCCCTCGATACTGAATCCTCGCCCTGCGCAATGGGCGCAGGGCGCACGTTGAATGGTATTCCAAAACACCAGACCGGGAAACGGAAGAATTCATAGCCGCCAGCAGTCGCCCGGCAATCACGAACTGGCGGCCGAATCGCGTACCACCGGGCCGAGCACCTTCGTGTTCCGCTCGACAGCCAGAATGATCGTACGCTGTTCCACTCCGTCGGGCGAGCTGGCCGTCACCGGGATCACCTGTCGGCGATCGGGCAATTGCATCCTCACCATAAAACTGCCGTCGGCGCGCAGCCCGACCGGCTCGCCTAAAAGCGTGACGTGGGCGTGCGGATGACTAACGCCGTAAATGATCAGTTCCGCATCCACGGCGAATGGCAATTCCGGCGCATCGGCCAGCACGCGCGCCGCCCCACTGCCGTAGCGTGTCTGCATTGGGCTGCCCATCGGTCGCCGCAGCCGCTCTTCGAGAAGTTCCTGCAATTCGAGACTCGTGCCGCGCTGGGTGTAGCCGCCGCTCATGGCGAAGATGCGGTCGGCGTTTTGATCGATGTCGCTCCAGTTCTCGTCGATCGAATCGCTGGTTCCCGCCGGCGGGGTGGTCACGGTGTTGCTCCGCGCGAGCGAATAAAACTGGCCGGACGCCGTCAGATAGCCGATTTCCATGCGAAACTGCTGCGGCGGACTCTGCACGTCGACATACCAGTGATGCACTCCTCCGTGGATCGCGATTTCCCGATGCAGCGCTGCCGTGCCGTCACTGGCGACGAGAAACACGCGAAGCACCGGCGTTGTCGTGTGCCAGTGCTGCCCGAGCGCTGATTGGGCCCGTTCCACGCTGCGCGGTGTGATCTCCCAGTAGGCATGAAGCCAGTAGGGATCGCGGACCATAACTACGAGCCGATCTTTTTCCACCCGGTCCGCGCCGCCACCGATTGATTCGCCAAGCTGCTTGCCAATCCCTAAATTCGCGCGCAGCTCAATAAGCCGTTCATGCGCTGCGGACATTTCGTGCGAGTTGCCGGCCCTTTTCCCATCGGCGCGCGGCAAATCGTCCAGTCCGTTTTCGCCGCCACCGTTATGCTGTCCGCGTCTCTGCTTCCGTCGCGCGCGGTTCACGAGGGCGCGGACCAGCTCGTCTTTGCGCATCGAGTGCCAGCCGGCGACCCCCTGCGTGCGTGCCATTTGGGCCAGGTCTTTGCAACTGTGGTGGCGAAGCGAGGCGGCGGTCATCGATGGAGAACTCCGCGTGGATTCAACGTGTATGTCATGAACGTGCCGGAAGAACGTGCAGCATCGTCCATGAAACACTTAAATCACGCGGCGAGGACTCGGCCTTGAGAACGGCTAGAGCGAGTCCCTGCGTTCGAGCGCCGAGTCTCCGTAACAATTTGGGCCCAAATCTACTTACGGCGACAGCCGTAATCGCCAGGGCCCGCCGTGTCGAGGCCGGAAAATCCCGCCATTTCCGCTAGTTTGAGCATAATTGGCAGATCTAGAAATTGCAACAAAATCGTCGTATTCTGCCTTGAATAACTCCATCTTAAATCGTTTGCTAGCAATGAGTAACGGCTCGCTCGCAACTACTTTGTGAAAAAAAGCACAAATTGCTCCGCAAGCCGTTGACAGTGCCTGTCGTGGTGCGATAGATTGCGAAATCCTGTAGCAGATTCGGCGTAAAACGGCGACTATCGGCTGCACGGCCACCACGCGTAAGTCTCTGCTATCCCACACGTTGCGGCTGAAGACCACGGTTGGCATTCGGCCCAACGCAAGTGCCTGCGCGCCGCACCGGTGACGACACCCTCCGACGACCGATCGCCCGTGGCCATAGCGTACCAATGGGCGTCGCGCATCATGGTCGTGGCACTGGAGATGGTGTTGCCCGGCCTGGCCGGTCATTGGTTGGATGAGCAGCTCGGGACGGTAGTTTTGTTTTTATTGATCGGACTTGCCGTCGGATGCACGGCGGCCATTTTCCATTTAATTCAGATGACTCGCTCCGACAAGCGACCGAAGTCCAGCGGGCGATAATGCGGCCGTTTTGAAACGCCCAATAGACGAGCGGATTAGTACAACAGCGTTCTCACGATGCATGGTTTGACAAGCGGGCCAGCGACAATGCACGGATATGTGCGTTCGGCGATCATGCTTTCCGCATGCATTTTCGGAGCTGCGCTGCTCGTCATGCCCATCGCCATGCGACAAACGGGCTCGGGCCGACCGATGGGTTTGGCCATTGCCGCCGCGATCTGTCTGTTCTCTGGGTTGATTTCTGAGGCGATTGCCGGTTTCATGGCGCGTACTTCGCCGCTCGCTGCCATGCTCATCGGAATGATGGTGCGAATGGCGCTCCCATTGGGCGTGTGCGTTGCGCTCGTGTCACTCGGTCAGAATGGACGCGACCATCTCGCATTCATCGTCTATTTGCTGGCCTTATATATGGTCGCGCTTGCATTCGAGACCCGGCTCGCTGTGAAGCGTGCGGCCGGTCCAGCTTCAACACGGAATCAAAGCCCACGGTAGGCGCACCAGCATGGCCGCAGAAACCGAACACGACCAGCACTCCGAGCACGCGGATCACGGCGCGCACGCGGTGGATCCGCTCGACCCGAAAGAGCTGTTCGGCCATGTGGAAGATTCGACGTCGTTTCACTTGCCGCAGTTTCTCTCGCCAGAGGGATCGCACGGGCACGTTGAAATCCCTCAACCGTTCGCCGGCCGCCTGCCGTTCGACTTCAAGATCACCAAGTTCATGGTGATCGAGCTGGTGGCGGCGATTCTGATCTTCGTATTCTTCGTGGGACTGGCCCGAGCACTCAAGGGCGGCGCCATTCCCCGCGGCCGTTTTCGTAACATGCTCGAAGCCATGTTGCTCTACTTCCGCGACAGCGTCGCCCGCCCTTGTATTGGCGGTCACGATGCCGATAAGTTCGTGCCGTTTCTATGGACAATCTTCTTCTTCGTGCTCGCCTGCAACTTGTTCGGCATGATTCCGTGGATGGGCTCGCCGACCGGCTCACTCTCGGTGACGGCTACCTTGGCGCTCATCACGTTTCTAGTGGTCGTCGGCTCCGGCATGAAGAAGCTGGGCGCGGTGGGGTTTTGGAAGGCGCAAGTGCCTCACATGGACGTACCGGGCCCTCTCAAGATCTTCCTACTGCCGATGGTTTTCGTCATCGAGGTCTTCGGCCTGCTGGTAAAACACGGCGTATTGGCCGTGCGTTTGTTGGCCAATATGATGGCGGGGCACGTCGTGCTGGCCGTGATCTTGGCGTTTATTGCCGCGAGCGCGCAATCGCTGTGGTGGTGGGGCGTGATGCCGGCCAGCGTGCTCGGCGCCACCGCGCTCAGCATGTTGGAGCTGTTCGTGGCATTTTTGCAAGCATACATTTTTACGTTTTTGTCGGCGTTGTTCATCGGCATGGCCGTGCATCCGCACTAATGCTCGATTCAATTTACTCGTACACAGTTGGAACATTCGCTTTTTTTGAAATTGAAGGAGACAGATACAGTGAAAAACGTTGTCCGATTCGCATTGGTTTGTTGCGTGTTGTTGGTCATGGCCGCTCCCGCAATGGCTCAAGCACCGGCCGTTCCGGCCCCGACGGTGTCGGCTCCCGGCCCGATGAACTTGGGCGCCGCCGTTGGCGCTGGCCTCGTCTTGCTCGGCGCTGGCTTGGGTATTGGCCGCATCGGCGGGCAGGCCGTCGAAGGCATGTCGCGGCAACCCGAAGCGGCTGGCAGCATTCAAACGGCGATGATCATCTCGGCGGCCCTTATCGAAGGCGCCACGTTCTTCGCCCTGATCGTTTGCATGTTGTTCAATACACCTAAGTGACCCGAAGTCGACGAAGGAAGACGAAGGAATTAGTAATGTCGTTTTTCACTCGTAAGGCCGAGTGGTTTGCAGCCGTGACGCTGTGCGCCGCTTTGCTGACGGCGCAAATGGTTTCCGCCGAAACCGTCGATGCCGAGGCCCAAGCGGCTGCCACAGAAGCGGCGCACGAAGCGGAGGAAGCTGAGCACGGCGGGGAGACAGCGGGAGACCCAAATCCGCTGGCATTCCGCACCGATTTGGCGATCTGGACGTTCGTCGTCTTCGTGCTGTTGTTCACTTTCCTCAGCATCTTCGCATGGCCGCAGATCGCCGCGGCCCTGGACGAGCGCGAGCGGAAAATAACGGACAACATCGCCGCCGCCGAGGCCCGCCTTGAGGAAGCCAAACGAATCGTGGCCGAGCACGAGGCGAGACTGGCCGCCGCCGCGGGCGAGGTTCGCGCCTTGTTGGAGGAAGCGCGCCGCGACGCCGACCACACGCGCAAAAGCATCGAGGCCAAGGGGCACCAGGCGGCGAAGGACGAGTTGGACCGAGCACTCCGCGAAATCGGTCGCGCCAAGGACGGTGCCATTCAGGAGCTGGCCGAAAAAAGTGCGAACACGGTCATCGACCTGGCGCGGGAAATCATTCGCGATGAGATTTCGGCCGAGCGACGTGAGCAAATCGTCCGTGAAGCGCTGGGCAAGCTGTCGGCCGCGACCCCAAGCAGGAACTAAGTTTCGGAGACATCCAGATTTAGATTACGAGCTAGCCGCGACCCGGGCACCGCCCGTAGGGTGGTCGGATCGCCGGTATTGAATTCGCCGCTCGCCTGCGGCCCGTTGGGGTCGCGGCTATTTAGAAACCAGCAGGTTTACGAATCACAGCATGCCCGCATCCGAACGCGAAAAGCCGAGGCACGACACCGTGATGGACGTCACGGAGGAGCGGATTGCGCGCGTGTACGCGGTGGCTTTCATGGAAGTGGCAGCGAAGTCGAAGGATGCCACGGCATTGGTCGAGGAGGTTGTTTCGCTGGTCGACGATGTCCTAGTCCACCATCCGCGGCTCGAACAGACGTTCCGATCGGCACTCGTATCGCACGAGCAAAAGGAGCAGGTTCTCGACCGCATATTGAGCGGCCGCGCGTCGGCCCTAGTTCTGAACTTTTTGAAGGTGCTTGCCCGGCACGGCCGCCTGGCGCTCCTGGGGTCGATCGCTCAAATCCTGAAGAAACTCGATGCCGAGCGCCGCGGGCTGACCGACGTCGTAGTCCGCGTCGCAACGCCGATTGACGACGCCCTGCAGGGCGAAATCCTCAATCGGCTACGCAAAGCGCTCGGCGGCGAACCGGTATTGCACATGCACGTCGACCCCTCGCTGCTTGCCGGCATGGTGATCCGCGTCGGCGACCGCGTGTACGACGGCTCCGTGAACACCCAGCTCGAAAACGCCCGCCGAGCGATGATCGACCGGATCACGGAAAGAATTGAAACCGCGCCGGACCAATTCATGTCGGCGGGAACAAGCTGAACACTGTAGCCGGGGTCTGTGACCCCGGCCGCCACTGTAGCTGGGGTCTCTGACCCCGGCCGCATTAAAGCCGGCCTCACAGAGGCCAGCTATATTTTGGAGCAATCATGAAATTCAACAGCGACGAAATCGCTTCGGTCATCCAGCAGGAAATCGAAAACTTCGCCTCGCAGATCGACGTTCGAGACGTGGGCCGCGTGCTCGAGGTGGGCGACGGCATCGCCCGCGTGTACGGCCTTTCCGGCGTGATGGCCCAGGAGATGGTCGAGTTCGCCAACGGCACGATCGGCCTGGCGTTCAACCTCGAAGAGAACTCCGTCGGCATCATCATTCTCGGCGACTACCTCAACATCGCCGAGGGTGAAGAAGTCCGCAGCACGGGCCGCCTCTTGAGCGTGCCCGTGGGCGACGAGCTGCTCGGCCGCGTGGTCGATCCGCTCGGCAACCCGCTCGATGGCAAAGGCCCGATCATCACCAAACAGCGTCGCCCCGTGGAAATCATCGCACCCGGCGTGGCCGAGCGGCAGCCCGTCTCCGAGCCGCTGCAAACCGGCCTCAAAGCGATCGACGCCATGACGCCGATCGGCCGCGGCCAACGCGAACTCGTCATCGGCGACCGCAAGACAGGCAAAACGGCCGTTGGCATCGACACGATCATCAACCAGCGCGACTCGGGCGTGAAATGCTTTTATGTCGCCGTCGGTCAGAAGGAATCGACCGTCGCCGGCGTCATCGAAAAACTCCGCGAAACAGGCGCGATGGATTACACCACGGTGATCGTCGCCGGCGCGAGCGCCCCAGCCCCGCTGCAATACGTCGCCCCCTATTCCGGCACGTCGATGGCTGAGCATTATATGTTCGGCGGCCAGCACGCGCTCATCGTGTACGACGACCTCAGCAAGCAGGCCGTCGCCTACCGGCAATTGTCGCTGCTCTTGCGGCGTCCGCCAGGTCGCGAGGCCTACCCCGGCGACGTGTTCTACTGCCACAGCCGCTTACTCGAACGCTCGGCCAAGATGTCCGATGAGCTCGGCGGCGGATCGCTCACGTCGCTGCCGATTATCGAAACGCTCGAAGGCGAGGTATCGGCCTACATTCCGACGAACGTGATTTCGATTACCGACGGGCAGATCTATCTGCAGCCAGACTTGTTCTTCGCCGGCGTCAAGCCAGCCATGAACGCCGGTATCTCGGTGTCGCGCGTCGGCGGCGCCGCTCAGATCAAGATCATGAAGAAGGTGGCCGGTGGTTTGCGGCTCGACCTCGCCGCATTCCGCGAACTTGAAGCGTTCGCCCAACTCGGCACCGAGCTCGACGCGGCCACGCAAGCCCGGCTCGATCGCGGCTACCGCATGGTCGAAATCCTCAAGCAAGGCCAGTACGAGCCGATGAACGTGATCGACCAGGTGCTCGTAATCTACGCCGGCACCCGCGGCCACCTCGACAAGATCCCCGCGAACCAGGTGCAAACGTGGGAAAAACAGTTCCTCACGTTCGTTCACAATCAAAAGCCCGAGGTTTGGGACGAGGTCGACAAGAAGAAAGACCTCACCGACGGCATCGTCCAAAAAATCGAATCGGCGATCAAAGAATTCCAGACCCAATACGCTTCCGGCGGTTTGGATAAAAAAAAAGCTGAACGACGCGAACGAGAACCTGTAGCCGTTTAACCTAAAGAATTTACTTGTTTAGCGCCGGCGGCCACGCCGGATCAACCGGAGTCGGCGTGGTCGCCGACGCTAAACCCGACTTCTGAACCCCGAACCCTAAACCCTGAACCCTTCCCCGCATGGCCAACCCGCGCGTCCTCGATAAACGCCGCCGCTCGATCCGCAACATCCGCAAGATCACGCGGACGATGGAATTGATCGCCACCGCGCGATTCAAGAAGGCGATGGACCGCGCCTCGGCCGCCACGGCCTACACGACCCGCATCACGCAGCTCGTCGAGGACCTCATGACCAGCGGCATGGAGTTCAGCCATCCACTGCTCGAACAGCGCGAAACCGTGCGAAACGCCACGCTGCTCGTGCTTACCGCCAACCGCGGCCTGTGCGGCGGCTTCAACGGCAACGTGCAGCGCGCTGGGTTCCAACGCTGGATGGAATTGAAGCAGACAATACCCACTTGTCGCTTGGAAATCTCCGGCAAACGCGGCATCGCCGCCTTCAAGTTCCGCGGCATCACGCCCGACGTAGCGTTCACGCATTTCGAAGACCGCCCCGCCTTCGACGAAGTCGATGTCATCGCCACGCGATACCTCGAAGAATACATCACCGGCCACCTCGATCGTCTCGACTTGGCCTACACCAAGTTCCACGGCATCGCCAAGCAGCAAGTAGTCATCGAAACCCTGCTGCCGCTCGGCACAATCGGCGGCGACTCAACCGCCCCCACTTCCCCGGCCGCCAATCAGCCGCAGGCGGAAGCCGGTGCCCGCCGCAACATCTACGAGTTTTTGCCGTCGCCCGAGAGCATCCTGGAAGAAGTCGTCCCCACGAGCTTTAAGATCAAACTGTTCAAGTGCTTTCTCGACTCGGCCGTCAGCGAGCAGATCGCCCGCATGGTCGCCATGAAGAGTGCCACCGAAAACGCCGGCGATCTAATCCACCGACTAAGCATGCAATACAACCGCGCCCGTCAAAGCCGCATCACGTCCGAACTCATGGACGTCATCGGCGGCGTCGAAGCGCTGAGTTAATTAACTGTAGCTGGGGTCTATGACCCCGGCGAATAACCGCACAAGCCGGCCTCACAGAGGCCAGCTACAATCCCACGCATTCCGAAAGCAAACATGACAACCGTATCACCTGCCGCACCAAAAACCGCTCAAAACATCGGCCAAATCACGCAGATCATCGGCTCCACGTTCGACGTCCAGTTCAAGGAAGAACGCCTGCCGGCGATCTACAACGCCGTGAAGATCGTCTCCGAGCACAAGGGCGTAAAGATCAACCTCACCGGCGAAGTGCAGCAACACCTCGGCGGCGGACGCGTGCGATGCGTGGCCCTTGGCAGCACCGACGGCCTCGTGCGCGGCCAGGATTGCATCGATACGGGCGAGCCGGTAAAAGTGCCCGTCGGCAAGGCCACGCTCGGCCGCGTGTTCAATATTACGGGCGAGCCGGTCGATAACCGCGGCCCGGTCGACGCCGAAGAATACTGGCCGATTCACCGCGAGCCGCCCGCGCTCCGCGACCTCTCCACTAAAACCGAGCTGTTCGAAACGGGCATCAAGGTCATCGATCTGCTCACGCCGTTCGTCCGCGGTGGTAAGGCCGGTTTGTTCGGCGGGGCCGGTCTCGGCAAGACCGTCATCCTCACCGAGCTTATCGCCCGCATCGCCTCGGCCCACGGCGGTTACTCAGTGTTCGCCGGCGTCGGCGAGCGCACCCGCGAGGGCACGAGCCTATGGCTCGAAATGCAGGAAGCCAAAATCGGCGACACGGGCCGCAGCGTGATCGATCAAACGTGCATGGTCTTCGGCCAGATGAATGAGCCGCCTGGCGCCCGCCTCCGCGTCGCGTTATCGGCCCTCACGATGGCCGAGTACTTCCGCGACAAAACCGGCGCCGACACGCTGCTGTTCATCGACAACATCTTCCGCTTCTCGCAAGCGGGCAGCGAAGTGTCCGCCCTTCTCGGTCGTATGCCGTCCGCGGTCGGTTATCAGCCCACGCTCGCCACGGAGATGGGCGCGCTGCAAGAACGCATCGCCTCCACCACCAGCGGCGCCGTCACGTCGATTCAAGCCGTGTACGTCCCGGCCGACGACCCGACCGACCCGGCCCCCGCCACCGCATTCGGCCAGCTCGACGCGTTCATCTACCTGGAGCGCTCGATCTCCGAAAAAGGAATTTACCCGGCCGTCGATCCGCTGGCGTCCAGCAGCCGCATCCTCGATCCGCAATACGTGGGCGAGCGGCACTACAACGTGGCCCGCCGCGTGCAGACGATCCTGCAGCGCTACCGCGAGTTGCAAGACATCATCGCCATCCTCGGCGTCGATGAGCTCGCCGAAGAGGATAAGCTCGTCGTACATCGCGCCCGTCGGTTGGAGCGATTCCTGTCGCAGCCATTCCTCGTGGCCGAAGTGTTCACCGGCAAGGCCGGCGAGATCACGCCGTTGGCCGAAACCATTCGCAGCTTCGAAGAAATCTGCGACGGCAAGTGGGACCACCTCTCCGAAGACGCCTTCATGTACGTCGGCGCCGTCGAACAGGCCGAAGCCCAGTGGAAAAAATCCCAAAAGAAATAGCACAGATGCCAAGCAGCAAATGTGGGAGGCGTCTCCGACGCCGATTACGCTCAGAACACTAATACCTAATCGGCGACAGAGACGCCTCCCACAGATCCCCCCTCCCCGACCATGGCCGACACCCACCCATCCGCCACCACGCTCCATTGCATCGTCGTCACCCCCGAGGCGACGGAGCTGGACACGCCCGCCGATTTCGTCGCCCTCCCGCTGTACGACGGCGAGGTCGGCATCGCACTCGGCCGCGCGCCCCTCATCGGCCGCCTCGGCTATGGCGAGTTGCGCGTGCGCTATAAAGATGAGCTCATCCGCTACTACGTCGATGGCGGCTTTGTGCAGGTGGCGAACAACGTCGTCTCCATCCTCACCAACCGCGCGCTGTTGGCCTGCGTGCTCGAGCAAGACGCCGCCGAGGAGCAACTCCGCACCGCCCTCGCCCGCCGCGCCGCCGGCCGCGAAGAACTGGCCATCCGCGACCGCCTCATCCTCCAAGCCCGCGGTCAACTCCGCGTGGCGTCCCGGCGTCAAGGATAGGTTTCGCCTCGCCGTCGCCGCGATGATATAAAGCGGCGAAAAATCGCCGTTGCAAAGCCGGAAGCAATGAGTATGAGCGCTGACTGCTCCGGTACCCCCGTGAATTCGTCGCCTCCGGAACCCGGCAGCAGATTACTCGGCCCAATTTGGCCGACGTGTTTTCGCCATACCACAAAATCGGCCGTGTCTACGATCCCGTTCTTGTTGCCGTCCGCCGCCTTGTTCGTCGTGCCAAGGTACTTTTTCCAGGTCTCGTAATCGTCCGTATCAACGAGCCCGTCTTGGTTATAGTCGCCCGGCGCCAGCACACCGCTGGCATCGACGATGATCAAACCCCGATCGCGGTCACCGAGCAGAACCTTGTCGAGACCGAGCATTGGATAAACGCCCCAATCGCCGTGTTCGGGCCCAAAGCTGGGATTATAGCCTCCAGCGTACGTATCAAAAGCGCCTACATGTACGGGATTGGCTGGGTCAGCGATGTTAAACACCTGCAGGCCCGCCTCGTACCACGAAAGAAAAAGCAGGCTGCCCTTAACGAATGGATGGTGGGGAGTATAAGCATCGACGCCGACGCTATTGTCGTTGAGCGTGGTCAAAAGTACCGGGTTGTCGGGATCATTCGCCTGGTTGATCATCGAGACGTCATAGATTTTCACGTTGCCGTCCAATCGTTCCTCGGCCACGATGATTGTCTCTCCATCATCGGTTGGCCAAACCGTATGAGTGCGGGCGCCAGATTCGAACGCTTTTTGAAGCACCGGAGCGCTGGGATTAGAAACGTCGTAGATGTGCACCCATCCGCAGCACGTGTCGCTGTCGTTCCATTTGCTCGCCACGTACATGCGATCATTGAGGGCGATCACCTCGTGCGCAGCCACCACGGGGGCCGGAATGCCAAGGGCTACGCTGGTGACGAACTGTGGGCTGGAAGGATTGCTGACATTGAAAATCTTGACGGACTCTGGGGCCGCGTCATTCGAATTGTCGACGGTGTAAAGGTGCCCATCGCTCACCGAAAGGGTGTGAACTTTGTTGTGCCCACAGAGCGTCCCGCCCGGGTTACAGTCGGATGAATTGATACGGCTCAGGAAAACCGGGCTGGCCGGGTTCGACAGGTTGATGATATCAACGCCGGTGCCGACTGTCGTGCTGACATCGCTGCCGAAGTATCCGATGCCGTTATAGACTTCGACGTCCTCCATCTCGCTGCCGGCATACTGGGTGAGGTACTACTGCGGGTTGGCGGGGTTGGAGATGTTAAAGATGGCGATACCTCGTCCGGACCGATCCGAGCCGAGGTACGCGTAGTTGCCCTCTCCCCAGACCTCGGCGTAAGACCACGTCGTTGAAGACGCCGGCGGAAAGGGGTTGGATTGGCCCACCAACGAGATGTTAAACGTCACATCGGCCGCAAAGCCGCGGCTGCACGTCATCGCGCTCATCAAAACGAGAAAATGCGCAGCAGTCAGGCGACTAAATCGAGCGGTTGCAGTTCGTCGGCAGGCGGCTAAATTTTGGAGGGCGGTCAAAACTCTTCTCTTCTCGTGAATTATCGACTCGGCCGGTCGCGGGTCGCGGAAGTGGCAATTGCGCGACAATGGCCGCCGCGCTGAAGCCGCGCGGTACGTGTAATCAGTGTAGCAGTACCGAGCAATTTCGCGCTGGCCTTCGCCGCAATTCGGAGAATTTGCTGCGCAGATGCACCGCTGACTGAGGCGAAACGCACGCTGCCAACCGCCGTGCTGGGCCAGACGCGCGCCTAAATCGCCTCGCCGCCGCGTTCGCCCGTGCGGATGCGGATGCAGTCCTCAAGAGGGAGGACGAAGATCTTGCCGTCGCCGATTTCGCCGCTCGGTCCCGTGCGACCGCCCTTGATAATCGCGCTCACGGTCGGCTCCACGAAGTGGTCGTTCACGGCGATCATGAGCTGCACCTTGCGAAGCAGGTTCACGGTGAATTCACTCCGCTTATACAGAATCTCGGCCTGCCCCTTTTGCCGCCCAAAACCCTGGCAGTCCATGATCGTCAGCCGCACGACCTCGACGTCTTGAAGCGCCTTCTTTACGTCCTCAAGTTTACTCGGCTGGATGATGGCGATGATTAGTTTCATTCCGATTGCGGATTGCGGATTGCGGTAATGTCTTAACAGCGTGTTGTTCTTCCGCTACTCAAACGGATAGCCACAAAAAGGCACGAAAAGACACGAAGAGTTTTTGTGTCTTTTTGTGCTGTTGCGTGGCAATTCATTGCGGCAGCACATTGTTAAGACAGTACCCGGATTGCGGATTGCGGACGTTCCCCAACCCACGAAACATCTATCCTAAATCCCCAATCCGAAATCCGAAATCCCCAATCCGAAATCACAGGGACGCCCCGGCTTGGGCGGGTTAGGCGGAAACTCCACCCAAGCCATTGGGGCATCCTTCTGGCTTCGCGGCCCCAGTCGCGCCATTCGACCTGGCGGCGTTTCAATCCGTCGGCTTGGATGGAAAAGAAAAAATGCCCAGGCTCGGGCGCTCCCAGGCGGAAAGAGCACCCAAGCCGTAATGGGCATTCGGTTAGTCGGTGAGAATTGTTCGGGACTTACTACTTTGGTAATGACATCGGATCCAGGTGGAGCCTCGCCTCTCATCGCATCGTTCGAGTTGGCCGGAAATGCCCGGGCTTGGGCGGGCCAGGCGGAGAACCCGCCCAAGCCTGTGTGGGCATTCGGTTGGCTCATGTCACGGCGACGGCTGCACCAAATGGCGCTCACGGTCGCGTCGTCTTACGAATGCGGCATGAAAGCAACCGCTGTGCCAGTTGTATTCTGCGCGGGCGGCATCTTATTGAGATAAGTTGCAAGTTGTTCGCTGCAATGCGTTTAGCGATTTTCGTTCAGCCGCGAGCCAACCAGGATGCACGGGACCATTCTCATTTCACATGCCTTAGCACTGAGCACGTGTCTCCACTTAATTAAGCACGGTGCCGATTCACGGATGACCAACGCCGCGTAACGGTTGACCGATCGCGGGCTATTCTGTGCTCTACCAAATAAACCGGGGGCCGCTTTTTAGGGCGGCCCCCGGGTAGTTGTTGGGGGTCGAAGTTGCGGCTCCACGTGTCTAGTACGTCAGCACGGCATTGATGCCGAACCACTCCTGGTTGTAATCTTCGCCGAAAGCCGTCTCGAATGCCTCATCCGAAGATGTCCAATCATAGCGAATCTCGGGACGAATCACGAGATTGGCCGTTGCATGGTAATTGATGCCACCCGTGATATCGTAGAACGAGGCATCTTCACCGGGGATAACGTTGTTGCTCTTCCACCATTCGATGCGGCCGCCCACGCTCCAGCAATCGTTTAGCTTGTAGATCAAGTAGTTCGTAACACCCTTGTCCTCGTTCTCAAAATCATCGTCGGTGATGGTGCCATCGGTGTGAAGGTAGTCGCTCTGAATCACCCACGTCGTGTTCTCCGTGAGGTTCGCAACGCCGACGATGTGCTGCGTAAAGCCGAACTGACCACCCGAGCGCCAGCCCAAGTCGCCGATTGTGTTCATGTACGTGAATGACACGTCGTCGTTCGGTTTATAGGTCATGCCGCCGACGTAGATGTTGCCGCCCTCGAACACGTCGAAGCCGGTGTCCCAGCCCAATGCCCAGCCAACGATCGGCGTGACCTTGTCGAAGCCGTTGTACGTGCCCAATACGCCGGTGTGCGTGAATGGTTCACTGTTATAGTGCGTAAGTGTGTGGCTATAAAAGAAATTGCCTGTGTCGGGAATCACTTCGTAACCGACGGGTGTAAACCAGTGGCCGATCTTCACCGACCAATCGCCCTTGGCCACCTCGCCGTATAGCTGCGGCATGGCCCAGGCATATGGACCGTGATCAAGTGATGCGTCCCAAGTGCCGCGGTTCTTGCCAAAGACCGGCTCAAAGCTCTCCGGATTGCCGTACGACTGGGCCGCATGGCCGTGAACGCCGTACATGATGTCGAAGCGGTAACCGTAGTCGGCACAGCAGCCCTCGGCCTCGGCCACCTTTTCGACGTACAACCATGCCTGATCCAAGTTCAAGTGATCCGGGAAGTCGTTGAACGACAGCGAGTCGGCGTCTGCGATCGACAGCCGCTCATTGTTATTGTAGTAGCCCATCGAGAACCAACCACCGTAGGTCGTCGACTTGTCGCAGCAAGGTTGGAGGTAGCCTTGCAGCGTCCAGGGGTCGCCAAGATCGCATCCGCCGCAACCATCCCCGCAGCCGACGTCTTCGCCGCACTCGGCGGCCTCTTCGCCACACGCGCAGGCGGCGTCTTCCCCGCAGCCGCAATCAGTTGCGACCGCATCGCAGCCACCGGCGGAATGTTCGTCCGTGACGACTTCCTCGGCGACTGGGACTTCCGCCGGCTCTTCGTCGAAGTAGGCGGCCAGCGTGCCGGACGTGAAGTCCGGCGGGGCGGCCGCTCCGTTGTGCGTGGCCAGCATTGAAGCTGCCAACGCGGTGCAAATTGTAAACAGACGCTTCATCTTTAGTACTCCGTTACGGGATTTACGGGGTAAAGTTGGGATCGATTGTCGCGCCATGCCGCAATTCGATCGCGGCCCAATTCGATCGTGAATAACTGCTGGGTCGAAAATTGGGGGAACCTGGCAGGAATCAAACGCGCGGCGCTCGCGACAAATCGCAGCACCATGAGTGGTATCGGTGGCAGTGCTTCGCTGGCGTGAGTACAAGCCGGCTGCGAAGGCACAGCCAGTTGTTCGCGCTTCACATTGTGCCGACCTGGAAAAGGTTTCCGCCCGCGCTCACCGGCTGTTGCGCGAACCTATGGCGAGTGCGCCGTTTCGGCGGAAACTTCGTCGAACAGCGCCTCGACAAATTGATCGGGCAGAAACGGTGCGAGGTCTTCGGGCTTTTCGCCCACGCCGATATACTTTACCGGCAAGCCCACCTGTTGCCTGATCGCTACGACCACCCCGCCCTTGGCCGTGCCATCGAGCTTTGCCAGCACGATGCCGGTGCAGTTTACCGCTTCGGTAAATTTTGAGGCCTGGCTGATGCCGTTCTGGCCCGTCGTGGCGTCGAGCACCAGCAGCACCTCGTGCGGCGCTGCGGGCACCTGCTTGCGGATCGCCTCCTGGATCTTCGTGAGCTCGGCCATGAGGTTCTTCTGCGTCTGTAGCCGGCCGGCCGTGTCGACGATGCACACCTCCGTGCCGTCTTTCAGCGCCTGTTCGACCGCGCGATACGCCACGCTCGCCGGGTGACTACCGGGCGGTCCGGTGACGATCGGCACGCCGAGCCGCTCGCTCCAGATCGTGAGCTGCTCGACGGCGGCGGCGCGGAACGTGTCGCCGGCGCCGAGCAGCACGCGCTTGCCCTGCGACTTGAACTGCTGCGCGAGCTTGGCGATCGTCGTCGTCTTGCCGCTGCCGTTGACGCCGCAGACCATGATTACGGTGGGGCCCGATTCGGCGAACCGGATCGGCGCATCCTGTTGAGCCATGAGCGCCCGCAATTTCTGCTTCCACGTTTCGAGAATCTGTTCGAGCGTGACGACGCGGCCGCGAAAATTCGTGGCCACCTCGTCGACGATCTGTTCAACCGCCTCGTAGCCCATGTCCGTTTTGAACAGAATCGCCCGCATCTCGTCGAGAAATGCCTGATCGATAAGTCGGCCTTCGGCTTTGAACAGATCGCGGACGTCGGTCTTGAGCAGCCGGCCGGTCTTGGCGAGTCCTTGTTTGAGTTTGTCGAAAAGGCCCATGCGGAGGGT
>JAKEIB010000351.1 GCA_022614705.1 Planctomycetota bacterium | reverse complement strand
GACATATTCGCAATTTCTTTCTCTTCCGGGCAATGCTTCGTCCCGAAGACGGGATTCAAGGGCGTATCGCGTACCCGCGGCCGGTCATACTTCGTCAGTCTGCCATCGAGTTTCTCTGTTTCGCCGGCTTGTTCCTCAGCACAATGCTAGTGACACCAAATTGGTTCACATTTGGCGGTGTCGTCGGTTGCCTCGTGACTGCTGTTAAGCATTGGCAGCTCGCTCGTAAGCACAGCCAGAAACGTCTGCCATCTGTTTCAGATGAGCGTGCAGGAAACAACCCCCCGACTGGCGCATGACTTGTACCCGCCGCGGCGTTTGTTCTCGAAAAATGCGGCACTGCCGGTCACACTTGACCAGCCAGCGATAATTCAGCATGGCGTTGCGCTACTCGCGTCGTGAGAAACAAATCATGCGACAACCGATTGTTTGATCCATGGTCATACGACTGGTGCATAATTCCGAATTGCCTATGTCTGACGATGCCGGTGCTCAGGGGCCAGTGAAGCGGCCATCGGCGGCGAATGCCGATCTACTCGACGCGTATTCGCAGGCGGTGATTCATGTGGTGGAGACTGTGTCACCAGCGGTGGTCAGCATATCGGGGCGCGATTCGGGTGGCCGGGGCGGGGCGGGGTCGGGATTCATCGTGACGCCCGATGGTTATGCCATCACGAACAGCCACGTGATTGATCAGCGGCCTCAACTTCAGGCGGAAACCGCAGAGGGAGGCCGGCTGCGGGCGGAATTGATCGGCGATGATCCGGCCACCGACCTGGCCGTCGTGCGGCTGGCGGCCAGTGGTCTGCCCTACACACAGCTTGGCGACAGCGATGCGCTGCGCGTCGGGCAGCTTGTCATCGCAAAGGGCAGCCCGCTCGGGCTGCAATCCACTGTCTCGACCGGTGTCGTCAGCGCATTAGGCCGCAGCATGCGGGCTCGCGACGGCCGGCTGATCGAGAACATCGTCCAGCACGCCGCGCCAATCAACCCCGGCAACTCGGGCGGGCCGCTCGTGGATTCGCGCGGCCTGGTGGTCGGCATCAACACGGCGATCATCGCGATGGCACAGGGCTTGGGCTTCGCGATTCCGTCGAATACGGCGCAGTGGGTGCTACAAGAGATTCTCACGCACGGCAACGTCCGCCGACGCCAACTGGGCATCGTCGCGCAGGTCACTCGCCTGCCGCGGGCCCTGGTGCGCGCGCTCGATCTAGTGGCCGATCAGGGCGTCGAAGTTCGCGAGGTAGTCCCGCGCAGCATGGCGGACCAAGCTGGCGTGCTGCCGGACGATGTGATCGTCGCGCTCGCCGGTCGGCTCGTCACCTCGATCGACGATCTTCACCGGCTTCTCATGACAGTGCCGAGCGATCAGGGCTTCGAGCTGACCGTCATTCGCGGCGAGTCGCTGCGGACGCTGCACGTCGCGGCGGCGGATGCGAAGTAAACTGCGGTGGGCCTAACATAGGACTTGTTTGATCCTCGGTTCCTTGCTTGCCATCTCAGGTATTGAAAAAATGAAGGGGATCCCCTCCGGGTTTCTTTCCCAGAGCTCCGGGGTGCGCGCCCGCCGAGCACGCGAGGCAGTCACTATGAAACTGCCAGCTACGTGGGCGGAAGCGTGCTGATCACCGCTTAAGTCGTCCCCGACCTCTAGAGAAGCGCTTCACTGCGGCTACCGTGTAAGGGGCTGCAGCCAAAACGCAGGGCCTATCGAAAACGAGCGATTCCGGCACCCTCTCCACCAAGCGAACATGCGAGGGCCAAGTATATCAGATAGTGAACAAATGTCAATATCCGAATTGGCCACCCCTTTAATAATCGAATGTCGCGTAACATCGGCGAATTCTCAAGTTGCGCGCTGAGTTCCTGCATCCATTAACCGCAACGAGGCTTGGGCCATGCCGTTGTCGGGAAATTCCCGCAGGCACTGTTCGTAATATTCGCGTGCCTTCTTGCCGTCGCCGATTTGGGCGTAACAAAATGCGAGGCTGACCAAGGCCATCTCGCGATATGACATCGCGGACGCTGACAGCATCGTGATCGCACGAAGGCGGTCGAGCCACGGATGGCGCTCGAAAAAAGTCAAGCTATTGTGAAATCGCGGAATTGCCTCCGCAAACTGTTGGCGCTTGCAATGAGCGATTGCGGCTCGGTGATCACGGGGGATCAGCGTGCGCAATGCGTACGAGCAGATCAAATAGGATGCGGCCCCAAAGAGTACTCCGTTCGATGGATCGAGCGACCAACCGACAAGAATGAAGACAAACAGTACCAACAGGTTGATTGCAACGTTTGGCCAGGATATTTGGCGAACAATGGGCGTTCGAGACATGGGAGACGGCACGCGGAGAGTGCGTGCTCAATTGTGACGGCTAATCTTGGGGACTGGGAGTTTCGTCGCTGGCCGACGCCGGTTTTACTTGTTCATCTTTCGGCTCTCCGAATCCGAGGAGTTTGCCGAGACCTGGAAGAATTCCGCCGCCCTCGTTGGGATCTTCCGGAGGGCCGACTTCGATGTGGACCATGTCGAGGTCCGCGTGCAAGGCAAGCTCGTCGCCCGTGCGGGCGACGTCGGCGGAGAAGCCGCGGAACCAGTTCATGAGCGGCATGGTG
>JAKEIB010000350.1 GCA_022614705.1 Planctomycetota bacterium | reverse complement strand
CCAGAACGCCATTCGGGACCTGTTGGGGCTCAAGGTGGACATCGCGTCGCTCTTGCCAACGGACGAGTCCAGCCACGGCTTTGACAATATCACTGTCAGCGATCTCTCACCGGCGCTATTGAATCGCTACCTTTCGGCCGCGCAGATGATCAGCCGCCTGGCAGTCGGACGGGCTCCGCGGCAGCCCAGGGAGGACACCTTCCGAATTCGTCCTGACATCACACAGGACGTCCACGTCGAGGGATTGCCAATCGGCACGCGCGGTGGCGCCGCGATTGAATACACCTTTCCGCAGGACGGGGTGTACGAGATTCAAGTCCGGTTGATGCGAGATCGCAATGAAGAAGTCGAAAGCCTCAGCGAGTCTCACGAACTGGAAGTGCTAATGGACCGGGAGCGCGTCAGGCTCTTTACTGTGAAGCCGCCGCGGGGTAGCGCCACTCATCAAAACGTCGATGCGCACTTGAAGGCGCGAATCAAAACGACGGCCGGCCCGCACAACGTCGGCGTCACGTTCCTCGCCAAATCGTCGTCGTTGCTGGAAACAACGCGGCAGCCGCTGAATGTCCATTTCAATTTCTACCGGCATCCGCGCATTGGACCAGCCATTTATCAGGTTTCGATCGTTGGCCCCTTTGAGTCCAGCGGTCCTGGTGAATCTCCGAGCCGGCGCCGGCTCTTCGTTTGCGCGCCCGCGGGTTCTGACGGCGAAGAGGATTGTGCAAAACGGATTCTGTCCAACCTGGTGCGCCGCGCCTATCGGCGGCCGGTCGTCGACGAGGATTTGAGAACGCCGATGGAGTTCTACCGGCGGGGCCGCGCGGAAGGCGACTTTGACTCGGGCATCGAACTGGCGCTCAGTTCGGTGTTGGTGAATCCGCAGTTTCTATTCCGCATCGAACGCGATCCTGCCGGCGTCCCTCCAAAGACTGCGTACCAAATTGACGACGTGGAATTGGCGTCACGTCTGTCGTTCTTCCTGTGGAGCAGCATACCAGACGATGAACTGCTCGATCTGGCGGAGCGAGGCGAGCTTAGCCGACCTGACGTGCTCGAACAGCAGGTGCGGCGGATGTTGGCGGATGAGCGTTCGGAAGCGCTCGTCAACAACTTTGCGGAGCAGTGGCTGTATCTTCGCAATCTGGAGTCGATCAATCCGGATATGCGTTTGTTCCCGGATTTCGACGACAACTTGCGGCAGGCGATGCGACAGGAAACGACGCTCTTTTTCAAGAATATCGTGCGCGAGGATCGTAGTGTGCTCGATTTTGTCAAGGCCGACTATACCTATCTGAACGAACGCCTCGCCAAGCATTACGGGATTCCTCACGTTTACGGCAGTCGCTTCCGCCGCGTCTCATTGGATCAGGACAGTCACCGCGGCGGGCTGCTGCGGCACGGGAGCATCCTCGCGGTAACCTCGTACGCGACCCGCACTTCTCCCGTGATTCGCGGCCAGTGGGTCCTCAAAAATCTGGTCGGCGTTCCGCCCCCGCCGCCGCCGGCCAACGTGCCGCCGCTCAGGGACAATACTGTCTCGAGCACGCTTTCCGTGCGCGAGCGGCTGAAGCAGCATCGCGCGAACGACGCCTGCGCTAGTTGTCATGAAATGATCGATCCGGTGGGGTTTGCGCTGGAGAACTTCGATGCCGTCGGACGATGGCGGGAGTCCGAGGAGGACAAGCCGGTCGACGCCTCCGGCGGCTTTCTCGATGGCAGCGAATTTGTCGGCGCGTCGGGTCTGGAGCAAGCCTTGCTGAATCGGCCCGAGCTATTCGTGCGAACGCTGACCGAAAAGCTGATGACCTTTGCGTTGGGGCGCGGCGTCGAGTATTACGATGCGCCGGCCGTCCGCAAAATTGTCGCGATGGCTCGCGACAACGAATATCATTTCTCGCAGTTGATCATGGGCATTGTCCAAAGCACGCCGTTTCAAATGAGGATGTCGCAATGATCGTCAAAAAGATTGCCCTGCCGCGGCGAACTTTTCTGCGCGGGACGGGAGCCGTGCTCGCACTGCCGCTGCTCGATGCCATGGTCCCAAGTTTGACGGCCCTGGCCGACACGCCGGCCAGCCCGGTGCGCCTGCGACGGCTGGGGTTTGTCTATATGCCCATGGGATGCGACGTGACCCGCTGGACTCCACCGGGAGGCGACGCGCTCGAGGAGTTGTCGCCATCGCTCAGCCCGCTCGCGCCGGTGAAAAAAAACATTGCCGTAATCTCCAATATGGAGTTGCGCAATGCCTACCCAGGAACGCACGCGACTTCGAACGCCTCGTTCCTGAGCGCTGCGAAGGCCAAGCGGACGGAAAGCACCGATTACCATCTCGGCACGACGGTCGATCAGATCGCGGCCCGCGAACTTGGCCGCGACACGCAGCTTCCCTCGTTGGAGCTCTCGATGGACCTGCTCTCCGTCGTGGGCCAGTGCGATAATGGCTACGCCTGCGTCTATCAAAACAATCTTTCGTGGTCCTCTCCGACGACGCCGCTTCCGGCGGAAGCTCACCCGCGGATCGTGTTCGAAAATCTCTTTGGTGAGGAGGGCGGTTCAGCTGAGCGCCGCGCCGCGCTCAAGAAACGGGCAAGTTTGCTCGATTCCGTTGTCGAAGAACTCACACGACTGCAGAATACGCTGGGACCCGGCGATCGCAATCGTATTAGCCAGTACTTGGAATCGGTCCGCGACGTGGAACGGCGCATTCAGACGGCCGAAGCGGCCGCGAAGGAAAATCCGCAGCCGGATCTCGATCGTCCCCTCGGCGTTCCGGCCGAGTATGCCGATCACGCCCGTCTGATGTTCGACCTGCAACTACTAGCGCTGCAAGGGAACATCACGCGCGTCGTCACGTTTCAACTGGCGCGAGAAACAAGTAACCGCACTTATCCGGAGATCGGCGTTTCCGATCCGCACCATCCGCTGACGCACCACGGCAACGACCCGGAAAAGATTGCGAAGGTGGCCAAGATCAACCAATTCCACGTTTCACTGTTCGCCGAATATCTGCAAAAGCTGCAGTCCACTCCCGAAGGAAGCGAATCGCTGCTCGACAATGTGCTCTACCTGTACGGCAGCGGCATGGGCAATCCGAACGTTCACGACCATGTGAAT
>JAKEIB010000349.1 GCA_022614705.1 Planctomycetota bacterium | reverse complement strand
TTGCGAATTCGCGTTTGACCGGCCGGGTTGGGTATTTGTCCGCACCATTCACGGCGAACAAGGTGTATTTGTGACGTTGGATGAGTCGGACAATCGGGTGATTGAATATCACGCCGGTGGCTCAATGGATCGGGAAGCCATGCGATACGTGCCAGCAGGTCGGCACACCGTGACTGTTCATGGAGGCAAGGTAGCTCGATTCCAAGTGCGACGCGTCCCTGAGATTCGCTACTGCCGTTATCAGTATGATCCGTGGGTCTTTCAAGAAGGACCCTATAGCTGGGAATTCCTACAGCGACATATACTGCCACACGTTAACACCATTGTGGGGACGCGAGGCGAGGATCAAAGCGACCGTGCCGTGTCATGGCGGTCAAACGGTGGACGCTGGATGATTGAAATCGCTGCACCGGGTCTTGATAGACGCGACATAGGCGTACGCCGTCGAGCGACGACCTCAGAAGAGGTCATAGGTGGATTGACGGCCGACGGCGAATTGGATCGTCAGTGGATTGATGGCCTGCTCGTCGATGAATACTTCCATTCTCTGAATCATTTGTTCGACCCGACAGTGGAAGCAATTCGGCGAATCCATGCGAATCCTCGCTTTGCCGGAAAGCACATTGAACTTTATGTTTCCGGGAACGCCGATCAGCTTGGCGAGTTTGTCAACAAGGCCGTCGGCGCTGGATCGGTGATCGCGCTAGAGGCATATCACCCTGAGCAGCCAACGGAAGCGGAGGCGCAGTCGTATCTCGAACGAGAACTGGCGCAGCGAATGGCCGCATATGCCCGCATTCGCCCCGATGTCACCCGCGAAATGGTGATTGCGCTGGGTATTTTCGGCGCGCCCCCGGAAACACTGGATGTGCATCCCTTCGTCAATGAACGTGTTTTTCGGGACATGGAGTTTCACCTCCTGGCCAACGATCCGGGATTCGATGGACTCGCTGGTGTCATGGCCTACACGTCCGGATATGCAAATGAGCAGACTCTGCGCTGGGTTGGACGATTATACAGACATTACTGTATCGAGGGCCGCACGGATCGTCTCAGCAATGAACCGTACCTACTCAATCACGTGCTAAATTCCGATTTTACGGATGGAACAACTGACTGGAAGTTTCAACCCGCTGAACCGGGCACAATCACAACGCGAAAAGTGCAACACCTGGGAGAATGGCAAGGTCGGTACAACGCACCGGGTGTCGGCGACAGTTGTCTCGTGATGACGCGCAGCGGCACAGGTCCCAACCAAGTCCAACAACGCATCCGAAACCTCCAACCGGGGCGAGTGTACACTCTGGTGACGTATAGTTGCGACCTGAACCAGGGCCGCGCCATACATGGCAACCCGACATTAGACGACGTCACGGGCATCCATATCACGATCGACAATGTCGAGACGATCGCAGCCGGCTGCTACGACCATCATTTTCGCAGCATCCATCACAAGGAACCGATGTTCTTCAATTACCACGTTCGCCGCTTTCGCGCAGCAAACGCCGACGCAATGCTGACTATCTCCGATTGGGCTGACTCCACGGACCGCCGGGGCAACGTTCATCGTGACACTGCCATTAATTTCATCGAGGTCCGGCCGTATTTGAATAATGAGCAAGACAGATAATTACAGAGATTGGTTTCGAGATCGCGTAGCTCTCGTCACCGGTGCTTCGTCGGGCATGGGGCTCGAAATCGCCGTGTCGTTAGGGGAAGCAGGCGCCAAGGTTGGTGTAAATTTTTGCGGCAATCGCGAAGGTGCAGCCGCGGCCGTGCGACGAATCGAAGCGGCCGGCGGAACAGCGGTCGCGATTCAGGCCGATGTCAGCGACGAGGCTCATATTGATCGCATGTTTAACGAATTGAACATAGCGTTCGGTCAGCGAATTGATATGCTTGTGAACAACGCCGGCGATTGGATGGACCAGGTGCCAATCATCGACTGTGATGTGCAGTTATGGGATCGAATGTTGGCGGTAAACGCACGCAGCGTTTTCTTGTGCTGCCAAGCCGCAGCGAGAAAGATGGTTCAGCAGGGTGCGGGAGCGATCGTTAATATAGGTTCGGCCGCAGGGTATACCGGCGGGGGCGGAGGAACGGTGCCCTATGCCGCAGCAAAAGCGGCCGTGCATACGCTGACCCGTGGACTGGCGCGCGAACTAGGACCGCACGGCGTCCGAGTGAACTGCGTCGCACCGGGGATGATCGACACACCGATGCTGGAAGGTCGCGTGTCGGCCGAAGCGCGCGAAACGCTTATTGGGTTGACGCCGTTGAGACGCTTTGGTGATCCACGCGAGGTTGCACCTATTGTGTTGACGCTTTTGTCTCCTGCAGCGTCGTACATTACCGGCGAAGTGATACTAGTCGACGGCGGAATGCTGATGCGATAGTAGAGTGAAGCAATGAGTGAATACTGCATGTACATTGATGGCGAGTGGTGCGCTGCCGGGTCGGGGCAGACGTACGACGCGATCAACCCGGCGCTGGGTGAGCCATTCGGCAAGATGCCGAAGGGAGATCGTGACGATGCCCGCCGGGCCATTGGTGCGGCCAACGCAGCGAGCTTGAGTTGGCGCAAGACTCCACTTTGGGAACGCTCGGCCATGTGCATGAGAATCGCTGAGATTCTCGACAGTCGTCGGGAAGAATTAGCCGACATCCTCTGCACAGAGCTGGGCAAGCCACGCCATCAGGAGGCAAAGTTTGAGGCCAATGAGGCGTCAGTGCCATGGCGAATTGCCGCCGAACAGGCGAAGTATTTCGAAGGTCACACCAAGCCGTGCCAGGATCCCCAAAAACGTGTGTTAACGTTTTGGCAGCCTCGCGGGGTAGTGGCGGTCATCACTCCCTGGAATTTTCCCGCAGCGATCTGTGGCGAATATCTGCCGTTCGCGATCGTGATGGGAAACACGGTCTGCTGGACGCCCGCGCCCACAGCCGCGGCCACCGCCATCAAGATTATGCAGTGCATTCATGAGGCGGGACTGCCCAAAGGCGTGATTAACTTGGTGATCGGACCGGGCCAAGAAGTTGGTGACGAATTGGTCATCAATTCCGGTACCCATGCCGTGGGCATGACGGGCAGCCCGCAGACGGCCCGCATCATTACGGCACGCGCCGGCTTAAAGCCGCGGTTGTTTGAGCTAGGTGGCAATGGTCCAGTTATCATCCTGGCCGACGCCGAACCACTGAAGATTGCTGCCTCAGTTGCCTCGGCGTGCTTCTTCGCCGCTGGGCAAGTTTGTTCAAGTGCAGAACGCATCTTTGTCGCGGACGAAATTGCGGAGCCCTTCGTCGCGGCGATGGTCGCTGAAACAGAGAAGTGGAAGGGCGGCGACCCGTGGAACAAGAGTACAACAATGGGTCCCCAGAATAACATGGCCGTCGTTGAAAAAGTTGGTCGGCACATTGAAGACGCGGTTGCGAAAGGCGCGACGATTCTTGTGGGCGGAAATCGCTTGAACCGACCTGGATTCTTCTGGCAACCGACCGTTCTCACCAATTTCACGGCCGACGCGCTCGTGAACCGAGAGGAGAGCTTTGGACCAGTCGCGCCAATTCGATCTTTCCGCCGCGAGGAAGAGGTGTGGGAACACATAAATGCCTGCCCGCTGGGGCTAGTTTCGTCGGTGTTTACGCAGGACGTCGACAAAGCATGGCGCTGGGCTGAGCAACTTGACACGGGCATTACCGTCGTCAACGACTGGACGCACTTTTGGGAACATCACTTGCCGTTTGGTGGCATGTCTCGCAACGATAGCGGCCTTGGCCGCATAGGAGGAAGGCACACGCTGGAGTTTATGAGCAACCTCAAAACTATCGTGTTCAATATTGGTAGTCCGACTTCCTTCTAGCAACAAAAGGTATACCCTCAATGACCGAAGAGATGATTCAATTGGCATCTGCGCCGACCGGTCCCTTGCCAGATATGCCCATCGAGCCGGCCTCGATTGAGCAGGGAAATCCCCGTGCCCGCGGTGCGATCCTCACACAGACTGAGGACAAGAAGGTATCCAGTGGGCTTTGGTCCTGCGAGCCGGGCAAGTTTGCATGGACCTTTACCTGGGACGAATTCATCTACCTGCTCGAAGGCGAGGTCACTATCTCAGAAGATGATACCGATCACACCGTCACTCTGCATCCCGGTGAGATGGCACACTTCCCCATCGGAACAAGGACGCACTGGCACGTAAAAAAGCCGATCCGCAAGTTCTTTGTCGTCCGCACGCCTCAGCCACTGTAACTGTCCTGTGGGGATCCAATCTGATGGTCATCAAGTCGTGTCACCACCACGGATTCACGGTTTCGGATATCAACCAATCGCTGGAGTTTTATCGCGATGCGTTGGGACTGAATGTCGAGCGAATCAGCGAGCGCAAGAATCTGCCGTCCTACGACACGATCCTCGGCTACGCGAACGTGCAGATCAAGGTAGCGATCCTATCGCACCCAGCCAGTCATTTCATATTAGAGCTATTCCAGTACATCAACCCGCCGATAGTTCGACGCGAGCTGCGGAACTTCTATGTTGGTTCCTCTCATGTAGCACTGCAAGTGGACGATATTGACTCGCAATACGACAACTTGAGGTCACACGGATTCGCCGCGATCAGTCCACCTGTGGATGTCGTTCGTGACGGGCGACGGGTCGCCCGCGCCATGTATGCACTTGACCCCGACGGGATCAGCGTTGAGATGTTTGAAGAATACACCGACATAGTCCAGGAATAGAACTGTGATCCGCCGCATACACCATCATACTCTGACCGTCAGTGATATGGATCGCTCGCTGCGATTCTATCGCGACCTGCTTGAGTTCACGGTAATCTACGACAAAGTTCGCGAGAAACTACCTGCGTACGACAAAGTCATGAATTTGGAGGATGTCAAGGTGCGTGTCGCCTTGCTGAACGATCCGACCGGGGAGGCCATCGTTGCGTTGCTTCAATTCTACAACCCCTTACCGCAAAAGCGCATGATGAGCAATCTATTTGTCGGATCGACCGCTTTGGCTGTGCAAACCGATGCTATTGATGTCGACTATCAGCGGCTCAAGGCAGCCGGGGTTCGATTTACATGCGAGCCCGTGGATGTCGTTCGTGACGGTCGGGTCGCCGCGCGACTCGCCTATGCCTTCGATCCAGACGAAATCGTAGTTGAGCTTTATCAGCCCGCCGATGCATCTTAGCCTGGTCTTTGCAAGGGTTTGTATATGTCTGAACTCATTCGTACCGGTCTGATCCGTTGTGACACGCATGGAATGTGGTTCGGACCGCAGATGCAGGAACACGACCCAGTGTTGCTGGAACGGCCACTGTGCTTCGACGATGACCGCGTCGGAAAGTATTCGTGGATGACGCGCGGCTGCCACTACTTCTTCTACACGCACTACTCAGCACCGCGGCGCATGACCGCTCCGCGCGTGGAGGGTTTTGAAATCGTCAAGCTGTGGGACGAAGACCGGGATGTTGCCGAGCTGGCCGCGAAGGTCTTTAAGGGCAAACCGACAGTATGTGATTCGTTCGAGGAAGTTAGCGATGAAGTTGACTTGGTCTTTATTGCCGACTGCAACGGTGACGGCAGCGACCACCTGAAGCTCGCCACACCGGGGTTAAGGAAGCGCGTGCCCACGTTTATTGACAAGCCGTTCGCCCTAAGCATGGAGGATGTCCGCTCGATCCTTGATCTTGCCAGGCAAAACGCTACTCCAGTCATGTCGCTATCGATCCTACAGACTAACCCCGCCACCGCGCGCATCCGGCACCGGCTGGACGAACTGGGAAAAACCATGTTTGGGACGGTCACTTGTGCTGTCAACATTCCTGCCGCGTTGATCCACGCGATTAGCACCGTGCATAATGTGTTTGGGACCGGCATTCAAACTGTCTCGTGCCTGAAAACGCCACGACATACCGCCTTCCATCTCGACTATGGCCAGCGGCCCGATCGCCCGACCCACGGCGTTGTGATCAGTTGTGGGGTGGCTCAGTTCCGCTTCACCGAGATGTTTGTCAGCGCGTACGGCCCAGAAGGTGCGATTCAGGTTTTGGCGCTCGACGACTACAACGCCTCCGACGGGTCGGCTGTCATCCTCGAACACGTCAAAGAAATGGTACGGACCCGTCGGCCCCACCCATTGGGCGACGAAATGATTACCGGGATCGCCGTCATGGACGCGGCGCGGGAATCTGAAAATACCGGCAAGCCTGTTGCTGTTGCGGAGATCGGCACATGACGCTGACGATCCAGGGAATCGTGCCCGTCATCCCGACGCCGTTCACCGACCAGGAAGCGATTGACGTGCCAACACTGCATGCGGCGGTGAACTTTGCCGCGAGCCGGAAGATGGCCGCGATGTGCTTGCCAGCCTATGGTAGCGAGTTCTATAAGCTCAGCGAAGGCGAGCGGGAACTGGTCGTTACAACGGCGATTGAAACCTGTCGCGGTCGCATCCCAGTCATCGCTCAGGCGAATCATCCATCGGCGAAAATCGCCGCCGAGGTTGCGCAGCGATATGAGCAGATCGGCGCCGATGTGATCAGCTTCGCGTTGCCGCGGCAATTCGGCGCTACCGAAGACGACCTGCTAAACTATTGTGGCCGGCTCGCCGGCGCCGTTTCATGTCCAGTCCTGGTTCAGGATTTTAACCCCGGGGGCCCTACCGTTAGTGCAGAATTCATCTCGATCGCCTGTCAGCGCCACGCGAATATCGCGTACTTCAAGATCGAAGAACCCATGATCCTCGACAAGCTGGTCAAGGTCCGCGAATCGGTAGGGGACCGAGTCCACGTGCTTGGTGGCTGGGGCGGTTATTTCATGCTCGAATCGATCGCTGGCGGCGTAAGTGGGTTTATGCCCGGTTTGGCCCTCTGTGACCTGCACGACCGCGTTTATCGCTCGACCCAGGCTGGTAACCGGCAGCGCGCTTACGATTTGTTCAGTACGCTGCTGCCGTTCATTGCATTTTCTCTGCAGGATTTCGAGATGTTCCTCCAGCTCGAAAAACGCTTGCTGATGCGTCGCGGCATCTTCGTAAATGCAAATTGCCGCGCCCTGACGCGATCGATCAGTCCGGCAGTCTCCCGACACGCCGATTTCCTGATTGAGCAGATGATTCGCATTCTCGACACAGAAGGGCTTAATACGAGTAATTCCTAAGGAGCCGTGGGATGCCCCAGAAACAGCCGTTCTATCCGGAAAAGGCCTTTGTAGGTGGGCCTTACAGTCCCGCTATCTCAGTTGGAGATCAGGTGTTCGTTGCCGGTCAAGGCCCGATCTCGCCCAGCACCCAGCAAATTGCTGGCGATACATTTGAGGATCAGCTTGAGCTTACGTTTAGCAACGTCGATGCGGTTCTCAGAGCCGCTGGTTGCACCCTCGATGACTGCGTAAAGGTCAACGTTTACCTGTCGACGATGTCAAACTTCGACGCGCTCAACACAATCTACAGGCAAAAGTTCACCGCACCATTCCCAGTTCGCACGACGGTACAGGCTGAATTGTGGGGTCAAATCCAGGTTGAGATTGATGTGATTGCGGTCCGTGGATGTGGAGCGAGAAAGTGAGGCGTCACTATGCTATGGGAAGAACTTGCCTGGCCAAGCTTCCGCGGGCTGAACAAAGATCTTCCAGTTGTTGTTCCACTCGGTGCCTGTGAACAGCATGGGCCGCACCTGCCGGTATTTGTCGACACGACTCAAGTCACTCAAATTGCGAGTCGCGTCGAAGCTCAACTGGTCGACGAAATTCTGCTCACACCAACTGTATGGTTGGGTAGCTCGCACCACCACAAGGATTTCCCCGGCACGATCAGTGTGCTTCCGTCCCTGTTTGGCCAGTTGGTTCAGGAAGTCGCGCGCAGCATTGTGCGCGCGGGGTTTCGGCGCCTATTCTTTCTCAATGGTCACGGTGGCAATATTGCGCCGGCGACGAGCGCTCTGACGGAGCTTATTGCCCAAGATGATCAAGCAAACGACACCTACCTCGCGCTTGCATCGTGGTGGCGTGTCGCAGCCGAGGGCATCCGACCGACAAATGTCGGCCTATCCCAGCCAGTCGTCTCTCACGCCTGTGCCTACGAGACCTCGCTAATGCTTGCCCTGCGTCCCGACCTTGTGAACCTGAGTCAGCTTCCACCGCGTCCGACGGCGGTATTGCACGGCACATGGTTTCATAGCGATGACGACAGCAGTCAACGCGTCACCGTTTTTCGGCGATTCCATCGCTTCACGGCGAATGGCGCGATGGGACGGCCCCAAGAGGCATCCGCCGACCATGGCCACGCCATTCTCGACGCTGTGACGCAGCAAATCGTGGCATTCTTGCGCGATTTCGCGACTTGGCCGGCGCTGCCGACGCTTGGTCCGGAACCAGTTTGACCCGTGGTACAGATGCGGTCTCCATTCGCAGGCTAACCGGCAGCAGCACGCGAAGCATTCGTCAGTCCTTCGATTGCCCGAGTTGCCCTGCAAGTTGAGCCGGACCCTTGCTCGGGAAGCTCTGAATGGCGGACTCTTGACCCAGTTGATTTCCACACGCTACATCCCATAAACCCGGTAATGGGGACGGGGACGGGCTACTATCTGGTCGCTGTCCATCTCATTGGTATTATATAAATTGCCAATTTTTGCCACACAAACCCCAAATATTGTTGACACAGCGTCACAGATTGGTATTGTAAACAGTGGGAGAGGGAGGCAAGCATTTGCCGCTGGTTTCCGGTCGTACGTTCTTATTCCACGTGCTGCGTCGTGGGTCCCAACTGAAAAAGTGGTTCATGTTCGGCAACTTTGCCTCTTTCGAAAGGAGCGGTTAATGAGTCTTATCACTCGTTCTTTGGCGTTTGTCGCGCTGGCGGCGGCGCTCGTGGGCACAACGAGCACGGCTTGGGGTGCCCTCATCGCTTACGACGATTTTGAACGCCCCGCGAGCAACTCACTGGGCACTACCCCGGTCGGTGGCTACCTGTGGTCTGAAACCGAAAACCCGGAAGGAGATCGCATCCAGCTGGTGAACGCCCCGATCAGTGCCGCGGATTTTAATTCGCGCGGCAGCGGCTCCGATCCCACTGCGGTGATTAACGTCGGTCTCACGGATGTGAGCGTCAGCGCGATCATGCGTTCCGACTTAGTCGCCAGTAACAACTATTTTGGCGGCATTCGTTACCGCGTGCCTTTTCCGAGCGCAGGTTTTGCCAGTGACGTAAACTTCGCAACCGGCGGCTACTCTGTGGAAATCACCCAGGCCCTCTGGGACGCCGGCCGCGTGGCGAACAGCGTGTCGCTGCGCTGGCGAAATAACGACGTGCTCGCCAGTGTGGTCTACGCCCCCACATTCGTCACTGACACGGATTACGATCTACGCGTTGACGCGATCGGCGACAGCCACAAGGTGTATGTGGACGGAACACTGGTAATTGACTACACCGAAACAACCGCCGGCCGCGACATCGCCGGCGCGGCGGGCATTGGAACCTTCTACGGGAATTGGCTGTTCGATAACTTCACTGTCAACGCAATTCCGGAGCCCAGTAGTTTTGCGTTGATCTCACTGGCTATTGGAGTGTTCGGTGCTGTTTACAGTCGCAGACGCGAGAGGAATTCCTAAGCCCACGCGGTGAATAATTGATAGCTGACTTAGAACGCAAAACTCCGTGCTCCAATATTGTAAAGAGTAACGATTTGTGTCGGACCAGTAACTTGTCGACCGTGAAATCTGACTGCCAAGTAGCGCTCTATCGATTCAAGGCTAACTTGCGAGAGAGTGCGGGGCAGGCGCTTGGCAGCCAGTTTCGCTTCAGGCATTAGATCGCGACCCGAGCGACGCCGAGTCGCTTGCAATCGACAACGCATTTTAGGCCCGAACCGGATTGCACTACGACGGATGTGTAACAACTTTGCCCCGTCAGGCGGTATTTGTCGCTCGTGCGGCGATTCGCTTCCGCAGTCGCCCGCGCAGCTTTGTATTCCCAGCTCCTGTATTCCAAGGGCAAAAACCAGATGTCTGGAATCGACCGCCATCCTCTGGAACCGTTGAACTCCGTCGAGCTTCAACAAGCTGTCCAACTTCTACGATCACATGGTAAGGTAATGCCGACCACTCGGTTCGTTTCCATCATACTGAAGGAGCCCTGCAAGGATACTGTTCATTCGCCATCTCCGAACGTGCCGCCGCGCGAAGCATATGTAGTACTGTTCGACAACGCAACGAACAGTTGCTTTGAAGCCGAAATATCGCTAACAAGTTCGTCTATTTTGTCATGGAAGCACGTGCCGGGCGTGCAGCCGACAATGACGATCGACGAGCAAGTCGAATGTGAGCAGGCCGTACTCGCCAGTGCCGAGTTCAAAGCCGCGCTCAAACGGCATTATGGGACGGATGACACGAGTTTGGTGATGGTTGATATTTGGAGTGCCGGCAACTACGGTTCCGACGAGGATCGCACACGGCGGCTGGCGCGGCCCTTGTGTTTCTCGCGCCGCGATCCGACCGACAACGGCTATGCGCGTCCGATCGAAGGCCTGCGGCCGGTCGTTGACCTGAATACTATGCAGGTCATTCGAGTGGATGAGCACGGTCATTGGCCGTTGCCGCCGCTGGAATGCAACTACGCGGCCGATCGCGTCCCGAACCAACGCCGCGACATCAAGCCACTGGAGATCACGCAGACGGCCGGACCAAGCTTCGAAGTCCACGGACACGAGGTTCGTTGGCAAAATTGGAGCTTCGTAATCGGGTTTAACGCACGTGAAGGGCTGACGCTGCATCACATCCGGTACAATGATGCAGGGTGCGACCGCTCTATTCTTTACCGCGCGTCCCTGACCGAAATGGTTGTGCCCTACGGTGACCCCGCTGAAACGCAGCGCCGGAAGAATGCGTTTGATGTGGGCGAATACGGCATGGGGATGTGCGCCAACAGCTTGGAGTTGGGCTGCGACTGCCTGGGCCATATTCATTACTTTGACGCTGACCTCGTCACAAGTCGCGGCGAGCCGCTGACGATCAAAAACGCCATTTGCATGCACGAGGAGGATTACGGGATTTTGTGGAAGCACACGGACCGCCGGCTCAATGTACCCGAGGTGCGCCGCTCACGACGCTTGGTCATTTCCTCCGTTTCAACCGTGGAGAATTACGAGTACGGCTTCTTCTGGTACTTATACCAGGACGGCAACATCCAACTTGAAGTGAAGCTGACTGGCATACTCTCGTTGGGCACTTTGCATCCTAATGAACGCGCCAAATACGGCACGTTGATAGCGCCGCAGCTGTATGCGCCCAACCACCAGCACTTCTTCAACGTCCGCCTGGATTTTGACCTCGACGGTTCAGCAAACACGGTTCAGCAAGTGGACCTAGTGGCCGACGAAATTGGCCCAGACAATCCCTTCGAAAACGCGTTCCAGGCAAAGGGGACGATCTTGAAATCCGAGACACAGGCTCGCGTGCAGCTGAATGCGGCCACGTCGCGAACGTGGAAGATCATCAATCCAGATGTCCGCAATGCCGTAGGCGACCCAGTGGGTTACAAGTTCCTGCCGGGAGACAACGCGTTTCCAATGGCTTCGTCGAATGCTTGGTGGCGCAAGCGGGCTGGGTTTGTCAACTATCACGTTTGGGTCACTCCGTTTCACGAGGAAGAGCGCTTCGGTGCCGGCGACTATCCGAACCAAAGCATTGGCGGCGACGGCTTGATCCGTTGGACCCAAGCGGACCGCCCCATTCAATCAACCGACGTGGTGTTCTGGTACACGATGGGGCACACGCATGTGCCACGGCCGGAAGATTACCCAGTAATGCCGACGGCATACATTGGCTTCACATTGAAGCCTGCTGGCTTTTTCAATATGAACCCAGCCAACGACGTTCCACCATCTCCTAAGCAGCAACACAGTTGTTGCCACTAGCGAGTCTGGGGCGCCACGCACTCTTTTCGGCAGGCCCTCAATCAATACTTTGTGAGCGAGGAGACAGTTTGTGTGTCCGATTTGTTGGGCAACTGCATTGGCGTCATTTGGAATGATGGTCGTAGTTTCAGTGGTTGCGGTCACTGGGACAGACAAATGGACTCACTTGCTAGCCGCCATCCTGGGAGTCGTCTCGCTCGCACACCGCTGGGAATTTGTGACCATTCCTTGGTGGAGCATTGCCGTCATCATGGCAGCGGTAATCGGCCGGGTTGGATATTTGCTGGTGCTGAAGCGAGATGGCCTGCTGGTCTGCGCCGCATGGAACCGCGCGTGTCAAATTGCGGCTCGTCGCTGTCCAACTCGAAGTATTCGGACATCTTGGGAGAACTAGATTCGTGCGGAACCTAAACCACGTCTCCATCTCAGTGACAAAAAATAGGCCAATTCTCCGGGTGTGTTGACAGGTACAGCCAGATGATATGACTTCCGCCGAGACAGCGCTGGTATCGACAAGGTCAACGCAACCACCGATGTTTCTAGTCGTTCGTTACGGGATGACAACGGCGAGTGAAGCATTTGACCAGATCGCAACGAGTTCTGACGATCACAACTCTCCAGCACGCTTAGCTGCAAGGATCATAGTAATGAGTGGCGCCAGCGGAGGCAAAGACGCACAACGCGAGTTTCATTGAGCCAGGTCGAGCGTCGATGCTCTCGATCCGCATGGAACCACAGAGTATGGCAACGAGCCTCACCGGCATATTTACTCCGAATATGACGCCACTCGACGCAGCCGGCCAAATCAATGAGGCCGAGCTACGCCGCTACATCGATTGGCTCATCGAACGCGGCGTCCACGGACTGTATCCGAACGGCTCCACGGGTGAATTTACTCGATTCACTCCTGAAGAACGACGGCGAATCGTTGAGATTGTTTGCGATCAGACGCACGGCCGAGTGCCGATACTGGCCGGTGCCGCGGAAGCTAACGTGCGAGAAACTCTGCGCGCTTGCGAAGCCTATAAAGAATATGGGGCTAAATCCGCTGCTATCGTATCTCCTTTTTATTACCGATTAAGTCCCGGCGCGGTCTACGCCTATTTTCGGGACATCGCACTCAACACGCCGATCGACGTCACTCTTTACAACATTCCGATGTTTGCCAGCCCGATTGACGTTCACACCGTTCAGCGGCTGGCGGAGTTTCCGCGGATCATCGGCATCAAAGACTCCTCGGGTGATATCGCGTCGATGCTCCGCATGATGGCCGCCGTGGAAACGACGCGTCCCGACTTTTCTTTTCTCACTGGTTGGGAGCCTGCACTGGTTCCCATGCTCGCAATGGGTTGCCACGGCGGTACATTGGCCATGAGCGGGGTCGTTCCCGAGGTAACTCGTCGTATCTACAACCTGGCAAAGGCTGGGCAGTGGCTGCAGGCGCGTGCGCTACAAATGTTACTCACCGACCTGTTTGACCGGATCATATTTGGAGCAGACTTTCCCGAAGGAGTGCGAATCGCCGTTGAGGCGCGTGGATTCAGACTGGGCGCAAGTCGACAGCCGATCGATGCAAGCCAGGTGGTCGATCGAACTGAATTGGCACGCATAATAAACTCTTTACTTGAAAGGATCGACGGCGTGCAAACGTAGACCTCGACCGAAAGCCCCATTCCTTTCACGAACTGCCGACCTTATCACAGTTCCTTCATAGCCGACTAGTTGGATGGTTCCTTCACCCATTCAGTTTTGGTATCTCCATGAGACGGTCACTGTCTTGACAAGCAATTTGCCCGCCGTCAGCAATGATCGATTCGCCGGTAACAAAGGATGCGTCCTGCGACAGCAGAAAAGCAACGACCCCGGCTATTTCCTCAGGTAAGCCGAATCTGTTCATCGGTATCAGCCTGCGGTAGACGTCAAAAAACAAGCCCGCTGTCATCAATGAGTCATTCGGCGGAGTGTGAATCATGCCTGGACATACGGCGTTGACGCGAATTCCGTAACGTGCCAGTTCGCCAGCCGCGGTGCGTGTGAGTGCGAGTAGTGCAGCTTTCGACGCATCGTAAGCGGCGTTTTTTGTACTCGACCGCATCGCATTTCGGCTGGCAATATTGACGATTGCACCACCCCCGGTAGAGCTTATTACTGGCGCTAACTCCCGAATTAAAATGAAGGGAGCTTTGACGTTCACGGCAAAAATCGAGTCCCAACTCGCCTCATCCAGTTCCACAATGGACTTCAAATCCCATGTCCCGGCATTATTTACCAACTGCTTAATTGGTCCGTGCTCGCGAACAATTTCATGGACAAAATCAGCGATGTCTTCGGTGCGATTCAGATCAAACAGACATGTGATCAAATTGGGACTATCGAATTCTCGTTCAATAGTTGCCAACGACTCATCATGCCGATCGAGCGCCAGAACAATCGTGTCGCCCTTCGC
>JAKEIB010000053.1 GCA_022614705.1 Planctomycetota bacterium | reverse complement strand
GTGTATCGCGAGACACCGTGGAGCCAGCTCACCGAAGAGCAGCAAGGATTTCAGGCCGCTAAGATGGCGATCCACGCCGCGATGGTCGATCGCATGGACCAGGAAATCGGCCGATTGATCCAGCAGCTTCGCCAGATGGACGCACTCGAGAACACAGTTATCCTTTTCCTTACCGACAACGGCGCCAGCGCGGAAATCATGGTGCGCGGCGACGGCTACGACGCGTCCGCGACACCCGGCTCGGCGGATGCGTTTCTCTGTCTCGGCCCCGGTTGGTCGCGGGCCGCAAATACGCCGTTTCGGCGTCAGAAGATGTGGGTCCACGAGGGCGGCATCGCGACGCCGTTCATCGTCCACTGGCCGGCCGGAATTTCAAGCCGCGGCGAGCTGCGGCACGCCGTGGGCCACGTCATCGACCTTACGCCCACAATTCTAACGCTCGCCGGCGGCACTTGGGCGCACCAATACGAAGGCGCGACGCGCCCGCCTGCGCCTGGTCGCGATCTATCCGGCACGTTCGACCGCGACGTGAATCCGGATCGCGATTTCCTGTGGTGGCTGCATCAAGGCAACCGCGCCATTCGCGCGGGCGATTGGAAGCTCGTCTCCGCGGGCGACGGACCGTGGGAGCTGTACGACCTCAAACACGACCGCACCGAGAACCACGACCTTTCCGTGGAAAACTCCGACAAGGTGCGCGATCTTGCGCAGCTTTGGTCGGCCACGACTGCCGAGTTTGTCGAACTTGCGAAGTCCACCGGCGAGTGACCTGGCAGTCTCGACATCTTGAGGATGGTGGCGAACAAATCCATGGTGATAGTCGGTTCGCTCCTATCGCTGGCCTGCGCGGCCGCTGAGTCGATCGTGATCCACCTGCTGAGCCGCAACCTGGTTCGCCAGGCACGCGAGGACAATGCGGATCCGCTCGTAATCAACGCGGCCGTGCAGGGCTTCATGGATCGGCTTCAATCGTTCGGCGCCGGCGTGCTGTACGACGACAGCCACCTGTTCCAGCTCACGGCGCGAGACCCATCGCGCGGGATCGGTGATACGGCGCTGACGGATGTAGGATTCCAGATATCCATAGGTTGTCGATAGTGCTCGCCCAAGCCGTGTGGCCGCTTCCTCGGCGCTAAGCCCCTCGTCGAATAGGGGAAAGGACTGCACGGCCACGGCGGAAGGAGACGAATCCCGCGTGATGGATTCCGGCTGCACGTCCATCGCCACGCCATGCTGGCGACAATAGGCAACGATGCACTCCACAAACTGCGGGCCAAAGTCGGCGGATTTCTGCTGGCCAACCCCACGCACGTCCAGCAGCCGCTCGACGGTCGACGGCCGCCGACGCGCCATGTCCCGTAGCGTGGCATCGCTAAATACGATGTACGCTGGGACGCTCCGGCGCGTGGCTTCATCTCTTCGCAGTTGTCGCAGCGCGTCAAAAACCCCTTGGTCGACGCCTTCCCAGGAGTCGATCACCGACGCGGGTGTTTGAGTGCGTGTTTCTTTCGGCGGCCTCATCAGGATGGGATCCACCTCTCCGGCCAGCAAGCGACGACCCTCGTTCGTCACGCACACGACGTGATATTCGCCGTCCTTGCGAAGAAACTCCTGGTTGACGAGCTGCTCGATCCATTGTCGCACGTCTTGGCGGCGGAACTCGCTGAGAATTCCCCACGTGCTAAGCTGGTCGTGACCGGCCGAACGAATGCGCTGTTCTCGCGAACCCGCGAGTACGAGCGAAACGTAATCGGCGCCGAATCGCTCGCCCACGCGCAGCACACACGAGATAATCTTTTGGCCAATCACGAGCGCATCGTCGACGACTTCGAGCTTTCCCAGGCATACGTCACAAGCGTGGCAAGGTCCCTCGTCCCATTTCTGGCCGAAGTGCTCGATCAGGCTGGCATGCCGGCACGTGACAGACGTTGCGTAGGCATTGATCTTCTCCAGCGCGGCCTCGGAAGCCGCGCGCGCGTCGTGGATCGAGTGCTCAAAGACTCGCCTCCATTTCATCACGTCGCCGCCAGAATACAATAGCCAGCACTCGGCCTCGACGCCGTCGCGGCCCGCCCGGCCGCTCTCCTGCTGGTAATTCTCCAGCGACTTCGGCATGCCCGCGTGGACGACGTACCGCACGTTCGATTTGTCGATGCCCATGCCAAACGCAATCGTGGCCACGATCGTATCGACCTGCTCGGCCAGGAAGGCGTCTTGATTGCGCGCGCGATCATCGTCGCTCATGCCGGCGTGATACGGCAGGACCGAATAACCCGTTTCCCGAAGCACGACGCAAGTCTTATCAACGTCGGCGCGGGTAATGCAGTACACAATCCCCGATTGACCGCGAAAGCGGTCGATCACACTGCACACCTGGTTCAAGCCGCGCTCGCGGCGGGCGACGTGATACTGCAAGTTTGGCCGGCGGAAGTCGCCCACCAGCACCGCGGCTCGCAGCCCTAACTGTGCGACGATGTCGCGCCGAACCTGCTCGGTGGCCGTGGCGGTGTACGCGTGAATCGCAATGCCCGGAAAACACTCGCGCAGCCGGCACAGGTCGCGATACTCGGGCCGGAAATCGTGGCCCCAGGCGCTGATGCAATGGGCCTCGTCGATGGCGAAAAATGAGACGCGCCTGTCCTGGAGAAACTCAAGCGTCCGCGGGGCCAACAGCTTTTCCGGCGACATGTACAAAAGCCGCAGCCGTCCCGATTCGATCTGCCGGACGATGTCACGCTTTTGATCGGCCGCAAGCGTGCTATTCACCGCAGCGGCGGGAACGCCATTCGTTCTTAACCCGTCAACCTGATCTTTCATCAATGCCACGAGCGGCGATACAACCACTGCCAGACCGTCGCGGCACATCGCGGGCGCCTGGTAACAGAGCGACTTGCCGCCGCCGGTGGGCATCACCACCAGCGAATCACGATCCTCCAGCACGCACTGCATCGCCTCACGTTGCAGCGGCAAGTAATCGTCAAAGCCCCAATACGTCTTGAGGACGTGTTGCAAAGCGTCGCAATTCATAAGCCCCGCGTTGACAGACACCATAAGGAACACAATCCACGAACGGCTTGACGATGGCGGCAACGAAAGCGGACAATGCTTCGTTAGCGTGCATTTTGAACGGTGAAATTCGCATCAAGTTTACACGAGCGCATGACCTCTCCGTCAAGCAGCCGGCCGACGATTTACACGATTGGCCATTCGAATCACAACGAGGAGACGTTTCTCGATCTGCTGTCGCAACACGGAATCGAAGTGCTGGTGGATGTTCGCTCGCAGCCCTTTTCGCGATATAATCCGCAATTTAACGACAGCAATTTGGTGAGCGCGCTAAAGGCTGCCGGAATTCGCTATCTATTCATGGGCGATCAGCTTGGTGGCAGGCCCCAGGGCGAGGAGTTCCTCGACGAGTCGGGCCGCGCGCTGTACTACCGCATGGCCGAGTCGTCTGATTTCCTCGTGGGTATCGAACGGCTCGAACGTGGCATCGAGGAACACCGGGTGGCTATCATGTGCAGCGAAGAGAACCCGGCCATTTGCCATCGGCATTTGCTCGTGACGCGCGTCATCAGCGGCCGGGGAGTTGACGTATTGCACATCCGCGGCGACGGGCGGCTGGAAACCGAAGACCAAATCGCGCCGCAGGAAAAGCAAGGCGTGCTGTTCAGGGACCTGGAAGAACAGTCATGGAAATCTTTACGATCGGTTTCGCCCAAACACCTGCCGCCGAATTTTTTGGAAAGTTGAAGCGGGCCGGCATCGGTCGACTTCTCGACGTGCGGCTCAACAACACGTCGCAACTTGCCGCGTTCGCCAAGCGCGATGATCTGCAATTCTTCCTTCGCGAAATTTGCGGCGTCCGATACGAACACGAACCGCTGCTCGCGCCGACGCAACCAATGCTCGACGCGTATAAAAAGCATAAAGGAAGCTGGCAGGACTACGAGGAGAAGTTCCTAGAGCTTATGGCCGAGCGGCGCATCGAGCAGAATTTGGACCATGAGCGTTTCGCAACCACGCCCACCGTGCTGTTGTGCAGCGAGCGCACCGCCGACCATTGCCACCGCCGCCTGGTGCTGGAGTACCTCGCAGCAAAGTGGCCAAATGTGGCGCCGGTACACTTGTGAGCAGGAAATTGCCAAATGCAAATTGCAAGTTGCAAATTGTAAAGTGCGGATCGGGCAATTTGCATTTTGCATTTTGCAATTGTCTTCACCCTCATATACATTTCCTATTTCGGTTTGGGCACGCATGCAAATCGTCGTCAATCATCTGACGCGAATGCAAAAAGGCTACATGTGCGTCGCAGGAATCGATCTGGACTCGCATCTGCACGTGCGGCCGGTGCTCGACCGCCAGATGCCGGTCGATCTGTTAAGCGTGCATGGCGGGCCGTTCGACATGGCCCGCATCATCGACCTGGGTGAAACTCGGTTTGTCGGCAAGGTACCCGAGGTCGAAGACCGGTGGTTTGACGCCGCGTCGGCACGGCACACGGGCGATATGGCCAGCGGCGAATTTCGGGCTCTACTGGAACAGGTGGCGCAGGAAAAACTTGGCACGATCTTTGGCCCCGACCTCGAGCGCGCAGGCTCAACCTGCGCCGTCGCTGAAACAAGCGGACTCCGTTCACTCGGCTGCTATTGGGCTAGCGCGGGTCGGCTGCTTGTCGACAACGCTCGTGAACGACCAAGCATCCGTTTCCATTGGCAAGCAGGCGACCATGCGTTCTCGACGCCGGTCACCGACATCCGACTTTTCGAGGAAGACCACGTAACGCCCTGCGACGCCACGGTCCGCCGGCTTGCCGACCGGATAGCGGCGCAACCGCGAATCCTCCTCAGCGTCGGCCTCTCGCGCCCGTTCCGTAAAACAGCGGACGATCCGCCACGCCATTGGTTGCAGATCAACAATTTCCACTTGCCGGACAACCCATGTTGGACGCTGGCGAATTGCTGAGCTGGAACAACTGGCATTAGACATGTACGATTCCAAGGACAAGTTCCACCGCCATGATTGCATCATCAGAACACGGCACGACGCGCGAGCACCAGTTGGGAATCGGCGTGATCGGCTGCGGCGGGTTCGGACTGTTCGCGCTAAAGCAGTTTGTGCACGACAGCACTTGCATCGACGTCCAATTTTCAGTCGTTCGATCGGCACGGCATCATCTTCTGCCCCGAGAATACAGATGTCGTGCTCTTTCCGGAGCGGGTGGCCGATCAATACGTGGCGTAGCACCGCCAAGTAGGCGGCACGCCGTTCGCCGTACCGCAAATGTGGATCGCGCGTTCGCCCGCTCTGTTGCATTGGGGGCAACATCATTCCCTTTACGGGGGCCAGCGATCGTGGGAAACTGGGTATGTCGGCGCCGGCACGCCGCCGATTGCCGTGAAGGACGGCTGGTTGGAAATCTATCACGGCAATCATCGGTCGACTGCGCCGGGAGAAGCAGGAGCGTACTTCGTCGCCGCGATGCTGCCAGCGAAAGATGAACCCGGCACGCGTGCTCCGCACGGGACGCGAACCGGTGCTTACGCCCGACCTGGAGTTCGAGCGCGAGGGATTTGTGGCCAACGTGATCTTTCCGACCGCTGTCGTCGAAATAGAGGATCGGTTACTCATTTACTATGGCGCATCGGACAAGTATTCGGCGGTGGTCGAAATGGAACGGACCGAAGTATTGGGGGTCTTGGAATAGCGTTTGCTGCTGGTAGGGCACGTATTGTAAAACTTCGAGTAGTTCCCGCGAAGAATCCATCCATGGCACGCAACGCTGAGATTCGCAAGATCGCTCTCATCGGCGACTACCTGCCGCGCAAGTGCGGCATTGCCACGTTCACGCACGACCTGCGGCAGTCGCTTAGCGCCCAATACCCGGCCACCGAGTGTGTCGTCGTGCCAGTGAACGATATTGAAGGCGGTTACGATTATCCCTCCGAGGTACGGTTTGAGATCGAAGAGAAAGAGCTGAGCTCGTACCGACGGGCCGCCGATTTCCTTAACTTTTCCAACGTCGACGTCGTTTCGCTGCAGCACGAATACGGCATCTTCGGCGGCGCGGCCGGAAGCCACGTGCTGAAGTTGCTGCGCGACTTGCGCATCCCCGTCGTCACCACGCTGCACACCGTGCTCGAACATCCGAACTCCGATCAACATCGGGTGATGAAGCAGTTGGCCGAGCTATCGGCGCGCGTCGTGGTGATGTCGCAGCGCGGTCGTCAATACTTGAAAGAAATCTACGGCCTCGACGAGGACAAGATCGATTTCATTCCGCACGGCATCCCCGACATGCCGTTCGTCGATCCGACGTTTTTCAAGGATCAGTTCGGCGTCGAAGGTCGCTTCGTCGCGCTCACGTTCGGGCTCTTGTCGCCGAACAAGGGAATCGAGCACATGCTCCGCGCGCTGCCCAGTGTGGTGCAGAGTCGCCCAAATTTTGTGTATATCATCCTGGGCGCCACGCACCCAAACCTGCTGCGGGAACAGGGCGAAGCCTACCGGCTCAAACTTGAACGACTGGCTCAGGATCTGGGCGTCAAAAAGCACGTAATTTTTTATAACCGGTTTGTCGAGCTGAACGAGCTGACCGAATTCATCGGCGCGGCCGATTTGTATGTCACGCCGTATTTGAATCCGGCACAAATTACTTCGGGCACGCTCGCGTACTCGTTCGGCTGCGGCAAGGCGGTGATTTCCACGCCGTATTCGTACGCCGAGGAGCTGCTCGCCGACGACCACGGTGTGCTCGTGCCGTTCGCCGATTCCGCAGCGTTGGCCAGCGCGATCAATGGCCTCTTGGATGATGAGCCGCACCGCAACGCGATTCGCAAACGCGCCTACCTTGTTGGCCGCGAAATGATTTGGAGCCAGGTGGCTCACCGCTACGTGGAATCGTTCCGCCGTGCCCGGCATGCCCGGCTGGACGCGTGGTCCAAGCGGCTCACCGTGCGAACGCTCGAAGAGGAGAGGCTGCAGCTGCCCGATCTGCGGCTGGACCACCTGATGCGGATGACCGATCGCACCGGCCTGCTTCAACACGCCACATTCACGATTCCCAATTTTCACGAGGGTTACTGCCTGGACGACAACGCGCGGGCCCTGGTCCTCACTGTCCTGCTCGAGGAAATCGACGAAGACTCTCCCGAGGTGCAACGGGCGGCCACAACGTACGCTTCGTTTCTGAACTATGCCTTCGACGCCAGTGGCGAGCAATTCCGAAATTTCCTGGGTTTCGACCGCCAATGGTTGGAGGAGGTCGGCTCGGCCGATTCGATTGGACGGGCGACGTGGGCGATCGGCACCTGCGTCGGCCGATCGAAGCGGCGCGACTTGCAATTTTGGGGCGTGCGGCTGTTCGAACAAGCGCTCACGGCTACGGCCGAAACGACGTCGCCGCGCGCCTGGGCGTTCGCCGTCATCGGCATCCACGAATACTTTCGCCGTTTGAGCGGCGACCGGCATGCCAACCAATTGCGCGATACGCTGACATCTCGCCTTGTCGAACTCTACGAGCAATCGGCGTCCGACGACTGGCATTGGTTCGAGCCCAAGGCGTCGTACGACAATGCCAAATTGTCTCACGCACTCATCCTCAGTGGCCGCTGGGCGAACAATCCCCGCGCACTGGAGATTGGCCTGGAGTCGCTTCATTGGTTGGCGAAAGTGAAAACGGCTCCCGCGGGTCATTTCCGGCCGATCGGCTCGAACGGCTTTTACACGCGCGGCGATGAGGCGGCCGAGTTCGATCAGCAGCCGCTCGAGGCGCACGCAATGGTCTCCGCCTGCATCGAGGCTTACCGGGCGACGGATGATGTGTTCTGGTTTGATCAGGCCCACATGGCATTCGAATGGTTTTTGGGACGCAACGACCTAGGTTTGCCGCTGTATGATGCAACTTCCGGGGGGTGCCGTGATGGTTTGCATGAGGATCGTGTGAACCAGAACCAGGGCGCCGAGTCGACGCTCTCCTTCTTACTGTCGCTTGCCGAAATGCAG
>JAKEIB010000348.1 GCA_022614705.1 Planctomycetota bacterium | reverse complement strand
CGTGAGGAGCAGGCCCAACAACGTCACCTCACAACCCGAACGCTACACGCCGCCCGCAGCCGAAAAGCTGCATAATCCCCAGTAATGATGCTACAGTCTCTATTTTCAGCTTCTTTTCCTGGATCCAAACGCTTCGCGCTTCATTGCCGGGCAAGCGGCTAAGCCAGGTGGCGATGCCGGGCGCCGTCAAACGATCGGCAACGTGATCGGCCACATTGATGTGTGTTGTGTGATTCGATGTCAGCACGTTTCGGCGCTCCGGGTGAACCCGCCAATGCAGACGCTGAATTGCCGCGACGATGCACACTACCGTGCAAGCGGCGATGTAGATGTACGCGGTCGCGTAGAGCAAACTGCCAACCGGCGTCGGCCGCGGGGCGATGACGCTCGCGACCGCGGCGATAACGGCGACGGGCATCACCGCAAACATGATGACACAGAGCACCGTCAGCAAAGTGACCCATCGCCGCCGGATGCCGAGCGCATGCGCGCGGTTGACGAGCGCCACCCAAAGGATGGCGTGACCGATGGCGGCGAGTAGCAAGATGACGAAATACATTTATCTGGTCTGTAGCTGGGGTCTATGACCCCGGCCGTTGTAATCGCGGCGAATTCAAGGGCGACGAGCCGGCCTCGGAGAGGCCAGCTACAGTTCGCTAGGAATTCTGATCGGTCGGCGGCTCTGTGCCGATCACTAGCTGTTCGACCGTTTCCAGCAATTGGTCGAGGCGGAATGGCTTGTAGAGTACCGCCTGCAAACCGGCTTGCCGCGCTTTGACGATCGAGTGGCCCGGATCGTAGCCGAAGCCGGTCATCAGCGCCATCGGTACGCGTTCCATCATTTCCTTGAGCTTGAGCAGCAGGTCGAAGCCGGACATGTCGGGCAGGCGGATATCGGCGATGATGGCGTCGTAGTGCTGGTCGGCCGACAGGCTGCGGACCATGAACTGCGCCTCGCTGCCGTCGTGAGCGGTTTCCACAATACAGCGGTATCGCTCCAACAAAGCATGGGCCGCGCTGCGCACGCTATCGTCGGTGTCGATCACCAGGACTCGACGCCCCACCAGGGCCGGCCGCAACTCCACCCGCGCCGACAGCGGCTGGGCCTCCGTCGGCGCCATCGACTGGCCGACTTTCTGGATCACCTGCTTGATGTCGCGGGCGTTGCGCAAAATCTGCTGCAAGCGCTCGACCACGTCGGGCTGGTGGCCGATGTAGCGTTCCATCACGTTGACAGCGTCGTTCAGGATATCGTCGACCGGTAGCGCGACGGCACTATGAATCGCCTCGACACTGGCGGCGGCCGTGCTGGCCTTTTCGGCGGCCAGCAGCTCCAGCGTATTGAGCGCGATGGCTACGTCGCGGGCAAAAATTTCGAGAAATTGAAGATCGCTTTCGCTAAACGCACGAGGCTCGGGGCTTTCGACGTTGAGCGTGCCGGTCACGCGGTCGTGCAGCATGACGGGCACGGTCAACGAGCTGCGGGCGCCGGCCGCGCCCTCGAGGTACAGCGGATCTTCGCTCGTGTCTTCGCACAGGTAACTCTTGCCCGTGGCGGCGACAAAGCCGGTGACGCCGTTGCCCGTTTGCTCGGCGCGCAACTTGCGACTGGCCGCTTCGGGCGTCATACCAACGGCCAGCACGGGCTCAAGCATCCGCGTTTTCGGGTCGAGCATGCGGATTTCCACGACATCGTAGTGCAGCACGTCCTGCGTGCAGTGCAGGATGTTCGCGCGCAACAGCTCGATCCGCTCCTCGACCGTCATTTTGGCGACTTCGTCGGTCGTCAGATCGGCCAGCTCGATGCCGGCCTGGTGGATCGCGGAAAGCTTCTGCTGTTGCACGATCTCGTCGGTAACCTCGCGGATGGTGACCACGAGATGGCGCGGTGGGTGTTCCTTGTCCTTATCGATCACGGGCGCGACGTGCACCCGCATATAGCGGTTCTGAAAACAACGCAGCGTGGAGGCGCTCTCTCGGCCGGTTCCCAGGGCCGAGTGAAAGGGGCAGAAGTCTGGGCCCAGGATATCGGGCGTGCCCATAGCGTCGTAAAAGTTCGAGCCAACGACGTCGTCGCGGCCCGTCCACTCGCGCAGCCGACCGTTGGCCCAGAGGATCGTGTTGTCGTTGTCCAGCAGCACGACGCCGTCGGGCATGCCTTGCAGAATGCGCTCGTTCTGCATCAGTCGGGCGACGTCGATGACTTCGGTGAAGTGGTCGGCATCGGCATAAATGCCGATGTAGTCTCCGCTGCCGAGCTGGCTCAAGGCACGCATCGGCGTGACGGGCACAATTTGCACGTCGTCGCCAAAGCGCTCCTGGAGGGTGACCTGTGCATCGTGGGTGCCGCCGAGACAGAGAATCTTGGGAGGTGAAAGCGCTCCCGCGCCGGCAGCCGAACCGTCTTGTCTCGATGCGCTTTGCTCGTACACGAAGCAAGTCTTTCACGAAGGACGGCTGAAAAGTTAGTTTCAGCAACGTCCCTTATAGCGACACCAACCGTGGAAGTGACCCTTTCGTTGGGCGGTCACTTTCGCGGAACTCACCCAAATTATAGGTCGTTTCCAAAATTCCAACAACCGTCGCTGGCGGTCGAGTCTGCCTAGCCGGCTATGTTTTCCGAATCGGCAGGTATGCCGCTGTCGATTGATACGGGACAGATGCCCAGAAAGTTTTAGGTGCATCGCGCGCGGAGACTTCAGCATCTTCCGCATATCAGGAGGGCGGGCGGAGTCATACTACCAGCGGCCGGGGGTTGTGGCTTTGTTGGCCGTACATTTGCCGAGCGCCAAAGGCCGCTTCGCTTGGCACCGGCGGCAGATTCCGAATAAGCGGCTCAAGTGGTGTTTATGGCCTTTCGCGCGCCTGATTGGCTGGAAATTTGCGAATTGTGGCGTGGCTGCTCAACCTAAACTTGCGTGGGGCACCATTGATTCAAGCGACTGTATTCGAGATTCATATTTGCTGTCATTCCGAGGTCCGTCGAGGAATCTGCTCGGACCCCTCGGAGGACCTCGGGGTGACAGCGCCGGGGAAAGGAGATAGGCAATGTTGCCGGATTTTCGATTCAACGAGCGCGTTCGCGGGCGGTTAGGGCGCGAGCGCCGCGGACTTACGGTTCTGGAGTTTGCCGGGTGCGTGCTGGCCGTGTTGGGTGGTATGTGGATCGGGGCCCAGTACCTCGGCATCAATGTTCAGCACCTCGCGCACGCGGGTCTCCAAAAGGTGCAGCTTCTGGACAATGTTCCTCCCGCATGGCGGCCCGAGGGGCCGAAGCTCTCCGTCGTAACGCGCGAACAGCGCGATTCGGCGTTGAGACAGGAGCTCGACTCGCTTCGCAATGAGATTACCGCGCTGCAGGGCGGTGCGAAACCCGCGAGTTCCAGCGCGCCTGTTTCCGACGCGACATCAATCGCGCGAAATAGTACGCGGGCCTATTGGCTGCGCCTTAACGACATTGCGCTCCATGAAGTCGAGCTGCAGCGCGATGCCGAGACGGCAATCGACGACGCGAACGCCGCCAAAGTGTTTGCGATCAAGGGCCGTGTGAGTCGGTTTGCCGCGACAAGCATTGAAGCCGTGCCCAGCGAGGGCGTCGAGAAAGCGGTCCTTCAGTTCGGCCGGCAGCTTGGCTCGTGGTACGATCGCGGGGGCGAGCTCCACGAACGAGCCGTGCGAATTTGGGAGACGTCCAGTGGCCAGCAGGCACGCTCTCAACTCACTGAGGAATGGAAACAGGCCGAGCTGCAACACCACAATGAAGCGCGGCTACTCCGCGACCGAGCGGCGGCGCTGCGTGCGTCAATAAGTCGCCAGTTTGGGGAGGAGTTTCCGGAGTTCGCCAAGCCAGTTACGCCGGCAGTGCCTACACCGCCGGCCGACGCGAATGCCACGCGGGGCTGAGTCGCGGTCCCGATAGTAACATCGTTTGCGACGTCACCCCGAGGGCCGCCGAGGGGTCTGGGTAGATTCCTCGGCAGACCTCGAAATGACAGAGCACGGCGTTTGTTTGATTTTTGAGGGTTGCATAATTACGATAGTGGGTTGCCGGCAAGGCCCTGCCTCGCCGCAAATCGAACGAATTTGACACTGGAGAATGGGTCATGCGAAACGCATTTCGGACGTTCCTCGTTGGTTTGATGGTCTTCGCTCTGCTCGTTAACCCGGCCGTCGCCTGCCATTACTGCGGCTGGGGCGGCTATTACTCGTACGCGCCGGCTTACTATTACGGCTACGGCTGTGGTGGCTGCGGCGGCTGCGAAGTCGTGGTCCACGATGACTGCGGCGGCTGCGGTGGATGTGGATCGTGTGGCGGTTGCGAATCGTGCGACGGAGTAGTTGTCGAAGAGCACGCGATCCAGCCGAAGCACGAACCGGCGCCGGCCGCGCCGGCGGAAACGCCGGCCGACATTCGCCCGCAGCTTCCGGTGACACCGCAGCAACCGGCGACTGTCGAGCGGCCCGTCGAGACGGTGCCCGCGCCCGTCGTCCCACCGCAAACGCCGGCTGCGACGGAAGTAGCCCCGCCGGCCGAAGACCTATTCAACGGCACCGAGGGCACAACGCCGCCTGCCACGGAGGCGCCTGCCGTAACACCGCCGGCGACCGAGCCTGCCGTGCCGGCTGAAACACCGGCCGAGGCCGACGACTTGTTCGGCCCGACGACGGAAACGCCCGCCGAACCGGCGGCACCTGCCGATACTCCCGCCACGGAGCCGGCTGCACCGGCTGAAACGCCCGCGACCGAGGAGCCGGCGGACGATTTGTTCGGCGGTGAAAGTGCCGAGAGCGCACCGGCCGAGACCACGCCTGCAGCGACCGAAACCGCGCCGACTGAAGCGCCAGCCGAAACACCGGGCGAGGGCACTCCGCCCGCCGAGGGAGAAACCGATGACATCTTCGGCGCGTCGCGCAAAGTCTTGCGTGAAGCGGGCGGATTGGCCAGCAACGAGATGCGCGTGTGGATCGACAACACGGGCCGCTATTCGGTCAACGCACGGCTGGTCCGATTTCTCAACGGCCATGTTCAATTGCTTAAGGACAACGGCCGGACAACGACCGTGCCGCTGAACCGCTTGAGTGCTCGCGACCTGCGATTCGTGAATCGCCAGGCAAGTGCCCAGAAGGCGACTGCAACACCTGTCGCTGAAGTCGCGAGACTTCAGGGCTGAATTCTTGCGAATTCAGCTACGAGACTACGGTTGGAAACCCGATGAAGTAAACCGCCTTCATCGCCGCGTGGCAATGGAGGCGGACTTTTTTGCGCGCTGTACTCGATCGACGTGGCAGGCAGACTCCGTGTTCCGTAGCAGCCAGGCCAACAGGCGCAGTGGTGCTTCACATCAACGGAGCAACATCCGCCTCCGTTACGGCACATGGTGTGTGCCTACTACGTTGGGCGGTCCAGCCCCTGTCAGGGCAACGGACTATGCTGCGCATTCACGCTCGCGAGGATTTTGTCTCGACCGTGAGTCTCAGCCCGACGGCCTTCATCACCGCCGTTAGCGTCGAGAGTCGCGGGTTGCCTCGTTCCGACAGTGCTCGGTATAGGCTCTCTCGCTTCAAACCCGACGCCTTCGCAATCTTGGCGACGCCGCCCTTGGCTTCCGCCAGATGACGCAGCACGACAAGGAGCACTTGCGGCTCGTCCGAGTCCTCAAGCGCCGCCTTAAGATACTCGGCCGCAAACTCCGGGTCGCGCCGCAATTCCTCGACGATCGCCTTGTCATGTGGAATACTTGCCTTGCGTTTCACGTCGTTGTCCTTCGCTGGTAATCGTCCCAATACTCGATCGCCCGTTTGATGTCGGCCGCTTGTTTGCGCTTGTCGCCGCCGCAGAGTAGCAGCACACACGTTTGCTCGAGCATGGCGTAATACACGCGATAGCCGGGGCCCCAATCGATTCGCAGTTCCCACACGCCGGCGCGAATCGGCTTGCAGTCGCCGAAGTTGCCCGAGGCCAAGCGCGCAATGCGTGCCGCCACCTTGGCGCGAGCGCGGACATCCTTCAATTCCGCCAACCATATTACCGACGACATCCGCGCCCGATTCCGTGACATAGCGGCGGATTTCAACCATCCACGCAATTGTAGCTTATACGTTACAACTGTCTAGATCAGCCGGTCGCGGTTAGCCAGGTTATCGCAACCGGCGGCCGCGGCTTTATGGCGTAATCGGGGTGGCGAGGCGTTCGGCGGCGGATTCGGCGCTGGCGATGCATTGGGGGATGCCGACGCCGCGGTAGGCGTTGCCGGCCAGGGCGAGCGTGGGATGGCGCGCGGCGAGCTCTTCGATGCGCGCGATGCGATCCAGATGGCCAACGTGGTATTGGGGCATCGAGCGGGGCCAGCGTGCGATGTCGGTGAGCAATGGTTCGCCCGTAATTTGGAGCAGGTCGCGCAGTTCGTCGAGCGCGAGCTGTCGCAGTTCGTGGTCCGGCAAGTCGAGCAGTTCGGGTTGCAGCGCGCCGCCGATGAAGACGCGAATTAGCGCGGCGCCTTCCGGCGCGCGGCCCGGAAATTTTTGACTGGCGAAGCTGGCCGCGATGATGCGACGGCGTTCCACTTGCGGGACTACGAAGCCGAAACCGTCGAGGGCGTGGCCGATTTGGTTTCGTTGGAACGCGAGGCTGACGACGGCGCAGCCGGCGTACTCGATTGTTGCAAGTTCGGTTGCAAGGGTCGGATCATGACGCCTGAGCAATTCGGCTGCGGCATAAGCTGGGACGGCGAGAATGAGAGCGTCGAAAGCGGATTGCGGATTGCGGCACCCAGAGGGTACCCGGGATTGCGGATTGAAAGAGCCTTCCGCTAATCCGAAATCCGAAATCCGAAATCCGAAATCAAGCTGCCAACGACCGTCCGACATTTGACGAACGCTCTCGATCGGCGCGTTCAGATGAATTGCAGAAGGAGATATGCGCGCAACGAGCGCCTGGACGAGGCTTGCCATTCCGTCCTTTGGGGCGGCGAAAAGGCTGTAGCGGGCGCCGCTGGAGTCGTCGGATTGGTCTCGGAAGCGACCAGCTCGTCGGCGGGCGCGGAGAAGGCTGCCGTGGTCGCGCTCTTGGGCGAGGAACTCGGGCATCGTGGCGGCCATGCTGAGTTTTTCGGGGTCGGCCGTGTAGATGCCGGCGACGAGTGGTTGAACGAGTCGCTCGAAGGTTTCGTTTCCGAGGCGGCGGCGGGCGAACGAGGCGACGCTTTCGTCGGGAGGGTTCAGGGTTCGGGGTTCAGGGTTCAGTTCTTTTGAAGCGGGACCGCGAGGAACGAATGTTTCGGCGAGTAGGCGGAGCTTGCCCGGCACGCTCAAGACGTTTGAGCCGAGCAGCGGGCCAAGCTTCCGCGGCGACATCAGGAAAAAGCCGTCCGGAATTGGAACCAGTTGGCCGTTTTTCACGACGAACGCGCGGCGTCGCGTTTCGTCGGTGGAGAGTAACTCATCGGCGAGACCCACACGGCGGCAAAGCGCGACGGCTTGCGGAAGGCGCGTGAGAAAATTATCGGCCGAGCGTTCAACGAGGAAGCCGTCTAGATGAGCAGTGTCCAGCACGCCGCCGACGCGCGGGCCCGCCTCAAACAGCGCGACTTCGGCCCGCGGCAAGAGCTCGTGAAGGCGATGCGCTGCAGCGAGCCCCGTGATGCCGCCGCCGATGACGGCGATGCGAGGGGCGGCGGAGGCGGGTGGGTAGCTGGCGTTCACGAGGAAATTGGGCGTATGAAATGAGCCGATTTAATGACGAATGACGAAGCCCGAATGACGAATGTTTCACGTCATTCGACATTCGACATTCGACATTCGACATTCGTCATTCGTCATTTGCCCTCCACGCTACCAGATATGTCGGCTGGGGTTCCAGGGCCAGTAGGAGGGCGGGTGCGCGCCGAAACGCCATTCGAGACCGAACGTAAGCGTCACGTTGTGCTGCGTTGGGTAGTCGTCGTCGAATGTTAAATGGTCGGCCAGTTCCGCGCGGGCGGCCAGCCATCGTCGTACAGGATACTTGACGCCGATGCCCAGTGGAAACGTCCACATCCATTCGTCGTGTCGCGAGCCGTCGTCGAGCGGGAAATCGAAGTGTGTGTTGCCGATACCGGCACGCCAATAGGGGCGAAACTTCGCGTCGCCCCAAGGGTAGTAGAGAAAGTTGTAGTTCCAAGTGAATAGCGAATCGGTGCGGTCGGCGTCTGGCGCTTCGCTGTTCTTGAGTTCGGGCGTCGACCAGTCGAAGTGCAGTTCGCCGCCCCAGTAATGGTCCCAATCCCAGCCGGCGAAGACTCCGCCAAACGTATCGACGTCTCGCGATACGTTTTCATCGATCGATTGAGTAAGCCACATCGTACCGATCTCGCCGCCGACGTAGAACGGTCGATTTCGCCAGCTCGTGCCACCCAGCGGAGAGCCGCGACCGACGTGTCGGCCGTGCGTTGTGGAGTGGCGGAGGCCGAACCATTTTGGTTTCGGCCAAAAGATGGATAGCTCGTCATCGGTGTCGTAGGCCGAATCCGCTGCTAGTTCGTCTGAGGATGGCTGAGAATGTTGAGGCGGCGCGCCTGGCGACGGAACGGGCAACTCGGAGCCCGGCACGGTCTGCCAATCGGTCGACCATGTTTCTGGGTAGGATGACGCGTCGGCGGGCGTTTCCGAGATTGGCAGCTCGTCTTCTGCGCGCAGCACCGCATACACGCTTAGTAGCATGGTTACCGCTGCGATGATCCGTAAGCGCAACAAGTCGGATACCCCTTCCGCAAGGGCGCACAATGCGTGCGATTCCAGCATGGAACACGCGTGGCGGTTCACTGCCTCAGCCGCGCGCACCATCGGACCAGATAAGAACCAAGAAAAGCGGGCGGATTATTCCCACGCGGGCCGCGGGCGTCAATGCGAAGTGCCGACCCGTGGGGGTGGCGGGGGCGGAGTCTTCGACGCCCCAGAGGGCGACTTTCATAGAAGTGTAGCGATCTGGGGCATCGTCCGCCGCGGCGGACTCTGCCCCAGGTACACCGATGCGGTCAGGCTGGAAAGCCTGACCTGCTACCTGGCGACATTCGCGCGATCGCTGCCAGCGGCGCTAGCGGTGCCGGCTTCGATCTGAATGGCGGTCGCGCTGGGCTGGGCCGTTGCGGGCTCGACCGAGCCGGGCACGATCGTGGCGTAAGCGGTCAGCGTGGCGTTGTATTTGACGCCCAAATCGGTCGCGATGCTGATCGTTTGCTTGACGGGACCAACTTGCTTTTTGGCATCGAAGATGATCTCCACGATGTGCCGCTCGTTTGGTTCGCCGTCCGCTTTGAACTGGAAGCAATCCTCGGCGTCGCTTTGCACGCTCACAATTCGGAACGGCTTCTTACCGCGAACGAGCACTTTCTTCGACACCTGCCCGCCATGCGCCACCTCGCCCAGCAACAGGGGTTCGGGCGCGACAGAAATCTCCGGCACCACGCGGCCGGCAATGTGCATCGGAATGCGCGGGTACTGCTCGTCGTTGGTAATGAGCACGAGCTGCTCGTTGAAATAACCGGCGGCGGCCGTATCCTTGAGGCGCACTAGCAAGTCGTACGTCACGCGGCCGGAGTTGCGCCGCTTCTGCGTCAATTCAACTTCGAGATCATCGCTCACGCCGCGGACATCGACGATCTTCCACGACGAGCGGCCGCCGTACGAAACTTCAACGACCTGTTCCGAAACCTTGCCTTGATCGACGTTTTCAAATCTCACGGCGCCCGGCTTGAACACCACGTCGCCGCGGATATTGCCGTTGACGCGAAGCTGCGTCTCGCCGCGGCGCATGACGCCCTTGTCGTTCCAACGGACTTCGACGGTGAGCGTCGCGCCGTGCAGGCCGGTGAACGTACGGGTGTTGAACGTGGCGGTGACGTAGCCGATGTCGCCCGTCTTGAGCACTTTCTTCTCGATCGTCGGCGACGTGCAGCCGCAACTGGACCGCACACTGATGAGCTCGATGTCTTGCTTGTAGATGTTCTTGGCGGCGAATTTGTAGGCCGTATTGGCGCCGCGAGCAACGTTGCCGAAGTCGTGCGACTGATCGGCGAACATCTTCGCGACCCAGGCTTCGGCGAGCGCGTTCTGAGCGCCCAGCGACGCGGCGGCAAACACAATCAGAGTGAGCAATATCTTACGCATGGCCCCACATACCCCCGCGGCATAATTAGCGAACACATTCGGTGGGCATCGTCGACGCCCATGGGACGCGATGGCTTCGCCACCAATTATAGGACTTTTCCACGGGAAAGAGCGATGTCAGTAGTGGAAACCAGCCATAGGCGGGCCACGCGGGTCGAAAGACACTCGTTGGCGGCGCGCTCGCTTCAACCGGTGCCGGAGAATTGCGTAGAATGTGACCAGGTGGGGCAGCAGGCGCCACAAACGACTGCGAAACCTCCTTTTGCGCACCGCAAATCAGTCGAAAACCACGCCCATTGGGCGGCCACCGTTTCCGACGGCGCATCCGTTATAAAAGAGACATTTGGACGGATGAGGAATCCATGACCCTTGGCCAAATTTTTTGCCGATGCAGGCGAGTCCCATTCGACGGCTTGAGCGGCCCATGGGTCGCCGTATTGGTACTGGCTCTCGTTTGCAGCTGGATCGCGCTAGTCGGCGGCCCGGCAGCGGTACAAGCCCAAACGAAATCACCAGTCACCGAGGACGATGCCGCCACGGCGGCGGACGAACACCCGTTTTCGTTTCGCATCAAGTCTCCGCCGCTGGATGGCGGCCAATGGGTCAACACCGCGGCGCCGCTTTCGCTCGACGACTTGCGCGGCCGATTCGTGCTGCTCGATTTCTGGACCTACTGCTGCATCAACTGCATGCACGTGCTCCCCGAGCTGAAAAAACTGGAACATGCGTTTCCCAACGAGTTGGTCGTGGTTGGCGTTCACTCGGCCAAGTTCGAAGGCGAGCAAGTGACCGAAAACATTCGCGAGGCAGCGTTGCGGTACGAGATCGAGCATCCGGTCGTCAACGACGCCGAAATGACCATCTGGCGGCGATTCGGCGCGCGGAGCTGGCCCACGCTCGTGCTCATCGATCCGGCGGGCGAGGTTGTGTGGGCCGCCAATGGCGAGCGCAGCTTCGACGACATCAAGACGGTGATCGATCACGGCCTGCCCTATTACAAAGCTCAAGGTTTGCTGAAACCCGCGCCGCGGCCGGCAATTATCGGTTTCGAGAAAAAAGCCGATACGCCGCTGCGCTTTCCCGGAAAGGTGTTGGCGGATAAAGCGAGCGGCCGGCTGTTTATCGCCGACAGCAATCACAATCGAATTATCGTCGCAAAGATCGACGGTCAGGTGCAACACGTCGTCGGTTCCGGCCAAATCGGACGCGTCGACGGTGCGTTTGATACGTGTAGCTTTAATCATCCGCAGGGTATGGCGCTCATTGGGGAAGCGCTGTACGTGGCCGACACGGAGAATCACTTGTTGCGGAAGGTCGATCCGGCCGCAGTGCAGGTGACGACCGTCGCTGGCACGGGTGAAAAAGGAGGAGCTCGATTTCGGATTGCGGATTTTGGATTGCGGATTAACGAATCCAATCCGCAATCCGAAATCCGCAATCCGCAATCCAAGCCGACCAAAGTGCCGCTCGCCAGCCCGTGGGCGTTGTGGCATCACGGTAACGACCTGTACATCGCGATGGCCGGTCCGCATCAAATCTGGCGGATGTCGCTCAATGAAAGCACGATCGGCGCCTTCGCCGGCAATGGACGCGAGGACATCGTGGATGGCCCGCTGTTGCCGGATGTGCCGTATCAGCTGGGGTTTTCATCGTTCGCGCAGCCGAGCGGCTTGACGTCGGACGGCACACACTTATTTGTCGCCGACAGCGAAGGGAGCACAGTTCGGTCGGTGCCGTTCGACGCGAACGGAAAAGTGCAGACGCTTGTGGGATTGACCGGCACGCTTTTCGATTTTGGCGATACGGACGGCAAGGGAAGTGACGTGCGGTTGCAGCATCCGCTGGGCGTGGCCTGGTCGAACGGTACGCTGTACGTGGCCGATTCATACAACAACAAGATCAAGGCGATTGACGTCGCTCAGAGAACATGTCGCACGATCGCGGGCAGCGGCGAAGCGGGCAATCGGGATGCCGACGCGGGCGGCAAGGCGACGTTCAACGAACCGGGCGGAATTTCGGCGGCCGGTGGCAAGGTCTATGTTGCCGATACGAACAATCATGCGATTCGGGTCGTGGAGTTGGCGGCGCCGCATCGCGTCTCAACGCTGCAACTTCAAGGATTGACACCGCCTCCAGCGCGGTGACGATCACTCGGCACTGCTTGCTTCCCCACGATTGGCTGACTTTCCGGAATTCGATCTTGGATCGTTTTCTGTTGCGATTTGGTGCGCCGCAAGCAGTGGCACACGAATTGACATATTTGATTGGCCCCCTCCCCTGCTCGGCCTCGACGTTTTAGAATTTCGGCATGGCTGAGTACGACACGGTGGCCATCGTCGGCGTGGGGCTGATCGGTGGCTCGATTGGGTTGGCGTTGCGGGAACGGAAACTTGCGCGCCGTATCATCGGCATCGGCCGTCGCCAAAATAGCCTCGATGCGGCGCGGAAAGTCGGGGCCATCGATCAAGGCGTGACGAATCTCGCGGCCGGCGTTGCGGAAGCCCAGTTACTAATCGTGGCGACGCCGGTCGACACGATTGCCGAGCGCGTGGTGCAAGCGGCCGCCGCCGCCCCGTCCGACTGCCTCATTACCGACGCCGGCAGCACCAAGGAGGCGATCGTCGCGACGGTGGACGCAGCTCTGGCGTCGCGCCGCGGCGGGCCGCGCTTTGTGGGCAGTCATCCGCTGGCGGGTGACCATCGCACGGGGCCCCAGCACGCGCGGGCCGATTTGTTCGAGGGCCGCACGGTCGTGATCACGCCGACCGACGCGACTCGTCCGGCCGCGGTGACGGAAGCCAGCGGTTTCTGGCAAAGCTTGGGCGCGAACGTCACGACGATGACGCCGGCCAGGCACGATTTGGCGCTGGCCATCACGAGTCATCTGCCGCACCTGGTGGCGATCGCGCTGACCGCCGCCACTCCGACCGAATATCTGCCGCTCACCGCCAGTGGCTGGCGCGATACGACGCGCATCGCCGCCGCCGACGCCAAGATTTGGCAGCCGATTTTCGCCGCCAACCGCGAACGCGTGTTGGACGCGCTCGACCTCATGAGCCAAACGCTGGGCGGCCTGCGGGAAGCATTGGAACACGGCGACAACGAAACACTGATTGCCACGCTGGAAGCGGCGGCAAAGAAAAGACGGGACCGCGATGCTCTGGGAGATTGACATCCATTCGGCTGACCACCCTTCGGGCGGTGCCCGCCAGGCCGACCGCGCCGGCGAACGCGTGGCCGCCGCGGCCCGCGAGCTCGGCCTGGCCGACAATTTGCGCGTGACGACGGCGCGAGGATTTCTCGTTCAAGGCCAATCACTTGATAAGTCGTCGATCGTGCGCCTGGCAAATGAGCTTCTGGTCGACGCGGTGGTCGAGCGCGCCGTGATCGGTACCGTTGGCAATGCGAGTCTCACTGATTGCGGATTGCGGCACCCAGAGGGTACCCGGGATTGCGGATTAGCGGACGGCTCTTCCAATCCGAAATCCGAAATCCGAAATCCGAAATCGTCCGTTCCAACCGTTACCGTCCTCCTCAAGCCCGGCGTCATGGACCCCGTCGCCCAAAGCGCGCTCATGGCCGCCGCCGATTTGGCGATTCACCCCGAAGCGATCGCCACACTGCGCAAGTATTGGATCGACGGCGCCGACGACGCCCAAATCGAGACCATTGGCCGCAAACTGCTTGCCAACGACGCGATTGAGCAAGTATTTTTCGGACCGCTCGAACTGCAACGGCTGGAGGTAGGTCACCCGTACAAATTCGAGCTGCGAACCATCGCCCTCCGCGACCTCAACGACGACGCGCTCATGCGGCTTAGTCGCGAGGGGCAGCTTTATTTGCAATTGGCCGAGATGCAGACGATTCAACGCCACTTCCGCGAGCTTGGCCGCGAGCCGAGCGATGCAGAACTAGAAACGATCGCTCAAACGTGGAGCGAGCATTGCAGCCACAAAACGCTCGCCGGCCGCATCGCTTACCGCGACGAGCACGGCGAACGGCACTTCGAAAACATGCTCAAGGAAACCATCTTCGCGGCCACGCGGGAGATCCGCGAGCGTTTGGGGAGCGACGATTGGTGCGTGAGTGTGTTCGAAGACAACGCGGGCGTCGTGCGCTTTGATAACGAGTTCAATCTGGCGTTCAAAGTCGAAACGCACAATCATCCATCCGCGCTGGAGCCGTACGGCGGAGCGAACACGGGCGTTGGCGGCGTGATCCGCGACGTGATGGGCACGGGCTTGGGCGCGAAGCCGATCGCCAGCACTGATGTATTTTGTTTTGCGCCGCCGGATTTGGGATTGAAGCGAGCCGGGGCGTCCCCGCCCCCGATCGGGGCCGAGGACGGCCCGGCTCGCTCAGACTCTGCTGAAACGCTTCCTGCTGGCGTAATCCACCCGCGTCGCGTGATGCGCGGCGTGGTCGAAGGCGTGCGCGATTATGGAAATCGCATGGGGATTCCCACGGTCAACGGCGCGGTCTACTTCGATGTGCGATATCTGGGTAACCCGCTCGTTTATTGCGGCAACGTCGGCCTCTTGCCACGCGATAAGTCGTACAAGCGCGCGGAGCCGGGCGACCTCATCGTCACGGTCGGTGGCCGCACAGGTCGCGACGGCATTCACGGCGCGACGTTCTCGAGCGCCGAGTTGACGAGCCACAGCGAGCATCTCTCGGGCGGTGCGGTGCAGATCGGCAACGCAATCGAGGAGAAAAAGGTTCTCGACGTGCTCCTGGCGGCGCGCGACCGCGGATTGTTTCACGCGGTAACGGATTGTGGGGCCGGCGGCTTTAGCAGCGCGGTCGGCGAGATGGGCGAGAAAATCGGCGTGGAGGTGCATCTCGACCGGGCACCGCTAAAGTACGAGGGCCTTTCCTACACGGAGATTTGGATTGCCGAGGCGCAGGAGCGGATGGTGCTCGCCGTGCCCGAGGATCGCTGGCCGGAACTCGACGCGCTGTGCCAGTCGGAAAACGTCGAGGCGACCGTCATCGGCCGTTTCGTTCCGACCGGGCGATTGCAGTTGTTCTACAACGGCGAGCGGGTCGCCGACTTGGCCATGCAGTTTCTGCACAAAGGCCGACCACCGGTCGTGCGCCAGGCCGTGTATGAACGATTGCGGATTGCGGCACCCAGGGGGTACCCGGGATTGCGGATTGATCCCCCCAATCCGCAATCCGAAATCCGAAATCCGAAATCTCCCGATCATACGGCCACCCTGCTCCGCATCCTCGCCTCGCTAAACGTTGCCAGCAAAGAATGGATCGTGCGGCAATACGATCACGAAGTGCAAGGCGGCAGCGTCGTGAAGCCTTTCGTTGGCGCGGCGAACGACGGACCGAGCGACGCGGCCGTGCTGCGGCCGGTGCTCGGTTCGCGGCGCGGCGTCGTGATCGCCTGCGGCATGAACCCGCACTATGGCGATTTCGACCCGTATCACATGGCGGCCAGCGCGATCGATGAAGCGGTCCGCAATTGCGTAGCGGTCGGCGCCGATCCGCAACGCATTGCAATTCTCGACAACTTCTGCTGGGGCGACTGCGAGCGGCCGGAGACGCTCGGCTCGCTCGTCCGCGCGGCGATCGCGTGTCACGATGTGGCAATTGCCCTTGGCACGCCGTTCATCAGCGGCAAGGACAGCCTCAACAATGAGTTCAGTTACACGGACTCGACCGGTCAGCGGCAAACGATTGCGATTCCGTCGTCGCTTTTGATAAGTGCGATGGGTCAGGTCGAAGACGTTTCGCGATGCGTCACCATGGACCTCAAGCAGCCAGGCAACCTGCTTTATTTGGTGGGCGAAACGCGCGATGAGTTAGGCGGCTCGCACTTTAACTTGGTAAACGACCTGCAAGGCGGGCAGGTGCCGACAGTCAATCCCGAACGGGCCTGCCGCACCTTTGCCGCCGTCCATCGGGCGATCAACAGCGGCTTGGTGCGGGCGTGCCACGATTTGAGTGAAGGCGGGCTGACCGTAGCGGCGGCGGAGATGGCGTTCGCGGGTGGATTCGGTGCTCGCATCGAAATCGATGCCATGCCCGCTTCGACCGCAATCGATTCGCCATCGGTGCGGTTGTTTAGTGAGTCGAACACGCGATTTTTGTGCGAAGTGTTGTCGGAGCGAGCCGACGAATTTGAGCGGGTTTTCAGCGGGGTGCCGAGTGCGAGAATTGGTGAAGTCGTGGCGGATGAGCGGCTGGTAATTGCGGCGGGTGGAACAAAATTGATTGACGCGGGCATTGCGGAGTTAAAGCACGTGTGGCAGGGGTCGCTGGGGTGGTGACCGATCGCGATTTGCTGCGCCTCGCGGACTCGGCGGCGCGGCTAAACGGCAGTAAAGATGGCTCAACCGCGAATTTTGATGTTGCGAGCGCCGGGGACGAATTGCGACGAGGAAACTGCGCACGCGTTCGCGCTGGCCGGCGGTGTGCCGGAGCGCTGGCATGTAAACCGTATGCTCGATGAGCCCAAGCGGCTTAACGAGTTTCAGGTTCTGTGCATCCCCGGTGGGTTCAGCTACGGCGACGACCTCGGGGCTGGGCGGATTCTGGGCAACCAGATTCAACACCATCTTGCGAATGCGCTGGAATCGTTTCGAGAGTCGGGCAATTTGATTCTCGGCATCTGCAATGGTTTTCAGGTTCTGTTGAAGACGAATCTCCTGGCGCCGGCCGATGAGCGTGGTCCCACCGCGACACTCACGCTCAACGACTCGGGCCGATTCGAGGCACGTTGGGTGCGGGTGGGCGTCGAACCGGGCAAGTGCGTCTTTCTTAGCGGCATTCAAGAAATGGAGCTGCCCGTGGCGCATGCGGAGGGGAAGTTCGTGGTGCGCGACGAGGCGGTGCTCCAGCAGATGGCAGCGGCCGGACAATTGGTGCTGAAATATCGAGCAATTGCGGATTGCGGCACCCAAAGGGTACCCGGGATTGCGGATCTTTCGAAACAATCCGAAATCCGAAATCCGAAATCCGAAATCGAATCGTCAGTGCCGTACCCCGAGAATCCCAACGGTGCGATGGGAGACGTGGCGGGGATTTGCGATGCGACGGGTCGCGTGCTTGGGTTGATGCCGCATCCGGAGCGCATTGTCGACCCCACACAGCACCCGCGCTGGACGCGCGAGCCGCGGCGCGACGCGGGCGATGGACTGCGTGTGTTTCAGAATGCCGTGCGGTATTTTCTTTAGCGCGGCGACCGGCGCTCGCGTTGTTCACGGTTCGCTTTCGTCTTTTTCTTCCGGCATCCGTTCGCTGATCAACCACGCTAGCCGACCAAGCAAGCGCATGTCGATGAACAATGCTGCAATGCCCAGTGGCGCCAGACACCACAAAAGTACAGTCGCTCCTTCGCGAGCCGGCTGAATCGCGAGCGAGAGAATCCAGGCGGCGGCGCCCGCCAACGCCGCAAGGGCGAATGTTTGAACGTAGAATAGCAGCCAGGCTCCGGCGCACCGCCCCAAGCTGCTGAGGAGCCGGGGCGAGAGGACGCCAAACGGTGAGCCTTCCAACAGCGTCGAAAGCAGCGTAAACGGCAGCACCATCACGACCACCATGGCCACGATTGTCGCCGAGACCGTCGGCCCCAACGGAGTCAGCCGAAGCAGTTGCGACACGCCAAGTCCACACAATCCGGCCACCGAGGCGGCCATGACCACGCTGAACAACTCGTTGAACCAGTCGAACGCGATGAGCCGCGGAGGCTGTTGCAGCTTGGCCTGGCCGTCCGCGGTTTCGCCGACAATGGCGACAATGAACGGTGCGACCATCGCGAGCCACAGCGCGGCCAACATGCCACCTACGACTGTGAAGATCAGCTTGATTGCCTCGGCCATGCCTTGAATGGGCGTTAACAATGCCTCGCCCAGGAACTGGCCGGCGAACCCAAGAACGATCGATGAGAGAATCCATCGGGAGATGACTTCCTCGGTCAGGATCATTCGCCATACGCCCGTCACCAGCGGCCAGCGCGGCATGACCGGCCGGCCACGGACGTCGATCTCCAGTGGCTTGCCCGTGCGCCGCGATTTCTCGAGCGCTCGCCCATAGTCGCTGTCGCGCTCGTCCTCGTAGATCTTGCGCCGGACTTCAGGCGATAGAGCCGACGGGCGCTCGGTCGGCGCGCTGGCCGGGTCGAGCAGCGGCGTCTCGACATCACTTGCCAGCGGCGAGGGCTTGGGCTTCGGCTTTGCAGGCGCAGGAACCACGTGCTTGCGGCCGCAGTCGGGGCAGGCGATGGTTTGGCCGATCTGCTTCTCCGTAGCGTACATCAGCGTGTCGCACTTGCGGCACGGCACGGCAATGTACTTCGGCTGATGGGCCGCCAGCTCGCTTGGAAGTGGCTGCACATCGGGCTCCCACAGCTCGTATTGCTCGCCTTCCAAAGCGGCGGGAATGTTTTTCTTTTTCGGCTTCGGTCGCGGCAGCACGGTACGGGCGCCGCAATCGGGGCACTTCAGCTCCTTTCCGATTTGGTCCGGCCCGCCGTACATTCGCGTGCCGCAAAGATGACATTCGACGCCGATGTACTGCGGCAATTCCTCGGGCGGCTCCGGCTCCTTCGCTGCCGCCGGCACGGTGAACGCCTCGCCGCACTTCGCACACCGCCCGCGCTTGCCGGCCATTGACGCTGGAAACTCGTATTCCGCGCCGCAACTGGGGCACGCGACTAGGGCCGCGTTTGGATTGAGGGATGCCATAGTGATCGATTACGACACCTGCTTGCTCCGTGTCGCCTCATAAGCTCAAGTATACAGCGAATGAAATGGGGAACAGTGCCAAATAATATTAGTGCGGCGGGTTGGTAGCGCTCGAGCACTCGGCAATAATTGTGGTTCGGTGGATGTTCGCTAAGTGAACCGATCGGTCCGCGACCAGCGGTCGCGGCTTTATGCATGTGGCGCGGCATTCTTGGACATGACGACGTGGTTGACCGGTTCCGGCAGGCGTTGGCGTCCGGCCGGCTGGCCAGCACTTATTTGTTTGTTGGCCCGGCCGGCATTGGCAAAAGGCGATTCGCGCTGGAGCTTGCGCGTGCGCTATTGTGCACCGAGGCGGCCGACGTCGTGCTTGAGCCGTGTGGTCGATGCGAATCGTGCCGGCTTTTCGCCGCCGGCAATCATCCGGACCTCGACGTAATCGGCCTTCCGCCGGACAAATCGGCACTACCCATTTCGCTGTTCATCGGCGACGACCAGCATCGCAACCAAGAGGGTTTGTGCCACCGGATCGCGCTCAAACCATTTTTCGGAGGGCGCAAGATCGCGATTGTCGACGACGCGGATCACTTCAGCATTCCAAGCGCGAATTGCTTGCTGAAAACGCTCGAAGAACCGCCGCCGGGCGCGCTGCTCATTTTGATAGGCACGAGTCCGTCGCGCCAGTTGCCGACGATTCGCTCGCGATCGCAAGTCGTGCGATTTGCGCCGTTGGATCAGGACACCGTCGCCCGCGTTTTGTTGGAAACGGGTCTAGGTACGGATCGAGAGCAAGCGACGCGTGCGGCCGAGCTGAGCGATGGAAGCATCGAGCGCGCGTTGCAAATGACGGATCCCGCACTCGGTGATTTTCGGCGACAACTTCTCAACGAGCTGAATGCGCCGGTGCTCGAAAGCGTGCGGCTGGCTCGCTCCGTGCAAGCATTCGTCGACGAGGCCGGAAAAGAGCCGGCACAGCGTCGGAACCGGCTGCGAATCATCATCGGCTTCGCGGTGGAACATTTTCGGGCCGAAATGCGAGCGTTTTCAGACGTGGCGGCGGAGTCCGCCGTACGGGCTTTGGACGCCTGCCTTGCGTCGTTGGAGAACGTGGACCGCAACGCCAACATGGGAATGGTGATCCAAAACTGGTGCGAAGAATTGGCAGCCGCAAAAACGAGAAAAAGCTCGCCGCCGCGGCTATCGCCTGTGTAGGCGTCTCGCTCCGCGAGACGCAATTTCCTCTCGCGGATTCCGCCGTGAGCTCAGCCGAACGGAGCGAGAGGACTACATTGGCTGGAAATTGGCGGTAGGCGACCGCCCCCTGGATGTGCTAAAGTTGTCTAATCTCGCACATCTGGGCGGGCCCGTTCGGCCGCAAATCGGCCGATTTCAACAGGTTGCGGCCATCGGCCCGCGCCGCTTTGAGCACCTTGATTTGGAGGTCGGTTGGTTCTGATGCGTTCTTTCATCCTCGCAAGCGCCGCGGCGCTATTTGTGTTACTTTCGGCGTCCGTCGCTACCGCAAGCGAAGCGGAATTGGTGCTTCCTGACGTTGGACAGGAGACGTTTTTAGGGATGAGCGGCCGCACGCTGCTCGTGGGCGGTTTGTTCGTGTGCTTGGGCGGCGCAGTGTTCGGACTGTGGACCTTCTTCAAGCTGCGGAACCTCCCCGTGCATCCATCGATGCGCAGCATTTCGGAACTGATTTATGAAACGTGCAAGACGTATCTTATTACGCAGGGCAAGTTCCTCGTCATTCTTGAGCTGCTGATTGGCGCAGTCATCGTTGTTTACTTTGGCTGGCTGCGCGATTTTGAAATGAAACGCGTGGCCGTCATTGTGGCCTTCAGCGTCATCGGCATTTTGGGCAGCTATGGCGTCGCGTGGTTCGGCATTCGCATCAACACCTACGCGAATTCGCGCGCGGCATTCGCCAGCCTTGCGGGCAAGCCGTTTCCCGTTTACGCAATTCCGCTGCAGGCCGGCATTAGCATCGGCACGCTGCTGATCACCGTCGAGCTGGCGATGATGCTCGCCATTCTCTTGTTTGTACCGGGCGAATACGCGGGCGCGTGCTTCATCGGCTTCGCGATTGGTGAGTCATTGGGCGCCGCGGCGCTGCGGATCGCCGGCGGCATCTTCACCAAGATCGCCGATATCGGCGCCGATCTCATGAAGATCGTCTTCAAAATCGAGGAAGACGATGCACGGAACCCCGGCGTCATCGCCGACTGCACGGGCGACAACGCGGGCGACTCCGTCGGTCCCACGGCCGACGGCTTCGAGACTTACGGCGTCACCGGCGTCGCGCTGATCGTGTTCATCATGCTGGCCATTACGCCGCGGTTTCTGCCGGAAGGCGTAACGATGACCACCGCCAGCGAAGAACAGCGAGCCGCTGCCGAAGCCATCGCTGTACCAATTCAGATCAAGCTGCTCGTGTGGATCTTCATGATGCGCGTGATGATGGTCATCACCAGCATCGCTGCCTACGCCGTGAATCAATCGCGGGCGCGAGCCAAGTACGAAAACGCCGACGAGATGGATTTCGAGAGCCCGCTCACGTGGCTCGTTTGGATCACCTCGGGCATCTCGGTCGCGGTCACTTACATTACGTCCTGGCTATTGATCGGCAATCTGCACGGCGACGGCTGGTTGTGGCTCAAGCTGGCGACGATTATTTCGTGCGGCACGCTGGCCGGGGCAATCATTCCGGAACTCGTGAAGGTCTTCACGTCGACGAACTCGCGGCACGTGCGCGAAGTCGTCGCATCATCGCGACAAGGCGGCCCCTCGCTGAATATCCTCTCCGGCCTGACGGCCGGCAACTTCAGCGGTTTTTGGATGGGCCTGGCAATCGTCGCGCTCATGTCCATCGCCTATGGCGTTAGCATGACGGGCGATCCGGGACTCGGTGGCGTCATGTTGGCGCCGGCCGTGTTTGCCTTTGGCCTTGTCGCGTTCGGGTTTTTGGGAATGGGGCCAGTCACGATCGCCGTCGATTCGTACGGTCCGGTTTCCGACAACGCGCAATCGATATTCGAGTTGTCCACGATCGCCAGCCGCCCAGGCGCCAAGGAGGAAATTCAGCGCGACTTCGGCTTCACGCCCAATTTCGAAAAGGGCAAACACCTGCTCGAAGAAAACGACGGTGCCGGCAACACATTCAAGGCAACCGCCAAACCGGTGCTGATCGGCACGGCCGTCGTGGGCGCGACGACGCTCATTTTCTCCATCATCATGATCCTCACGAACGGTCTGGCCAATGCCGAGGCGATCGAGAAGTTATCGCTGCTTCACCCGCCGTTTCTACTCGGCTTGATTTCAGGCGGCGCGGTGATTTACTGGTTCACCGGCGCTTCGACCCAGGCCGTTGTTACCGGCGCATATCGTGCCGTCGAGTTCATCAAGTCCAGCATTCGACTCGATGCGGGGGCCACAAAAGCCTCGAATGAAGACAGCAAGCGCGTCGTCGAAATCTGCACGCAGTACGCCCAGAAGGGCATGTTCAATATCTTCCTGGCCGTGTTCTGCATCACGCTGGCGTTTGCCTGTCTGGATGAATTCTTTTTCATCGGCTACCTGATTTCGATCGCCACGTTTGGGCTGTATCAGGCCATCTTCATGGCCAACGCCGGCGGCGCTTGGGACAATGCCAAGAAGATCGTCGAGGTGAATCTTCGCGAGAAAGGCACAGCGCTGCACGCCGCCACGGTCGTCGGCGACACGGTGGGCGACCCGTTCAAAGATACATCATCCGTCGCGCTCAACCCGATCATAAAATTCACCACGCTTTTCGGCTTGCTGGCGGTTGAGCTAGCAATCGTGATGAAGGACGGATGGCGCTTCGCGTGGGCGGCCGGTTTGTTCCTTGTGGCCGTGTACTTCGTGTGGCGTTCGTTCTACAACATGCGAATCGAAAGCGAATCCGAAGTGCCGGCGGCAGCGAGCGCGGCTCCCATGGTCGCCGGCGCCGAAGCGATCTCCCGACAAGGCAGCTAGTTATCCAGCCGAATTCCGCTTATCGGCGTCAACCTTTCGCATCCGACGCATCTCGACTTGCGACACCCGCGCCCGCCCGTAAAATACATTGAGCCGGCCGCGACCGACCACGCTAAGGCGTGGTGCCCTCGCGTCCGCGCCTGGAGAGGTGGCTGAGTGGTCGAAAGCGCCGGTTTGCTAAATCGGTGAAGGGGTCATTCCCTTCCGCAGGTTCGAATCCTGTCCTCTCCGCTTTTTGATTGTCGCACCGTTTCGCACCAAGTCGCCTCGCGACGCATAAACCCTTGCCCGTGCAGGGGTTTCTTTTTGCGCTTGCGAAATGGTGCGATTTGGCGCGTGCGCCTGCTGCGCCGGAAAATGCGCCGCCGGTGCGCCGCTTTCTGCGCCGCTTTTGGCCGGTGCGCCGTTTTCTGATTCGGCAACCGTCGTCGTCACGCCCGCGGCGTTCTCGAAGTCGGCGTCCGTCACTTGCAGGTAGTGCTTGATGGCGATCCGGGGCGTGTTCCCCAGCCACGCGGTGACCACGTGAATTGGGTAGTTCTTGGCGAGTTCGGTCTCGCGCGAGGCCCGCAGGGCATGGAACAACCTGGGCCAGGGCTTCAGGCCAGCGCGCTTGATGATCCGCTCAAACTGCGTCCGAAGGTTACAGTTTCGCCAGCCGCTCTCCGTAATTGCCTGCGCCCTGTACTCATTGACGACGTGTTCTGCGCCTTCCGGAGCAAGCTTCGCTGCTTTCTCCAGGACCGACCGGAGTTCTGGAAAAAGCGGTATGACACGGCTCTCCTTCCCCTCGTGGTGCTCGGTCTTGGGACTCTGGACCACGATTCGGGAAGCGTCCCAGTCGATGTCATCCCACCGGAGCGAAAGCACCTCGCTTGGGCAGCGGAGGCCCCCGTAGCGGGCGAGCGAGATAATCAGTTGCCATGTGAGGCTGGAAATCGCCAAAAGACGCTCGGTGACTTCGCGGGTCACAAAATGCTGCCGGTCTTTGCTCACGACGGCCTTCGATGAAACTTCGGCGAAGGGGTTTTCCTCGATGAGCTTTCTCTTTTTCGCGGCACGGAAGAACATGCGGGCAAACTGCAGCCGCTTATGGACCGTGGTCGACGCCAACTCTTGGGCCACGAGGAACATCTTGAAGTCCTCGGCCTCCCCTTCCCCGATGCTTGGCAGCTCGCGCTCCGGCCCAAAGCAGCCGATCAGGTTTCGCTTGGTGTGATTCCATATCTCCTTGGTCGCCGGTTTTACGTCGATTCGCCGCTCCATGAAGTCGTCAAGGAAGGGCCCGAGTTTTGTCGCTGAGTTTGTTCGCGCGGGAATGAGCTTCACTCGGGCGAACTTTTTGGCGAGCTCGTCCGGCAGGTCCGCGATCCATCGGGCCGTCTCAGCCTCGATAGCAAAGCCCGTGACCTTAGCCTCCAGGATCCGTTCGATACGGAACTTGACCTCTTCGGCCCTTCGCTCCGAGACCTTGCCGAGTCGAACTGCACGGCGATTACCGTCCGTGTCGACAAACTGGATGCGTCTTCGTCCGCCGCCGTCATTGGTAATGCTTGCCACTTTTCTGAACCTCGTAATGGGATTATTGTTAGGCTGCGGCCTTGTCGTTTCCGGCCGGTGACTATTTTTTGACTTGTCAGGGTTGAGCTTCGCGAAAGTTCAGGCCCTCGATCGTTATTCTAGAGTTCGCATTCGGATCGATCGACGTTTCGCTTAGAGGAATCCTTGCGACGAGTGTTTTCGGACAGCCACGCCTCCACGTCACAGATTCTGTAACGCACGCATCGCCCCAGCGGCACGTAAGGCAGGTGTCCTTGCTTTGTCATCTCCCACAACTTGCGCGGACTGATTCTAAGCGCCAACGCGGCTTCCTTAGGCGTCATGAGGAGCTGCCCGAGTGGGTAAGCGCGGCGGTTATCAATGATGTCGGTTTTCATGTTACGGTGCCGGGAAGAGGTCTTCCCGCCGTCTTTTCCGTGACGGAATGCTTCTACAGATGCCCCGCCAAAGTGTGGCCTCTTGCGATCAAAAACTCGGCGACTTGCAGGCGGTGACACTCGGCGACTCTCTTCTCGGCGCACAAAAGGCAGACCGGCTCTTCTAACTCGAAGAGTTCCTTGCAACGCGTCTCGCCTTCTGAGTGAATCAACTTTCGATACATCTCCTGCCACTTGTCATCTCCCAGGAACGGGTTGCCCAGTTCCTCAATCCAGCGGTAGCCGATCCCTGCCCTACCCAGCAGTCCCTGGATGCCTTTGTCGGGCGACTTTACGAGGACGTAATAGCCCATGCTCGCACGCTGGGGTCGCAGGCGAATATCGGCGACAGTTTGCACGCCGCTCTCTCTGAGCAGCAGTACCAACTCGCTTGGAGTTCTGCCTCCGTAACCGATGGTGTGGAAAATCATGGTCGAAATTTAATCGTTTTCTGGAACCATAAAGGTTGATCGCGGGAAAGGAAGGCCCCAGCGATGCACAGGATCGTGGGGCAAAATGTGTTGAAGGATTCGCTACGTCAGAACGAGTCGCCGTTTTCGGCCGCGCTCCGCTCAGCCTTACGGCTTCGGTAGAACTCCTCTCGGCGAGACTGGACGTACGAGTCGGCCGCTTCCAGAAGCCGCGCCGCTCGTAGCAAATCGCCGCCATTGAGAAATGCCGAGTACTCGTATTCCGAATTCTCGTCGCGACGAAACGCCTTCGTCACTTGGACACTGAAATTAGGCGGTCCGTCGTCACTGGCGGCCGGGAACTCAAAGACCGCCACTGTGACGGGAAATCCTTTGGTCCACACGGGCGTCTGTTTCTGCGTCCCGTCGCTCCTCGAATTCGTACTCCTTCGACTAGCAGTTGCCGTAGCCATGATTGGCTCCTTCTCAAGAAAACCGCACACGAAAACCATGTGTAAAACCCTGAGCTCGCGTGCATTGCTTTGGGCTTGTACGAATGAAATATCATTTATCGCAACGCTACTCAAACACAGTTTGTCCTTCTACGGCGTAACGACGGCGCGTTTGTTTGGGCTTGATACACTTGACTCATCATCTGGGTCTTGCCTATTAAACAGGAATGCGGTTTACGAATCGCTTCCGCCGAAACGAGCCGACGCATTCGCAACCCATCGCCAGCATTTCGGTGTGGGTGAACGTTCTGCGTCCACGCTTCCGACTCACCATGACGCCATTCTTGACGTAGGTGCGTTCCGGTTTCGTCCTGCCATCTTCTTGCCAGCCGCAGTCTCGAAGTGCTTTGTAAACGCCGCCATCGTGACCCTGCCATTCGTCCGCATACGTCACTAGAACCGGCCAGCGATTGCGGTCGATGAATCGCATTGAATGCCGAATCAGGAAGCTGCAAGCGTTCCGGGGGACACCTGGCACAACGACGAGCCTCGACAACGCGAGGACGCCTTGCGGGTTGTCCGGCGCGAGCGATCCGCCAGTGGTCTTTGTTGGCGGCAGCCACCATGACGCACCGTGGCAATCACGATCGAGCCAATCGCCGCGTCGCCACAAACCGCAAACAAGCACACGCGTATTCGAGCCGCCTGCCGAGTAGTGAAACCGCCGCGTCAATGCTTGCGCCACTTCCAGTCGGCAGGGCGCTACGATCCATTCGGACTTTCTGAGCCGAGCGGTCGGAGTCGAACCGCCCCCTTCCGGCTGGAAAGCCGGACGTGCTTCCGCTAACACTTGCTCGGCGTTGTCAAGAAGTGCAATCATTTCCTCAGTTTTTGCGCGGTCGATGAGTCAAGTATGTTGGCGCCTTTGTTTGTCTCGTTGCTCTTCAATCCACTCTTCCAGGTCGATCACGCGGTACCCGAGGCGCAGCTTTACAGGGAAGGAGTTGGCAAGGGCGAGAAACTGCCGGATGCGGTAATTCGGGGGCCTGATGGATCGGTTGAACGAGTTGTAGAATTTGGGGGTTCGTACGGAAAGCAGAAACTCATTGCCTTTCATAACGTGATGTCAACTAAGCCCTACGAGCTTTGGTAGGCGACGTGACGGACGGAAAGAATGAATGAGAAGGCCATTAGAGAGCGAAGGGATAGTTGCCTATTCGCTCATTTGGATGTGTACCAGCTGACGTTAGCGTGCGTGGTGAGGCGTCTATTCTTTCCTGAGGCGTTATATCCAGACCGCAACGAGGCAAAAAAGCTCTGCGGCGACATGCTCTCTGCGTTGATTCGAGCGAAGAAACTAAGGAGCCACAAGTTTCCCAGCGGGGAGAACTATTACACCCGCGCGGACAGGAGGGCCGCGAACACGCAGGCTATTGACTACGACCTCGCTACGCTCTGGCTCTGCATGGAGCAGAAAAGATTCCATCGACTCACCACGCCGGAGCTTCGCCGACTCTTTCCGACGCCGCCGCACCATCATGTGCGACATTGCCTGACCCAGGAGGAGGGCGGCCCTGTCGTCTACCGTCTCTACTTCAGCTCCGTCGACGTTAAGTCGACGGTCCTGCAGGCAAAGAAACATCTCTCCGAGTCTCGCAACAAATACGGCCTCAGGAATTGGATTGAGTGCGGCGACTACGGTTTCATCGTCTGCTCGGAGTCAGAACGGAAGTCGCAGGAAGTGGCCGACGCTCTGCAACGCTCCGCTGCGGGGAGCGGCGCGTCCCATGACCAGGCTCGCTTCCTCGTCGCCACCGTTCCCACGAGCGCTACATTCAAAATGCCTGAAGGGGGCTAATTTACATGGCGGACTCGTTTCCATTTCCAACTTGGGAGATTCGCCCGCCCTCCAAGCCGGCGCCGAAAATTGTCGGTCCCGACGAAATCTATCTCGGCGACCGCGTTGGTGACGACAAGGGGGGTGACGGTAAGAACGGCGACCCAGTCTGCCTGGCGCGACGGCTTCTCAAGGAGGGACACGTTCATGTCCGCGGCCGAACTCGTAGCGGCAAAGGAACACTCATACTCGCGCCAATGGCGACGAAGCTTATGGAGCCCTACGAACTCTCTTGGAAGGACGCATCCGGCGCTGAGCATCGCGCGATGGAACGGGACGCCATCTTCTTTTTCGACCTTGGAGGAGATCTCGCTCTCTTTAATGCGGTCCGCGTCGCGGCCAATGATCGGGGCCGCAAGTTTCGCTACTTCGCGCTCGATCCCAGAAAGTCCTATTATTTCGACCCCTTCCAAAGCGTAACAGCAGATGAATTCCGGGCTGTGCGCATATGTACACTATTGGTCGAGGCGTTCCACTTGGATCACGGTTTGATGTACGGCGGCGCCTACTTTACCCAACGCGCTGTGTCCGCCCTGCTTCGGGTCGCCGAGCGGGCAATCCAATCCCGGCGGGCGGGGAGGACGACGGGACTACAGGACATCGCTGACTATCTGGATCGCCATCGCGAGCGGGACGAAGACGCGATTCGCTTAACGCTCCAGGCGCTTTTGCGCTATGAAAACTTGATGCCCACCGTACAAGACCCCAACGTCATTGATATGGCTCGCGCCATCAAGGAACGTGAAGTGATCTATTTTTTCGTCCCGACGATTGGCGAGTCGACGACCGCACGGCAGATCGCCGGCCTGGGCCTCTACACAACCTTGAACGCCGCGATGAAGCTCGCCTCCGAACGACCGCTCCAGGAGCGGGCCAAGCCGCTCCCTCATTGCTTTTTATTTTGCGACGAGGTGCAGGAGATCGCCGGCAGAAGCTTCGCATCGTTGCTGGCCCAAACCGCTAAACATGGCGTCAGCATCATAATGGCCAATCAAACTACTGAACAATTGAACACTAGAGACCTGGATTTGGCGGACGTTGTCCGCGACAATACTTTGGCCAAGGTTTATTTTACGGTCACTGGTAAACGCGACATCGAAGAGCTGCAGACCTTCTCGCGTGAAGACCGAGACCTTCTTCGTTCCGAGTCAATTAGCGGCGGCCAGTATTTGGAACGCGGCCTCATATCGCCGGAACGCCGCGGATTTTCAGAATACGTCGTGCCAATGCTGCGCAAGGATACGATCCTCGACACTTCGGCGACGTTTGGTCAGGCTTTCGTCATCGTCGACGACGGGCGCGGCCACCGCGAGCCGGCTCGCATCCAGGCCCGACTCACCCTGCCCTACGAAAAATATCTGGAACTCCGCCACACGCCGCTCGACGAGGTCTGTCACCCTGTGCCGCCGACCGTGGCTCCCGTTCGCCAGGAACTCTTGTGGCAGCGAGCTCGCCGCCTTCCGCCCGACGCCGAGCGGCAGCGTCGCCTCGCCTCTCTAACGACTTTGCTTAGTGAAAAGGAGTCAGCCGAACGGCTGTTCTAGCGATCGGTCCGCCGCATTTAGGCTGATTGCGCCGCGGACGGCGGTTGTGTTACGCTGGTGCACCGACGATCATCGTCGGATCGCTTCACGGAGGATGGATCGATGAATCAAAAGCCTTCTCTTCGCTACAGCCTACTCGTTGCCGTTGTCGGACTTTGTGCGGGGATTGCCGTCGGCTTTGGTGTATTGTGGCTAGCTGCTGACGCCGAGACGCTTACCACTGCGGATCGCACGCTGCTGCCCCTAATTGCCGCCGGCTGCGTGTTTTTAGGCATCATCCCTTGGCCAAGAAAAAGGCCAACCCCAGGGGGATTGGCCGAGTAAGACGGCACGGTCTCACATGCCTACTAATTTTGCTCGGATCGCGATGAGAACGCCGATCCCCAGACCTACTAGGAAGAATCTGAGGAAAAGTTCTCCACGTGACACCGAGCCAAGAGTGAGGGCGACTTGCTCGACGGACCATCGAGCAGCCTTCCTTACCCAGTAGGCTAAGTTCCATCTATTACGCATAGCAGCCTCCTTGCCAAAAATGGACGCGATCTGCGGGCAGTGCCCCAAATCAACGCCGAGTCAAACGCCGCCAACCATCCGCAGTGCAGAAGTGTAAGCGACGGTCAATGGCTTGATGTTTCGTGTACTTAGTTGCCTACCGTCTGGCTTGAAAACTGAATCGCGTCCGCGACGCGGACATTTCGCACCGACACCTGAACGCCCGAGAGCCAGCCGTAGACGGCGACCACCTCTTCAATGTCAAACGTCACTAATAGTGGTGAGCCCTGTGAGAGATGAAAAGCTCGCTCTCTGCCCACAGCTGCCACAGGAATGTTGATCTCACTCGCCGAGCCTTCTCCTTCGCGAAGGAACACGCGCCACTTCCAACCTTCGCGCGAGACGACATCGCTGCTCAGCACGACCTCAGTATCGGTGACCCGGATAACGTGAAGATGCGCTTGCCCATTCCTAAGCGTTCGATTGGCATATGCTAAAAAGCTGTGAAGGTCAGCGGTTCCTAATGCCGGAGTTCGCCGCCATTCGTTCCAAGGCGCAAAGTAGGACGCCGAGTCCGCGAACGTGTCGGGCTGCGGCCAAGCCGGGTTTCCTACGGCGTTAATAGGCTCGACGAACTTTAATCCACGGACTCTGGCCGCGAAAGGGGGCAGCGGATCCTCATCGTCAGTGTCAACAATTCCAAGATTGCCGAACTGCGTTATTTCCTGAACTTCAAATTCAACGAGCGCCTTCTCATTCCAGTTGAGCATGCGTTCAATGGTTTTTGGCACTTGGCTCTCGAACGCCAAAGGGATGAAGTGGCGATTGGAAATGTCCTCGGTCACAATGCGCAGGAGCCCACACCTTGGTGACATTATCTCTTGCTCAGTTTCCGGCTTGAATTCTGCAGGCAGGTGCGTCGGCCAACCCCAGGATATGTCGCCGTCGATGAGCAATGTGTCGCGGGCGACGCTAGTTACCGACACCCGCGCTGCGACCTTCTGGCCTCGCTGCGCTTTGAGGAGTTCCTTGAGCTTTGCCTCCAGGGCGGCTACTTCCGCCTTACGTCTCAGCTCATTGTCTGACTCCCGTTTTTTCGCCTGCTCAATCTGGACGTACATCAGGGCAAGCGCGTGCGGAAAGCTCCCGCGTTCGCCCCATACTCCGTGCGGTTTGTCGTCGCTCAACAGTTTTGTACCTGCCTTGACAAGACCCCGCGCCACATATGGCGCCACAGCTTGCGTGACCAGGCCTCCCATCGTCGCCCCGCCGCCTCCTCCTCGGGATTCAGCGTCGCCCGACGTCGCGATCGTCGCAGGCCTATCTGGGATATCATGGACTGACTTGCCAGCCCCGCGCCACTCAACTCCAGGGGGACTGCCGTCCGCCCCTGCTGCTATCCCCGCAGGAACGGCAACCG